>NZ_JBEPLH010000041.1:0-44658 GCF_040545135.1 Burkholderia sp. 572 | reverse complement strand
ACGATCACGCGGCTGCCCGCGCGGTTCAGCGCGCCCATGTCCGAGAACGGGTGGATGTGGTGCGCGGCGTCGAGCGCGCGGTATTCGGCGGTCGAATGCGGTGAGAAGGCTTCGTTTCGATCGGTCATGTTTCCTCCGGATAACGCTGCCGCACGCTCAGACGTGCAGCAGCAGATGCCTGCGCTCCCACGAGCTGATCACGCGGAAGAACGCTTCGTATTCGGTGTCCTTCAGCGCCAGGTAGGCCTTCACGAACTTGTCGCCGAGAATGCCGGCGAGCGGCGTGCACGCCGCCATCAGCGAGATCCCCTCCTCGAGATTGCGCGGCAGCTGGTACGGCAGGTTGTAGCCGTCCGACGCGATCGGCTCGGTCGGCGCGAGCTGCTGCGACAAGCCGAGATAGCCGGCGGCGAGCGTCGCCGCGAACGCGAGGTACGGATTGCAGTCGACACCCGGAATCCGGTTCTCGATGCGGCGCGCCGACGCGCCCGACTGCGGGATGCGGAAGCCGACCGTGCGGTTGTCGTAGCCCCACTGCACGTTGATCGGCGCGGCCATGAAGCGCGACAGGCGGCGATACGAGTTGATGTACGGCGCGAAGATCGGCATCAGCGCCGGCGTGTACTTCTGCAGCCCCGCGAGATAGCTGTGGAACATCGGCGACACGGCGCCGTCTTCGCCCGAGAACAGGTTGCGCCCCGTGCGCGCGTCGGCCAGGCTCTGGTGGATGTGCATCGCCGAGCCCGGCTCGTCCTGCATCGGCTTCGCCATGAAGGTCGCGTACATGTTGTGGCGCAACGCTGCCTCGCGCACCGTGCGCTTGAACAGGAACACCTGGTCGGCCAGCGACAGCGCATCGCCGTGCACGAAGTTGATCTCCATCTGCGCGGCGCCGACTTCATGGATCAGCGTCTCGATATCGAGCCCCTGCATCTCGCAGTATTCGTAGATGTCCTCGAACAGTGAATCGAACTCGTTGACGGCCTCGATCGAATACGACTGCCGGCCGGTTTCCGCACGCCCGGTGCGGCCAACGGGCGGACGCAGCGGCAGGTCCGGATCGGCGTTCATGTCGACCAGGTAGAACTCGAGCTCGGGCGCAACGACCGGCTGCCAGCCTTTCGCCTTGTACAGGTCGAGCACACGGCGCAGCACGTAGCGCGGCGAAATCTCGACCGGCGAGCCGTCGAAGTGCACGCAATCGTGAATCACCTGCGCGGTCGGATCGACGGCCCACGGAATCAGGCAGATCGTCGACGGATCGGGCACGCACACCATGTCGGGGTCGGTCACGCCGGTCAGCGTGCCGTCCTCCGGATAGTCGCCGGTGACGGTCTGCACCATCACGGCCTGCGGCAAGCGCATCGATTCGCCGGATTCGAACTTGTTGCGCGGAATGATCTTGCCGCGCGCGATGCCGGCCATGTCGGGAATGATCGCCTCGACCTCGGTGATGCGGTGCTGTCGCAGGAATTCGCTCAGTTCGGGTTGCATGATCGGCCTCTGTCAGTCGACGTCGGATGCGGCCGGCGACGGCATCGCGCCGCCGGCCGCATGAATGCGATGGGTCATGCGCGCGCGGCACGCCGCGCCGAATGCCGCGAAGATGTCGCGCGACAGCGGCTGTTCCGCGTAGCGCCATTCGGGATGCCACTGCACGCCGAGCGCGAACGCACGCGCGCCGCGCACGCTGACGGCCTCGACCAGCCCGTCGGGCGCGCTGGCTTCGACGACGAGCCCCGCGCCGAGCTGCGCGATGCCCTGGTCGTGCAGCGAATTGACCGTCGCTTCAGGTGCGCCGTGCGCGATCCGCTGCAGCAGGCCGCCCGGCGCGAACTGCACGACGTGCGCGGGGCCGTACTGCCGCTCGAGCGGATCGGCCGGCCGCTCGCGGTGATCGTCGAAGCCGGTCGTCGCGTGCAGCCGCTGATGCAGCGTGCCGCCGTAGGCAACGTTCAGCTCCTGCATGCCGCGACAGATCGCGAGTACGGGCACGCCCGCGTCGATCGCCGCGCGGATCAGCGGCAGCGCGGTCGCATCGCGCGCGGGATCGTGCAGCGTGTCGGGCGCGCTCGCGGCACCGCCGTAATGATGCGGCTCGACGTTCGAGTAACTGCCGGTCAACAGCAACCCGTCGACCGCCGCGACGATCGCATCGGCCGGCTGGCGCGCGCCGAGCGCGGGCAGCACGAAGGCAAGCACGCCCGCGCCGTCGACGAGCGCGGCCAGGTACTTCTCCCCCGCCGTGTGGTTCGGATGCGCACCGCGCAGGATGCGGTCGGCGGTCACGGCTACGATCGGTCGCGCACGCATGGGTGTCTCCCCGGCAATCGCGCGCGACACGTTCGCACGCGGGACGATGAAGGTTCGCGCCGGCACCGCCCGCGCGCGCCACGATGCGCCGCATGCCCAAACGCGATCCTGCCGCGCGGACGATGCGGCAACAGGCGGGGCGGCTCGGAACGGACGTGGAAAGGGACGCTAGGGCAACAACGATGCGCTGCCGTCGCACTGCACCGCGCTGAACACGCGGGCAGCCACGAGGTTGAAGCGGCGCAGGCCGCGACGGGAAATGGCAAAGAAACGAGGTTCGCGCAAAGAGGCGGCACGCGTGCCGCGATCAGCATGCCGGATCGGCCCGGCCTGAGGCGGCGCGCCCGCCGACGGACTTCGCGTCCGGCGTATCGAAGGGCTGGCGGCTTTCACGATCGTACTCGACTGACGGATGAATGCAGGACACGTGTCGCGATGAAGCGCATGCGGCAATGCCGCGCGGCGACACGTCGGCAAGGTGTCTCGCCGCGCATTCCGGTGCGGTGCGGCCACGATCGATGGCCCGCCGCCGGTGCGCGCGTGACGACTTCCTGACATTCAGCTTATATCACCCAAAAATTGCGTCAAATTTTCAGGTGCGGATGACGACATCGATCAGACGAAACCCGGACGAAAAAAACGGCACCGATCTCGTGGATCGATGCCGTGTTGTGCATTGCATCGGTGCGGCACGCTGCGGGCCGGCGGGCCGTCACGCACCGGCTCCGCCGCGCTGCCGCATCCGCGCGGCCCGGGTTCAGCGATGCGCGAGCGCGGTTTCGACGAGCGTCTGCAATAGCGGCACAATCCGCGCCGCACGCGTTTCGTCGTACGCGTAGGGGCGCGTCTCTTCCATGTAGGTGATCTGCGAGAGCTCGAGCTGCACGGCTTCGACGCCCGTTTCGGGCACGCCGTAGTGACGCGTGATGTAGCCGCCCTTGAAGCGCCCGTTCGCGACGGCCGTATAGCCGTCATGTTCGAGCACGCGCGCGGCGAGCGCCTCCGCCAGGCCCGGCGCGGCACTTGCACCGCTCGACGTGCCGAAGTTGAAGTCCGGCAGGCGGCCGTCGAAGAAGCGCGGCACGTGCGAGCGGATCGAATGCGCTTCCCACACGAGCACGCGGCCGTGCTCGCGCTTCAGGCGTGCGACCTCGCCTTGCAGCGCGTCGTGATACGGCAGCCAGTAGCGATCGCGGCGACGCATGATCTCGTCGTTGCCGGGCAGCGCGTTCGCCGGATACAGCGGCGCCTTGTCGAACGTATCGACCGGCACGAGCCCCGTCGTGTCCTGCCCCGGGTACAGGTTCTCGTTGTCGGGCGGACGGTTCAGGTCGACGACGTAGCGCGCATGCGACGGGACGAGGATCGATGCACCGAGGCCGGCCGCGAAGCCATACAGGCGTTCGAGATGCCAGTCGCAATCGTCGACGAAACGCGCGTCGGCCGTCATCGTCGCGGCGATGTCGTCGGGGATGTACGTGCCTGCGTGCGGAATCGAGATCAGCAGCGGCAGCGTGCCCTGCTTCAGCGTGAATACAGCCGGTTGTTCAGTCATGTCGCATCACCGTTGAAGGTCTGCCGGCGCACGCAGGCGGCGCGCGCCGGTTGCCGCGCGTCAGCGCAGCAGTTGCGCCAGCGCGGCGCGGTAGTCGGCATACGCGACGGCTTCGTCGCGATGGCGGCGGCCGCTCACGACGCGCTCGCCGCCCGTGTAGACGTCGAGCACCGGCGTCTCGCCGTGCTCCGCGAACACGATACCCGACAACCACGACGTGCTGTCGTGTTCGGCGATCGCCGGATGATCGGGATCGAGGACGAGCCAGTCGGCGCGGCACCCTTCGCGCAGCGCACCGACGTGCCGCCCGCTGGCCTGCGCGCCGCCCGTGAGCGACGCGTCGAACAGGCGATCGGCGACATGCGCCTGCGTGTCGCTCGCCAGCACGTTGCGCGCGCGGTGCACGAGCCGTTGCCCGTATTCGAGCAGGCGCAGCTCGGCACGCCAGTCGACCGACGCGTGGCTGTCCGAGCCGACGCCGATCACGCCGCCTTGCGCGAGATAGTCGACGGCCGGGAACACGCCGTCGCCGAGGTTCGCCTCGGTCGTCAGGCACAGGCCGGCGACCGCGCGACGCTGCGCGAGCGCGGCCGTTTCGGCCGCGTCGACGTGCGTCGCGTGCACGAGACACCAGCGTGCGTCGACATCGAAGCGATCGAGCAGCCATTGGACGGGGCGCGCACCGTAGGCACGCACGCAGTCGTCGACTTCGGCCGTCTGCTCGGCGATATGGATATGCACGGGCGCGTCGTCGGGCAGCCCGTCGAGCAGCACGCGCAACCCGTTCTCGGACACCGCCCGCAGCGAGTGCGGCGCGACGCCGTAGCGCAGCCCGCCATGCTCCGGCGCCGCGCGACGCATCGCGTCGAGCAGCTCGAGCAGGCCGTCGGGCGTATTGATGAAGCGGCGCTGGTCGTCGCGCGGCGGCTTGTTGCCGAAGCCGGCGAACTGGTACGACACGGGCAGCATCGTGATGCCGATGCCGGCCGAGCGTGCAGCGTCGACCACGTGCGTGCCGAGTTCCGCGATCTGCGGATAACGCGAGCCGTCCTGCGCGTGATGCACGTAGTGGAATTCGCACACCGACGTATAGCCGCACTTGAGCATCTCGACGTACAGCCAGCGCGCGATCGCGGCGAGCGCGTCGGGCGTGATCTTCAGCGCGAAGCGGTACATCAGGTCGCGCCAGCTCCAGAAGCTGTCGGCCGGATTCGCGCGGTATTCGGTGAGCCCCGCCATCGCGCGCTGGAACGCGTGCGAATGCAGGTTCGGCATGCCGGGCAGCACCGGCCCGGCCGCACGCGCGACGCCTGCCGGGGCGTCGGTGTCGGGCGTCACGCCGGTCAGCGTGCCGGCCGCGTCCCAGCGCAGCAGCACGTTACGGCGCCAGCCGTCGGGCAGGTACGCATGGTCTGCGAACAACAGGGTGTCGGTCATAAGGCTATCTATCCATTCATCCGGCGAAACACGGTCGTGCCGCCGCGTACGACCTGCTCGCACAGCGGCCGGCCGATCCAGTAGGCGAGCTCCGCCAGCGAGCCGACCGACCATGCGGCGAAGTCGGCCTGGCGACCGACCTCGAGCGCGCCGTGGCGATCCGCGCGACCGAGCGCCGCGGCCGCATGGCGCGTCACGCCCTGCAGCACTTCGGGCACCGTCATGCGGAACAGCGTGCAGCCCATGTTTAGCGTCAGCAGCAGCGATTCGAGCGGCGACGTGCCGGGGTTGTGATCGGTCGCGAGCGCGATCGGCACGCCGTGCTTGCGCAGCAGCTCGATCGGCGGCAGTTGCGTCTCGCGGATGAAGTAGTACGCGCCGGGCAGCAGCACGGCGACCGTGCCGGCCGCCTTCATCGCCTCGATGCCGGCTTCGTCGAGGAATTCGAGGTGGTCGGCGGACAGTGCCCGATAGCGGGCGGCGAGCGCCGTGCCGCCCGCGTTCGACAATTGCTCCGCATGCAGCTTCACGGGCAGCCCGCGCCGCGTCGCGGCTTCGAACACGCGCTCGGTCTGGGCGAGCGAAAAGCCGATGCGTTCGCAGAACACGTCGACCGCGTCAACGAGCCCCTCGTCGGCCAGCGCCGGCAGCATCCGGTCGCACACTTCGTCGATGTATTCGTCCGCGCGGCCCGCATATTCCGGCGGCAGCGCATGCGCGCCGAGGAACGTCGTGTAGACCGTGACCGGGAAGCGCTCGCCGAGCTGGCGCGCGACACGCAGCATCTTGCGTTCGCTCGCGAGGTCGAGCCCGTAGCCCGACTTGATCTCGATCGCGGTCACGCCTTCGGCCAGCAACGGCTGCAGCCGCGCGGCGGCCTGCACGAACAGCGTCGTCTCGTCGGCCCCGCGCGTCGCGCGCACCGTCGACACGATCCCGCCGCCCTGCCGAGCGATCTCCTCGTAGCTGACGCCCGCGAGGCGCTGCGCGAATTCGTCGGCACGCGTGCCGCCGTACACGAGGTGCGTATGGCAGTCGACGAGGCCCGGCGTCACCCACGCGCCGTGCAGATCCTCGCGCCGCCAGTGGGCATAACCGTGCGGCAGCGCGGACATCGCGCCAAGCCAGGCGATCGTGCCGGTTTCGTCGACGGCGATCGCCGCGTCGTCGATCGTCTCGTCAGGATGGCCGTGCGGACACAGCCTCAGGTGATGCCAGACAGTCGGTTTCATGCGTTCAGTCTCGTTCGCCGATGGCGAGCGACACGGCGAGCAACGCGCCGCTACCGCTCACGACGACGTCAAACGCACGCCGCGGCCCGTCGAGCCGCAACGTGTCCATTTCTTCCAATGTGTAGCGCGTGCCGTCGATTTCAACGGCGACCTCGCCGGTCGCGCAAAACAACAGCACGGTATCGGCGTGCCCGATGCGGTGCGCGCCTGCGCGCCACACGTCGAGCGTGCCGCGCGCGGCCGAACGGCGCGTCATCAGGTTGAAGTCGCGCGTCGCGCCGTCGTGCAGCGTCGCGTCGATCGCCGCCTCGCCCGCGAAATCCGCGCGGGCCAGCGGTGCGTCGAGCACGTGGCCTGCGCCGCCTTCCTCGGCGAGCGTCATGCCCGCGCCGGACAGCAGCACGAGCGTGCGGTCGACGCCGTCGAAACGCGAGAACGGGCCGTCCGTGCCGACGTCCGCGACGCTCACGCGCCACGCGAACGCGTCGAGCGCGGCGCCCGGCGGCGCCCCGAAGGAAGTCCCCGTGGGGGAAAACGCCGCGATTTCGCGCGTCACGCCGCCGCCGTTCTTCCATGGCGACGCGACGAGATCCGCTGCGCGGATCACCGCGGCGGCCAGCGTCGCGTTCGCCGGCGCCTGGTGGAGCGCCGTCATGCTCAGCGGCCGAGCATCGGCAGCTTCAGGCCGGCTTCGCGGGCCGTCTGCTGCGCGAGTTCGTAGCCGGCATCCGCATGGCGCATCACGCCCGTCGCCGGGTCGTTCAGCAGCACGCGGCCGAGACGCTCGTGCGCTTCGGCGGTACCGTCGGCGACGATCACGACGCCCGAGTGCTGCGAGAAGCCCATGCCGACGCCACCGCCATGGTGCAGCGACACCCACGATGCGCCGCCTGCCGTATTCAGCAGCGCGTTCAGCAGCGGCCAGTCGCTCACGGCGTCGGAACCGTCCTTCATCGATTCCGTCTCGCGGTTCGGGCTCGCGACCGAACCGGTGTCGAGGTGATCGCGGCCGATCACGATCGGGGCCTTCAGTTCGCCGTTCTTGACCATCTCGTTGAACGCCTGGCCGAGGCGATAGCGATCCTTCACGCCGACCCAGCAGATCCGCGCCGGCAGGCCCTGGAACGCGATGCGCTCACGTGCCATGTCGAGCCAGTTGTGCAGGTGCGGATCGTCGGGGATCAGCTCCTTCACCTTCTGGTCGGTCTTGTAGATGTCTTCCGGATCGCCCGACAGCGCGACCCAGCGGAACGGGCCCTTGCCTTCGCAGAACAGCGGGCGGATATAGGCCGGCACGAAGCCCGGGAAGTCGAACGCGTTCTCGACACCCATTTCCAGCGCCATCTGGCGGATGTTGTTGCCGTAGTCGAGCGTCGCCGCGCCGCGCTCCTGCAGCGCCAGCATCGCGCGCACCTGGACGGCCATCGACTGCTTCGCGACCTTCACGATGCTCTGCGGATCGACCTTCTGCGCTTCGCGCCATTGCGCGACGGTCCAGCCTTGCGGCAGGTAGCCGTTGATCGGGTCGTGCGCGCTCGTCTGGTCGGTCACGCAATCCGGCGTGATGCCGCGCGTGACGAGTTCCGCGAACACGTCGGCCGCGTTGCCGAGCAGGCCGACCGACACCGGCTTGCCGGTGCGCTTCGCTTCCTCGATCATGCCGAGCGCCTCGTCGAGCGTCGTCGCCTTCTTGTCGACGTAGCGCGTCTTCAGGCGGAAGTCGATGCGCGTCTCGTCGCATTCGACCGCGATCATCGAGAAGCCGGCCATCGTCGCGGCCAGCGGCTGCGCGCCGCCCATGCCGCCGAGGCCGCCCGTCAGGATCCAGCGGCCCGACGGATCGCCGTTGAAGTGCTGGTTCGCGACCGAGAAGAACGTTTCATAGGTGCCCTGAACGATGCCCTGGCTGCCGATGTAGATCCAGCTGCCGGCCGTCATCTGGCCGTACATCATCAGGCCCTTGCGGTCGAGCTCGTGGAAGTGGTCCCAGTTCGCCCAGTGCGGCACGAGGTTCGAGTTGGCCAGCAGCACGCGCGGCGCATCCTTGTGCGTGCGGAACACACCGACCGGCTTGCCCGACTGGATCAGCAGCGTTTCGTTTTCCTCGAGATCCTTCAGCGACGCGAGAATCTGGTCGTAGCATTCCCAGTTGCGCGCCGCGCGGCCGATGCCGCCGTACACGACAAGCGCATGCGGATGCTCGGCGACTTCCGGGTCGAGGTTGTTCTGGATCATCCGGTAGGCCGCTTCGGCCAGCCAGGTCTTGCAGACTTTCTCGCTGCCGCGCGGCGCGCGGATCGTGCGCGTCGGATCGAGACGGGGATCGATGTGTTTCGGATGGTTCATGACGACTGCTCCCGAGGGAAATGAATATCAAATAGGAATCAGAAATGCCCGGTGAAGCGATAACGGCTGCCGGGATGCCACAGATTCGCCACCGAGGCGACGACGCCCTGCGACCAGGTGCGCCGATGTAAAACCAGACACGGCTCGACGTCGTCCATCCGCAGCTGCTCGCGCCGCTCCGGCGCCGGGGCCGCCGCTTCGATCCGGTACTCGACGCGCTGCAGCGGAGCCGCGCGCATCAGGTACAGGTTCGGCGTCGTGTTCGTGAAATCCTGCTCGGCGTAATCCGGCGCGACCGCCGGATTCACCCACCGCTCTTCGAGCTGCACCGGCTCGTCGTTCTCGAAATGCAGCACCTGCGAATGAAACAGCTTCGTGCGCACGGCTACCTGCATCTCGTCGGCGAGCACCTCGTCGGCGCGGATCGTGTCGAGGCCGAGCACGCTCGCGCGATACGCATGCCCGCGCGCGCCGACCTCCTCCGAGATGCTGCGGATCGCCACCAGCGTCGACTCGTACTTCGGCCGCGCGACGTAGGTGCCCGCGCCCTTCATGCGCGTGAGTACCTGCTCGGCCGTCAACTCGCGCAGCGCGCGGTTGACGGTCATGCGCGCCACCTTGAACTCGCGCGCCAGCTCGTTCTCGGACGGCACCTGGTCGCCCTCCTCCCACTCGCCTGCGTGGATGCGGGCCAGGATGAAATCCTTGATCTCCTGGTAGACCGGCGCGCTCATGGGCTTACTGTTCCGACGCGAACGAGAACGGCGCGACCTTCGCGAACGCACGCTCGCCGACCAGCTTCGCGATCACCGCGATGTCCGGTGCGAAGTAGTGGTCGAGCTCGTAGTGCGCGACCTTGCCGCGAATCGTTTCCATCACCGGCGCGAGCTTCGGGCTCGTGTGGTGCGGCGCGCGCAGGTCGACGCCTTGCGCGGCGGCCAGCAGTTCGATCGCGAGGATGTGCTTCGTGTTGTCTGCGATGTCGGCGAGCTTGCGTGCGGCGAACGTCGCCATCGACACGTGGTCTTCCTGGTTCGCCGAGGTCGGCAGCGAGTCGACCGACGCCGGGTGCGCGAGCGTCTTGTTTTCCGATGCGAGTGCGGCGGCCGTCACGTGGGCGATCATGAAGCCCGAGTTCACGCCGCCGTCCCGCACGAGGAACGGGGGCAGGCCCGACAGCGTCGCGTCGATCAGCAGCGCGATGCGGCGTTCGGCCAGTGCGCCGATTTCCGATGCGGCCAGTGCGAGGTTGTCGGCCGCGAACGCGACGGGCTCGGCGTGGAAGTTGCCGCCCGACAGCACTTCGCCGGTATCCGGGAAGATCAGCGGGTTGTCCGACACGGCGTTCGCTTCGATCAGCAGCACGTCGGCCGCGTGACGCATCTGGTCCAGGCACGCGCCCATCACCTGCGGCTGGCAGCGCAGGCTGTACGGGTCCTGCACCTTGTCGCAATCGCGGTGCGACTGGTTGATCGGCGAGCCTTCGAGCAGCTCGCGATACGACGCTGCCGCGTCGATCTGGCCTTGATGGCCGCGCAGTTCATGAATGCGTGCGTCGAACGGCTTCACCGAGCCGGCAGCCGCGTCGACCGACAGCGCGCCCGCGACGAGCGCGGTGCGGTACAGGTCTTCGATCGCGAACATGTTGTCGAGCGCGAGCGCGGTGGATGCCTGCGTGCCGTTCAGCAGCGCGAGGCCTTCCTTCGCCTGCAGCGTCAGCGGCGCGAGGCCCGCGACGCGCAGGCCGTCGAGCGCGCTCGCCCGCTCGCCGCGGATGAACACTTCGCCGACGCCCAGCAGCACGGCCGACATGTGCGCGAGCGGCGCGAGGTCGCCCGACGCGCCGACCGAGCCCTTCACCGGGATCAGCGGCAGCACGTCCGCGTTGAACAGCTTGATCAGCGCGTCCATCACTTCGCGGCGGATGCCCGAGTGGCCGCGGCCGAGGCTCGACAGCTTCAGCGCCATCAGCAGGCGCACCGACGAACGTGCCATCGGCTCGCCGACGCCGACCGCGTGCGACAGCACGAGGTTCTTCTGCAGCAGTTCGAGCTGGTCGTGCGGGATGTGCGTGCTCGCCAGGCGGCCGAAGCCCGTGTTGATGCCGTAGGCCGGCTCGCCCTTCGCGGCGATGTCGGCGACGGCCTTCGCGCCGGCGTCGATCTTCGCGAAGCTGGCCGGATCGAGCGCCAGCTGAACGGATTCGCGTGCGATCTGGCGCAGTTGCGGGAGGGTCAGGTGGCCGGGGGTCAACGTAATCATGTGAGCAATCCTGTCTAGACAAGTTCGGAGTGGTTTGAAGTGTAGCCACCCGAACTTGTCTAGACAACCCGTTTTTCACCGATTTCGACTCGGGAGTTTCCCTGATGCCCGGTGTGGCCCGCCGGACCGGTCGGCGGGATCCGGCTCTTAACATATGTTGCAATTATTTTTTATTTGGCAACATACGAATCACCACTCGCCACGGAGCCCGTCATGCCCATCCCGCCCCGGTTCATCGCCCGGTTCATCGCCCGGTTCGGCCGCCCCCTGCTCTTCGCCGCGTGCGCACTCGCATGCGGCGCCTCGTTCGCCGCGGAGCCGCTCGCCGGCACGCTCGAGAAGATCCGGCAAAGCAACCTGATCTCGATCGGCCACCGCGAAACGTCGGTGCCGTTCTCCTACGTCGACGCGAACGGCAAGGTCATCGGCTTCTCGCAGGACCTGTGCGACCGCGTGATCGCCGCCGTGAAGGCGCGCGTCGGCAAGCCCGACCTGCAGGTGCGCTTCATCCCCGTCACGTCGCAGAACCGCATCCCGCTCGTGCAGAACGGCACCGTCGATCTCGAATGCGGCGTCACCACGAACCTTGCGGCGCGTCACGCGCAGGTCGCGTTCTCGACCACCTTCTTCGTCGCGACGACGCGCCTGCTCACGCGCACGCGATCGGGCATCCGCGACTTCCCCGACCTCGCCGGCAAGACGGTCGTGACGAACCAGGGCACGACGTCCGAGCGCCTGCTGCGCAGGATGAACGAGGAAAGGAAGATGAACATGCAGATCATCAGCGCGAAGGACTACGGCGAAGGACGCCTCACGCTCGAATCGGGCCGCGCGGCCGCGTACATGATGGACGACGTGCTGCTCGCGGGCGTGCGCCAGCTCGCCGCGAAGCCGGCCGACTGGCAGATCGTCGGCACGCCGCAGTCGTCGGAGGCCTACGGGTTCATGCTGCGCAAGGACGATCCGCAGTTCAAGGCGCTCGTCGACGGCGTGCTCGTGCAGTCGATGAAGCGCGGCGAGATCGATGCGCTGTACGACAGGTGGTTCATGAAGCCGGTGCCGCCGAAGGGGCTCGCGTTCGACTTCCCGATGAGCGACGTGATCAAGGCGCGCTACGCGGCACCGAACGACGCGCCGCTCGAATGAGCGCCGCGCGTGGACGCCGGCTCACGCACGCGTCCACGCGATGCACGCCGCGTAGCCGGGCGCCGCGTCGAGCCACGCCGCGTCGAACGCCGCGACGCCGGCGGCGGGCGCGGCCGACTCGACGATCGTCGTCGCAGGGGTCGCGACATCGCGCGGCGGCACGACCGCGAACGCTCGCAACCCGCCGACGATGCCGGTGCCGAGCGCCTTGAGCAGCGCTTCCTTCGCCGCCCACACGCGCATGAACGCCGCCGCGCGCGCGGCGGGCGGCACGCTGTCGAGCCACGCAGCCTCGGCGGGCGCGCAGACTTCGCGTGTGAGCGCACGCCAGTCGGCCGCGCGGTCGCAGCACTCGATATCGACACCGACGCGGCCCGCGGGCGCCCACGCGAGCAATGCGTGATCGCCCGCATGCGACACGTTGAAATCGAGTGACGTCCGATGCGCGGGGGCCGGCGACGGCCGCCCCGATGCGTCGACGACGATCGCGACCGCATGCGGCGCGACACCGAGCGCCGCGCCGAGCACGTCGCGCAGCGCGGCACGCGTCGCGGCGCTGCGTACCGCATCCTCGTGACGCATGAAGCGCGCGGCGCGCGCGCGCTCGTCATCGCACAGCGCCGCATAGGCCGGCGACGCGAGCGGCACGCTCCAGTCGAAATCGATACGCACGGCCCGCACACCCGCGCGGACCGCGGCGGGCGGCACATCGAGCGCGTGCACGCGCCAAGCGCGTGCGGTATCGGCCGGAGAAGCGGAGTCGGACGGAATGGACATCGGTGCGCAGCAGCCTGTGCCGTGAAAGGAAACGCCCGATGTTAATCGATCGCGCCGGCGCACGAACCGGCCCGTGTGCGACTCGCCGCGGCCGCATCGAATCGGGGCGGCTTCATGTGCCGCATGCGAAGGCCGCGCGCGGCAGCACGCCATGCCCGCGACGCATCGTGCAGCCGCCGCGCCTCACCCGTTCGCGGCGACACCCGGCACGCCGCTGCCCGCCCCTCGCCCGCGCGACGCCGGGTGAAGCGCATGCACGTGGCCCGGCGCATCGGCCGGCAGCACGCCGTGCTGCAGCCAGTACAACGCGAGCGGCCACAGCGTGTCGGTGAAGCGGCTGTGGAAAAACGCGAAATGGCCGATCGCATCGACGCCGATGTCGGCCGGCGCGATCCGCAGATGCGTGACGTCGCTGCCCGTGTAGTAGCCGACCAGCCGCTCGATCGCCTCGACCGTGCCGAACCCGTCGTCGTCGAGGCCGATCGCGAGCATCGGCGCCGACAGTCCCGCGAAGCGGATGGGCAACGCGGCGCGGCTTGCGGCGGGTTCGGCGAGCAGGCCGCGCGTATAACCATCCTCGAAGCGCGCCTGCGAGCGCACCCACGACAACGCGACGCCGCGCGGCGTGTCCTCCATCCAGCCGAGCCGCTTCGCGGGCACGTAGCCGAACACGGCCGCGAGCAGCGGCATCGCAACATGCCACTTCCACCACATGCGCCGCCGTTCGGCCGGCAGGTAATCGCGCCAGTACGCGTACTGCGCGCCGACCGTCACCGCGTGCCGCACGTGTGCGTTCGATGCCGCGAGCCCGAGCGCGAACCCGCCGATGCTGTGCGCGACCACGTCGATCGGCTGGCCCGGAAACGCGTCGCGCGCATACCGCAGCGCGGCGTCGCAATCGAGCCGCCCCCAGTCGAGCCAGTTCGCGCGCAGCTTCGCGAGCTGCGCCGGGCGCGACCCGCCGATGCCGCGATAGTCGTAGACGAGCACGTCGCGCCCCTGTGAGAACAACCAGGCCGCGAAACGAAAGTAGTAGTCGCAACGCACCGATGTCGCGCAATTGATGACCGTCACGGGCCGCGCGGCGCTGCCGCCGCGATGGCGCCATACATGGCCGCGCAATTCGTAGCCGTCGGCCGCGCGCAGCGTCACGGGCTCGGGCGGCAATGCGCCTGCCGCACGGCTGCCCTGCGTCGTCCCGCTGCTTTCGTTCGAAATCGTCATCGAGTCTCCTGTCGGTCCGAGTTAGCGCTTTAGCGCTTACTCGGACCCCATGCTTCGCGGTCGGTCCGAGTTGCCGCTTCAGCGCTTACCCGAACCCCATGCCTCGCGGTCAGCCCCGCGCTCCCCGCGCCAGCCTCCATTGAACTTGACGCGCCCCGCGTTCTCAACCAATCTTGCTGCTCCGTTCGCATGAGTCACGCGCATGTCAACGCCACTCGTCCGTCTCCCGTCGCTCGACCTCGTCCGCGGTTTCGTCGCCGTCGGCCGCCGCATGAGCATCACGCTCGCCGCGCAGGATCTGTGCGTCACGCAATCGGCGGTCAGCCGCCAGGTGCACGCGCTCGAAGCGCATCTCGGCGTCGCGCTGCTGCAGCGCGGCTACCGGAAGATCGCGTTCACGCCGGAAGGCGAGCGGCTGTTTCGCGTCGCCGATGCGGCCCTGCACGGCCTGCAGGACACCGTCGCGTCGCTCGCCGCCGCACGCGAGCGCCAGCCCGTCACGATCACCGCGAGCATCGGCGTCACCGCGCTGTGGTTGCTGCCGCGGCTCGGGCGGCTGCAGGCGCGCCTGCCGGAGATCGACCTGCGCGTCGCCGCGAACGACAAGGTACTCGATTTGCGCGCCGAAGGCATCGACCTCGGCATCCGCTATTGCCCGCGCGAGCGCGCGCCGGCCGGCGCGCTGCACCTGTTCGACGAGATCGTCGTGCCGGTCGCCCATCCCGCGCTCGCCGCGCGGCCCGTCACGAACGCGGCCGCGATCGCCGACCACGTCCTGCTCGAATTCGACGGGCCGCCGCAGCCGCAACTGCAATGGCGCACGCACCTGCTCGCGGCCGGGCTCGGCGACGCGCGCCCGAAAGGCGTGCTGCGCTTCAACCAGTACGACCAGGTGATCCAGGCCGCGATCGCGGGCCAGGGCGTCGCGCTCGGGCGGCTCGCGCTCGTCGCGCCGATGCTCGCGGACGGGCGGCTCGCGGTGCTCGGGCCGCACACGCAGGCGCTGTCGGAGGCTTACGGCTACTGGCTGTTCCAGCACGATCCGGCACCGCGCCGCGAAGTCGCCGAAGTCCGCGACTGGATGCTCGCCGAAGCAGCCGAATGCGATATCGCGATGCGTGCGCACGATACGGCGTCGGCATAGGCCGGAGCCGAAGCCAGTTCAGCGAATGCCGCCGGCCGCGGCCGGGCCTGCCCGCCCGATCCCGCGCGCCCTTCGTCGCATTCCCCACACGCATGCCAACCTGACCGAATGATCGCTTGAGCGTCGACGGGCCCGATCGTCTAATCGGATCGAGCGCGGCCGTTTTGCCGCGCCCCCTTCCGGAGACACGCATGACCCCGATCGAGCAGGAAGTCCGCCGCCGCTGGCTGCCCGTACTGGCCGGCGGCCTGATCATGGGCGCCGCGCTCGGCATCCGCCACGTGCAGGGCCTGTTCCTCGCGCCGGTGTCGCTCGACCACGGCTGGTCGCGCGAAGCGTTCGGGCTCGCGCTGGCGCTGCAGAACCTGATCTGGGGCGTCGCACAGCCGTTCACGGGCATGATCGCCGATCGTTTCGGGTCGCTGCGCGTGATCGTCGCCGGGATGCTGCTCTATGCGGCCGGGCTCGTCACGATGGCGCATGCGGCGACGACCGGCATGTTCACGGTCGGTGCCGGGCTCGTGATCGGCATCGCGTTGTCGGGCTCGGCGTTCGCATCGATCTATGGCGCACTGAGCCGCCTGTTTCCGCCCGACCGGCGCGGCTGGGCGCTCGGCGTCGCAGGCGCGATCGGCGGGCTCGGCCAGTTCTGCATGGTGCCCGTCGCGCAGGAACTGATCGGCGGCATCGGCTGGCGGCATGCGTTCATCGCACTGGCGCTCGTCGCGGTGGTGCTCGCGCCGCTCGCCGTGCTGCTGCGCGACCGGCCCGCGCAGGTTGCCGGCGCCGCCGCCGGCCCCGACCAGTCGATCGGCGAAGCCGTGCGCGAGGCGTTCGCGCATCGCGGCTTCTGGCTGCTGAACGCGGGCTTCTTCGCGTGCGGCTTCCAGCTCGCCTTCATCGCGACGCATCTTCCCGCGTACCTGCTGGATCACGGGCTGCCGGCGCGCCACGCGAGCGTCGCGCTCGCGCTGATCGCGCTGACCAACGTGGCCGGCACCTATGCGTGCGGCCATCTCGGCGGGCTGCTGCGGCGCAAGTACGTGCTGTCGGTGCTGTACCTCGTGCGTGCGCTCACGATGGCCGTATTCGTCGCCGCGCCGCTGTCGCCCGCGAGCGTCTACGTGTTCGCGGCCGTCATGGGGTTCACGTGGCTCGGCACCGTGCCGCTGACGAACGGCGTGATCTCGCAGGTGTTCGGCGTGCGCTACATCGCGACGCTGTTCGGCTTCGTGTTCTTCGGGCACCAGCTCGGCAGCTTCTTCGGTGTCTGGCTCGGTGCGCGCGTGTACGACGCGACGCATTCGTACATGCCGCTGTGGATCGGCTCGATCGCGCTCGGCGTACTCGCGGCGCTGCTGCACCTGCCGATCAACGACGCGCGCGTCGCGCGTCCGGCAGCGGGTAACGCGGCGTGGGCATGATCCGCGCGGCACTGGCCGCCGGCACGCTCGCGTTCGTCGCGTGGTGCGGCGCGGCCTACTTCGATTCGGGCGTCGCGTACGCGCTGCTCGAACACGCCGCGTTCTGCAATTGACGCGGCAACCCGGAGCGGGCGGTCAGCGGCGCTTCGGCAATGCAGCCAGCGCATCGAGCGCGCGGGCACGCGCGGCCGCATGCTCGACGAGCGGTTCCGGATAGTCGACGCCGAGCCGCACGCCTGCCGCTTCGAGCTCCAGCGGCGAGGCCTCCCACGGCGCGTGGATCGATGCGGCGTCGAGGCCGGTCAGCTCGGGCACCCAGCGCCGCACGTACGCACCGTCCGGGTCGAACTTCCGCCCCTGCGCGACCGGATTGAAGATGCGGAAATACGGCGCCGCGTCGGCACCGCAGCCGGCCACCCACTGCCAGCTCGCCGCGTTGTTCGCGGGATCGGCGTCGACCAGCGTGTCCCAGAACCACGTTTCGCCCGCGCGCCAGTCGATCAGCAGATGCTTGATCAGGAACGACGCGACGACCATCCGCACGCGGTTGTGCATCCAGCCGGTCGTCCACAGTTCGCGCAGGCCCGCATCGACGAGCGGATAGCCGGTCAGCCCGCGCTGCCACGCGCGCAGCGCGGCGGGATCGTCGCGCCACGGCATCGCATCGAACTGCGCGCGGAAGTTGTCGGTCGCGAGTGCCGGAAAGTGGTACAGCAGCGCGTAGCTGAATTCACGCCAGCCGAGTTCGCTCAGGAACTTGTCGGCGCCCGCCGCGCATGCCGCGCCGCCGGCCTGCGCGGCGCCCTGCACCGCGTGCCACACCTGTCGCGGCGACACGTTGCCGAAGCGCAGGAACGGCGACAGCCGGCTCGTCGCGGGCCGGTCGGGACGGTCGCGCGCATCCGCGTAATCGGCGAGCGACGTCGTCAGAAACGCGTCGAGCTGCGCGTGCGCGCCGCCTTCGTCGGGCGCGGGCCACGCGTCGCGCAGGCCGCCGGCCCAATCCGGCGCCGGCGGACGCAACGCCAGCGCATCGAGCGCCAGCGCGCGGTCGCTCACGGCCTTCGGCCAGCGATGAAACCCGATCCGTTCGGGCTCGGGCAGCGGCGCGGCCACCGCGCGATCGCGGCGCGCCGCGCGCCAGTACGCGGTGAACACCTGGTACGGCCCGCCGCTGCCCGTCAGCACCTCCCACGGCTCGTTCAACAGGCTGCCGTTGCTGCTCTCGACCGTGACGCCGCGCGCCTTGAGCGACGCCTTCAGCGCCGCGTCGGCGTCGCGCTGCGGTTGCGCGTAACGACGGTTCCAGTACACCGCTTGCGCACCCGTGTCGTGCACGACGCGTTCGATCTCGCGCGGCGCGTCGCCGCGCAACAGCAGCAGGCGTCCGCCATGACGCGCAAGCGCCGCGTCGAGGCCGGCCAGCGACCCGTGCAGCCACCAGCGCGCCGCGCCGCCGGGCGCGCGCCCGGCGCCGGCGCCCGTGTCGTCGACGAATACGCATACGAGCGGCCGGCCCGACGCCACCGCGCGCGTCAGCGCGGGCTGGTCGGTCACGCGCAGATCGTCGCGGAACCAGACGATCGCGGGAGCAACGGACGACTTGGCGGGCACGGGCACCTCGATGACGAAAGCGGGAAGAGACGCGTATTGTCGCGGCTGCGCCGCGCGGTGTCGACGTTCGGCGCGCCGGCGGACCGACGACGGTCACGGCCGTCGCGCCCGCCTGCCGCCCCCGGTGAAACGCCTTAGTCCATTCCGACGATTCTTCGCCGCATGCGCCGGCCTACGCTCGATGTCGGGTACGCCGCGCGGCACGTGCCGGCCGCTACCGGCACCGCGCGTCCCGCCCCTGCCACGCGCGCCGGCCGATGCCGGCGCGGACCTTTCCGACTGCTGCGGCGCCCGGCCGGGCGCGCGGCCTCACCCGCTACTCACCCGCTACTCACCTGATACTCACCCGATACGCCACCATGACCAAACCCTCGAATCTCGTCACCTCGATCACCGTCGACATCGACGCACCGGCCTCCGTCGTCTGGGAAGTGCTGACCGACTTCCCGTGCTACGGCGAATGGAACACGTTCTGCGTCGGCTTCGAAACGACCGGCAGGCTCGGCGATTTCGTGCACATGCAGGTGCGCATTCCCGGCACGGAAACCGTGATTCCCGTCGACGAGATCCTCGTCGCGTGCGAACCGGAACGCCTGCTGTCGTGGGAGCAGCGCCCGACCGACGACAACAAGGACGCCGCGCGCCGCGACCAGTACATCGACGCGATCGGCGCGGAACGCTGCCGTTATTTCACGACCGACCAGTTCCTCGGCATCAACGCGGACGCGATCATGCAGAACCACGGTGCGTGGGTGAAACAGGGTTTCGACCAGTGCGCGCGCGACGTGAAGCGGCGCGCCGAAGCGCTCCATGCGGCACGCCGGCGCAACGGCGCCTGACCGGGAGCCGCCGATGCCCGATCTGCAAACGCTGTCCGACCATCACGACATCCGCGAACTGATCGTCGCGTATTCGACCGCGATCGACACGCGCGACTTCGACGCGCTCGACGCGGTGTTCACGCCCGACGCGGCGATCGACTATCGCGCGATGGGCGGTATCGCAGGCCGTTATCCGGAAGTGAAGGCGTGGCTGCGCACCGTGCTGCCGCGGTTTCCGCAGTACCAGCACCTGGTCGGCAACCTGTCGATCCGGCTCGACGGCGACACCGCGCGCGGCCGCACGATCTGCTTCAATCCGATGGAAGTCGCGCTGCCGGACGGCGGCACGCAGGTGATGTTTCTCGGGCTGTGGTACGTCGACCGGTTCGCGCGTACCGCGCTCGGCTGGCGCATCGCCGAGCGTGTCGAGGCGCGCTGCTACGGCCACAACGTGCCGGCCGTGCTCGCGGGCGCGACCGGTTGATCGCGCCGCAACCCGGCGCACGCGAGGCGCACGCGTCGCGGGCCGTCGCATCAATCGAGCCGGAACGCCGCCTCGAACCGCTCGGCGAACGCGTCGAACTCGGTTTCCGGCAGGTGATTGATGCCGCCCGCGCGCTTGCGCCCGCCGCCGGTCGGAAAGCCGCGACAGAACTCGTCGGCGCCGAGCGGCCGGCCGTCGGGCACGCGCACGCTGACGACGAGCCCGCCGTCCGCGCGCGGCGACAGCACCGCGAGCGCCGCATGCGGCGCGTTGCGCATTCGCTCGTTCGCGAGCATGCCCGTCGCGCGCCGCGCCCATGGATGATCGGGCATCCGGACCAGCGTCGCGCCGGGCACCTCGCGCAGCGGCGCGAGTGCGCACGCCCGTGCCATGTCGTCGCGGTAGCCGTCGCGCAGCGCGGCGAACACGGCGGTCTCGCGCACGAACTCGAGCGGGTCGACGCACGGCAGCATCGCATCGGCAAGTGCCGCCGGGTCGAAATGCAGATCGCCGACACACTCGCCGTACGCGTTGTAGTTCAGGTAGAGGCCCAGTTCGGCGAGCGTGTCGCGCGCCGCGTCGTCGATCCCGTGTTCGCGCGCGAGCGCGTCGCCGAGCGCCGGCAGCTCGTCGCCGAATGCCGCGACGATCGCCCAGCGCACGTGCCGGCCGCCGAGATAACGGTTCACGATCGCGCTCGTGCAGACGTCGGCCGCCGTGTCGATATGCGCGTCGAAGCGCGGATCGTCGGGCAGCTCGCCCGCGAAGTGATGGTCGAAATAGCGGACCGTCGCGCCTGCGCGCAGCAGCCGCGCGCAGGCATCGCGATTCTGGTCGTGCGACACGTCGAGCACGGTGACGATGTCGCCCGCGCGCGCATCGATCCGCTCGAGCAGCTTGATGTCGCGCTTTACGCCGGTCACGAGCGTGCCGCGCACGCCCTCCGCGAGCCGCAGTTGCTGAAGCGCGCACAGGCCGTCCGCGTCGCCGTTGAACGCAAGGAAGTGTCGTTCGTCGTGGTTGTCCTGCATGATCCTTTGCTCCGTCGTCAGGGCATGAAATCGCCGCCATTTGCGTCGAGCGTCGCGCCCGTCACCGCGTTCGCGTAGTCCGACGCGAGGAACAGCGCCGCGCGCGCGCAATCGTCGTCGGTCGGCAGCTTCGCGAGCGCGATGTTCGACGCGACCGGCGCGATGACCTGCTCTTCCGTCATCCCGTATTCGGCCGCCGCCTGCCGGAAATACGTCCGGGTCGGCACGCCCCACATCCACCCCATGTGGATGCTGTTCGCGCGAATGCCGTGCACGCCGAGTTCGCGCGCCAGGTATTTTGCCGCAACGGCGAGCGCCCCCTTCGATACAGCGTAGCCGCCTTCCCCTGCAAACGGCTTGCGGGTCGCCTGCGTGTTGATCATCACGATCGCACCGCGCTTGTGCCGCTTCATGTGCGGCACGACTTCCTGCGTAAGCGCCATCGTGCCGAACACGTTGGTGTCGAACACCGCGCGCCAGCCGTCGAGGTCGGCGTCCTCCACCGGTTCGGGAAACCTGCCGTGCACGAATGCGCTGTTCACGAGCGCATCGATCCGGCCGAAGCGCTCGACGGCCTGCGTCGCGAGCTGCCGGCATTGTGCGCGGTCGGTGATGTCGGTCTTCACCTTCAGCACGTCGCAATCGACGCCGAGTGCACGGATCCGCGTTTCGGCGTCGTCGAGCTTTTCCGTCGTGCGCGCCGCGACGACCACGCCGCACGCGCCCTCGCGCGCGGCCTCGACGGCGAGCTTCACGCCGAGCCCCGGCCCGATCCCGGAAATCACGACGATCTTGTCCTTCAGCAACATGGCTTGTCTCCTGGTTGTCGTTGGTCTCGCGAGCCGGGCCGTCAGCCGGCCGCCCGCAGGTGCCGCGCGCGATACGCGGCGAAGTCGCGCGCGAGCTGCGCATCGGTGAAGCCGAAGCGCGCGATCGAATAGTCGTGCGCGGCACGCTTGTCGCGGCCGTTGCGCGCCATCCAGTCGGTCATCGCCGTGCGCCGCCGCGCATCGAGCGGCAGGCCGGCAAACGCGTACACGGCCTCGGCCACGCCGAGCGGATTCGACACCGTGTCCTCGAAACGCACGTCGAGGAAGCGGCCGGCCGGCAGCGCGTCGCGCGCGGCCATTGCGGCACCGATCGCGCGGGCCATCCCCGCGTTCCACTGCGCGCCGACGGCAAGCGGATCGGGATCGTCCGCATACATCTGCCACAGCGTGTGCGCCATGCTGGCCATCGACGGAATCGTCTGCGCCGGGTCGCGGTGCGTGAGCACGACCTGCGCGCGCGGGAACACGCGGCACAGCACGTCGAGCGCATGCAGGTGCTGCGGCGTCTTCAGCAGCCAGCGCGCGGCCGGCGCGACCCCGCGCTGTGCCTTCTGCCATTGCAGGAACTGCAGCATCCGCTTCAGGTACGTATAGACCGGCGTGAGATCCTGCCGCGCGAGCCACGCCGTATAGCGCGGCACGTTCGCGTACGAATCCATCGCGCACACGAACGAGTGTTCCATCAGCATGAACTCCTCGTCGGCGAGCATCGCATCGAGCGGATGAATCGTCAGGATCTGCGGAATGCAGTCGATCATCGTCGCGACTTCGGCCTGCGCGCGGGCGATGCGCACCGCCGGCTCGGCCAGCGTCTCTCCCGCGAGCGGCGCCGGGTAGCGGGTTTCCCACCACGCGGCAGTATGGAAGCGCGGATCGACGGCCAGCAGCCGCTGCAACAGCGTCGTACCCGTGCGCGGCAGGCCGACGATCACGAGCGGATCGTCGATCGCGATGTCCGCGATCTCCGGATGGCGCCGGAAGTAATCCTCGACGACCAGCCGGTTCACGAGTTGCCCGACGAGCTTCTCGCGCATCATCGCCGCGCCGCGTTCGGACAGCTTCGCTTCGTCGATCAGCGACGCGCACATCACGTCGAGCGCCTCGCGATACGGTCCGTCGCCGAACGCGGTGACCCCGCCCGTGCGCGACACGGCCTCGGCGATCAGTCCGTCGGCGTCGAGCCGCGTGCGGATCAGGTCGATCGGCGCGTTCATGCGGCCTCCTTCAGCGCGGCGAGCTTCACGACCCGCGTGCGCGGATGCACCGGCTGCGCGGCGCCGACCCAGCGCCAGCAGATCGTGCCGGTGCGATGCCCGGCCGTATCGAGCCAGTTCGCGTCGCCCGGCCGCGCGGCCGCGACGACCACCGTCACGCCACCGTCCGCATTCCGTCGCGCGCCGTGCTTGTTCACGCAGATATCGAAGTGCCGGTAGTCGAGCGACTCCATCCAGTAGTTGTTGAGCTGCACGTTCCAGAAATCGCAGTCGGGCACCGTGTCGACGTCGATCACGAGCGCCTCGTCGTCGGCCAGTTCCCAGCACGAGTGGTAGTAGTAGATGTTCGGGTCGCCGCCGACCGACTGGCACAGCGCCTGGTCGGCGGGCGGCAGCGCGTTCACGTGCGACCGGTAGCCCGCGGCCCAGTCGGCGAACAGCTTCGCCGTCTGCTCGACGAACTGCGCGGCGCGCGTGAGGCCGCCCTGCAACGCGAGCGGATCGAGCGGCGCCGGGCGATCGTGCGCGCCGATGCGTTCGATCTTCAGTTGCGCGGGCGTCTCCGCGCGCCGGTCGAGGAATGTCTGTCGCACCAGCAACGCATTGGTGCCCGGCTCCATGCGTACCCAGTTGCCCGCGCGCGGTGTGCCGCCGAGCACGATCTCGAAGCTGCCGTCCGGTGCGATCTCGAGCTGCTTCGCATCGAGAAAGCCCGTCTGCAGCATCTTGCCGTCGGTCTCGTAGCCGCCCTTCTGCGTGCCGAAGCTCAGGTAGGCCACCGTGCCGCGCCGCCCCGTCACGCGGTATTCGCAACGGCCGTCGAGCCGCGCGTACTGGTACAGGTTGTCGGGATTGTCGGCGCCGATCTTCGCGGTCTCGTGCGACGGCGAGAAAAAGCCGGGCCACGCGCCGTCCGCGAATTCGACGTGCATTTCGAGCGCGATACGCATCAGCCGGCTCAGGTAACGGAAGCCTTCCGCGCGTGTCAGCGGATCGTCCGGCGCCTCGGCGCGCAGGATCTGCTCGCCGCTGCGTTTCAGGGTGTCGCAGAAATCGGCCCAGGTCTGGCCCGAAAGCAATTGCGTGGCACGTGTGTCGTCCGTCATGTGTCGTCTCCGCCGATGGTCGAGCGCTCACCTTAAGCGCCGCCGTCGCGCACCTCTTCGTCCGGGTGGACTAAGGAAAGATCCGCTCCACCGCCGTGCCGCGGTTTAGTCCACCCGGACGAAGAGCGGCATGCCGCTCGCTCGATACCGTTGGCGTCATGCACGAAACGCCGCACATGTCGCGCGGCGCCGGCATGAAACAAGGAGACGAACGATGTTGACCCACTTGGAGCGACTGGAGGCCGAAAGCATCCACATCATGCGCGAGGTGGTCGCCGAGAGCGAGAACCCGGTGATGCTGTATTCGATCGGCAAGGACAGCTCGGTCATGCTGCATCTCGCGATGAAGGCGTTCTACCCGGCGAAGCCGCCCTTTCCGCTGCTGCACGTCGATACGACGTGGAAATTCCGCGAGATGATTGCGTTTCGCGACGAGACGGCCGCGCGCCTCGGCCTCGACCTGCGCGTGCACGTGAACCCCGACGGCATCGCGAACGACATCAATCCGTTCACGCACGGCTCGGCCATGCACACCGACGTGTGGAAGACCCAGGGGCTCAAGCAGGCGCTCGATCATTACGGCTTCGATGCCGCGTTCGGTGGCGCGCGCCGCGACGAGGAGAAATCGCGCGCGAAAGAACGCATCGTGTCGCTGCGCTCCGAGCAGCACCGCTGGGACCCGAAGCGCCAGCGCCCCGAACTCTGGTCGCTGTACAACGCGCGCAAGCGCAAGGGCGAAAGCCTGCGCGTGTTCCCGATCTCGAACTGGACCGAACTCGACATCTGGCAGTACATCCAGCTTCACGACATCCCGATCGTGCCGCTCTACTTCGCGAAGGAACGGCCCGTCGTCGAACGCGACGGCGCGCTGATCATGGCCGACGACGAACGCCTGCCGCTGCGCCACGGCGAAGCGCCGCAGATGCGCAAGGTGCGCTTTCGCACGCTCGGCTGCTATCCGCTGACAGGCGCGATCGACAGCGATGCGAGCTCGCTCGACGACATCCTTCGGGAAATGCGCGAGACGCGCACGTCGGAACGACAAGGACGCCTGATCGACAGCGATTCGGCCGGCTCGATGGAAAAGAAGAAACAGGAGGGATATTTCTGATGGCACACGTTCTCACCGCGCCCGAGGCGCCCACGCACGCAACGCCCAACATGCACGCCGACGATGCGCAGATGAAGGACCTGCTGCGCTTCATCACGTGCGGCAGCGTCGACGACGGCAAGAGCACGCTGATCGGCCGCCTGCTCTACGAATCGAACATGCTGTTCGACGACCAGCTCACGCAGCTCGAAGCCGATTCGAAGAAAGTCGGCACGCAGGGCGGCGAGCTCGATTTCGCGCTGCTCGTCGACGGCCTGTCGGCCGAGCGCGAGCAAGGGATCACGATCGACGTCGCGTACCGCTTCTTCGCGACCGCGCGCCGCAAGTTCATCGTCGCCGACACGCCCGGCCACGAGCAGTACACGCGCAACATGATCACCGGCGCGTCGACCGCCGAGCTCGCCGTGATCCTGATCGACGCGCGCAAGGGCGTGCTCACGCAGACGCGCCGTCATAGCCATCTCGTCGCGCTGATCGGCATCAGGCGCGTGGTGCTCGCGATCAACAAGATGGACCTGGTCGATTACGACCGGGCCGTGTTCGAGCGCATCGACGCCGACTATCGCGCGTTCGCGGCCGAGCTCGGGCTGGCGGAGATCGTCAGCATCCCGATGTCGGCGCTGCGCGGCGACAACGTGATCGCGCCGGGCACGCGGATGCCGTGGTACGCGGGCCCGACGCTGATGCAGCATCTCGACACGCTGCCGCTCGCCGCGCGCGTGACGCGCGACGAGCCGTTCCGGCTGCCGGTGCAGTGGGTCAACCGCCCGCACCTGAATTTCCGCGGCTACGCGGGCAGCATCGCATCGGGCGAGATCCGCGTCGGCGAGCGCGTGCGCGTGCTGCCGTCCGGCAAGGAGAGCCGCGTCGCGTCGGTGATCACGCAACGCGGCGAAAGCGACATCGCGCGCGCCGGCGACGCGGTGACGCTCACGCTCGCCGACGAGATCGACATCAGCCGCGGCGACATGATCGCGCGCGCGGATGCGCCGCCCGAGGTGGCCGACCAGTTCGAGGCGACGCTCGTGTGGATGCACGACGCGCCGCTGCTGCCCGGCCGCCCGTATCTCGTGAAACTCGGCACGCAGACGGTCGGCGCGACCTGCGCGACGCCGAAGTACAAGGTCGACGTGAACACGCGCGAGCATCTCGCGGCGCGCACGCTCGCGCTCAACGAAATCGGCGTGTGCAACCTGAGCTTCGACCGGCCCGTGGCGTTCGATCCGTACGACCGCAACCGCCACACGGGCGGCTTCATCGTGATCGACCGCTTCACCAACGACACGGTCGGTGCCGGGATGCTGCACTTCGCACTGCGCCGCGCGCACAACGTGCACTGGCAGGCCGTCGACGTCGACCGCGCCGCGCGTGCCGCGCAGAAGGCGCAGACGCCGCGCATCGTGTGGCTGACGGGGCTGTCGGGCGCCGGCAAGTCGACGATCGCGAACCTCGTCGAGAAGCGGCTGCACGTGCTCGGCAAGCACACGTACCTGCTCGACGGCGACAACGTGCGGCACGGGCTCAATCGCGATCTCGGCTTCACCGAAGCCGATCGCGTGGAGAACATCCGGCGCGTCGCCGAAGTCGCGCGGCTGATGCTCGACGCGGGGCTCATCACGCTCGTGTCGTTCATCTCGCCGTTCCGCTCGGAACGCGAGATGGCGCGTGCGCTCGCCGGCCCCGACGAGTTCGTCGAGGTGTTCGTCGACACGCCGCTCGCGGTTGCCGAGGAGCGCGACCCGAAGGGCCTGTACAAGAAGGCGCGGCGCGGCGAGCTGAAGCATTTCACGGGCATCGATTCGCCGTACGAGCCGCCCGCGCGACCCGAACTGCGCGTCGATACGGTCGCCGAGTCCCCCGACGAAGCGGCCGGGCGCATCGTCGCTTACCTGCTGCGCGAGCGCGCGGCGTAGGCGCCGCAGGCGGGCAGCCCGGCGGTTGCCCGCCGGCCCGCCCGGGCGCGCCGCCTCCTCCGTTCGGATGACGCGGGCCGCCGGGCGGCCGGTATGCTGGCTCGGGAACCCTTCACCCCGATCCAGGAGAACACGAGCATGCCCATCGCGCTGGCACCCGGCGATCCGGCCGCGCACGACGGCTTCGACGACGCCGCGTGGACGGCGCGCGAACTCAGCGCGTGGCTCGGGCTCGTCTATCAGGGCCCGTCGGAAGCGACCCCGTGGGCCGGCTTCCTCGAAGCGGTCCGCGTGCGGCTCGACGCGCGCTTCACGACACTGGTGCTGCGCAACCCGGGCGGCACGCGGCACGGGCTCATCATCAACGCGTCGGCGCACGGCCCGCTGCTGCCCGGCGAGCCGTCGTACAGCGAGCAGTTCTATGCGCTGTGCCCGTTTCTCGATCAGCCGCCCGGCCAGGTCTTCACGGCCGACCGGCTGTTCGGCGAAACCGCGTGGCGCGCGCACGATTTCTACCGGCAGTACCTGCAGCCGCTCGACCTGCGCTACATCCTCGGCGCGAACCTGCGCGGCGAACGCGGCGTCGAATGCGCGTTCTTCGTGAGCCGCGCGCACGGCGGGCGGGACTTCGACGCGGCCGAACGCGCGCAGGTCGCGACGCTGCTGCCGCACCTGCAGCGGGCAGTCGAGCTGCACGCGGCGTTCGACGTGCTCGACGCCGAACGCGCGCTGTACGCGGGCACCGTCGACCGGCTCGATGTCGGCACCGCGATCGTCGACGAGGACGGCCGCGTGATCAAGCGCAACCGCATCGCCGAGCGGCTGATCGAGCAGCAGGACGGGCTGTGCGTGCGCCACGAGCGGCTCCACGCATCGTGCCCGCTCGACGAGCGCCGGCTGCAGAAGGCATTGCAGGCCGCGCTCGAGCATTTCCGCGCGGGCGCGCTCGCCCGCATCGAAGCCACCACGCTGTCGCGCCCCGGCGGCGCGATGCCGTTGAGCGTGCTGCTGCGCCCGCTCGCGCCCTACCGCGGCGCCGAGGACCGCCGGCACCGGCCGGCCGTTGCGGTGTTCGTGCGCGATCCCGTGTCGTCGCCGCAGACGTCGCGCGACATGCTGCACCGGCTGTTCCGGCTCACGCCGATGGAAACCGAAATCGCACTGCTGCTCGTCGACGGGCTGACGCTCGACGAGGCCGCCGCCGCGACCGGCATCACGAAGAACACCGCGCGTGCGCACCTGCGCGGCATCTTCGCGAAAACGGGCGCAACGCGGCAGGCCGTGCTCGTGAAGACGCTGCTCAACAGCGTCGTTTCGATGGCGTAGCCGCCGCGAGGGCAGCCGCCGGACGGGTTGCCTAGGAGATGCACCACGCGCGCGGATCGCCACCGGGTATCCCGGCGATTGGTACACACTCGTTTCATGTCATATGTCATCAGACATTGATGGTCGCCCGACAAATCTCATGAAATTCCCCAATATCCGGGTAATTCACGGGTAAACCCGCGACGTCTCCATCGGCACTCAGGCGTACCATGTCATACGACGACATACTACACAGCCCCGCCCGACCGGAGACACGCTTGAACCCGCCCTCGCCCGCCCTGCCCGGACGCGACCCGCTCGCGTCCGCCGTCTCGAAAGTGAAGTGGCATGTGCTGCCGCTCGTGCTGATCATGTTCATCGCGAACTACATCGACCGCGTGAACGTCGGCTTCGTCGACCGCCATCTCGAAGCGTCGATCGGCATCGGCGCGGCCGCGTACGGCCTCGGTGCCGGGTTGTTCTTCGTCGGCTACGCGCTGTTCGAGGTGCCGTCGAACCTGCTGATGCAACGCTACGGCGCCCGCGTGTGGCTCGCGCGGATCATGG
Organism: Burkholderia sp. 572; assembly: GCF_040545135.1. Classification (NCBI taxonomy): domain Bacteria; kingdom Pseudomonadati; phylum Pseudomonadota; class Betaproteobacteria; order Burkholderiales; family Burkholderiaceae; genus Burkholderia; species Burkholderia sp. 572. The sequence goes on along the minus strand of NZ_JBEPLH010000041.1, from coordinate 15,802 downwards.
CGACGTGGGGCATCGTCGCGGCCGCGATGGCGTTCGTGTGGAACGACACGTCGTTCTATGCCCTGCGCTTCCTGCTCGGCGCGGCCGAGGCCGGTTTCTTCCCCGGCGTCGTGCTGTACCTGTCGCAATGGCTGCCGCCGCAGGAACGCGGCAAGGCGATGGCGATCTTCCTCGGCGGCTCCGCATTCGCGTCGGTGCTGTCCGGGCCCGTCACCGGTGCGCTGCTGTCGATCCGCGGCTTCGGCCTCGAAGGCTGGCAGTGGATGTTCCTGATCGAAGGGCTATTCTCCGTCGCGCTGTGCGGCGCGAGCTGGCTGCTGCTGAAATCGCACATCCGCGACGCGACGTGGCTCACCACCGAGGAACGCACGGCACTACAGAACGCGCTCGACGAGGAACGCGCGGCGCGCGACGTCCGTTCGAACGTGCCGGTGCGCGCCACCGCGCTGCTGCGCGATCCGCAGATCACGCTGTTCTGCTTCCTGTATTTCTCGATCCAGCTGACGATCTACGCGGCCACGTTCTGGCTGCCGACGATCATCCGCAAGATGGGCGGCCTCACCGATTTCCAGGTCGGCCTGTACAACACGATTCCGTGGATGATCGCGATCGGCGCGATGTACGGCTTCGCGGTGCTGTCGTCGAAATGGAAGCATCCGCAGCGCTGGCTCGCGTTCGCGCTCGTGCTCGCCGCGTGCGGGCTGTTCGCGTCGACGTCGCACGATCCGGCCTGGTCGTTCGCGTCGATCTGCTTCGCCGCGCTCGGCTTCAAGGCCGCGGCGTCGCTGTTCTGGCCGATCCCGCAGGGCTATCTCGACACGCGCGTGGCCGCGGCCGTGATCGCGCTGATCAACTCGGTCGGCAACCTCGGCGGCTTCGTCGCGCCGACGGCCTTCGGCTATCTGAAGCAACATACGGGTTCGATCACGGGCGGGCTGTATGCGCTCGCGATCGCTTCGCTCGTCGCCGCCGTGGCCGCGCTGTTCGCGCGCACGCACCGGCGCAGCGATCCGCCGCGCGGCCTGCCGGCCGACACCGCCCTGACGAACGCATCGATGCTCCGCCATGCCGAACACTGACCGCCTGACCGTCGTCGTCTCGAACGCCGCCGACGCCGACCTCGCCACGTTTTCCCTCGCGGCCGACGGCACGCTCGCGCCGCTCGCCCGCTATCCCGCAGCCGACGTCGCGATGCCGATCGCCGTGCAGGCCGACCGCGCGCGGCTCTACGTCGCGACGCGCGGCGAACAGCCGACGATCGTCGCGTTCCGCGTCGTGCCGGCCACCGGCGCGCTCGTGCGCATCGGCGCGACCGCGATCGACGCGAGCCATGCGTACCTGTCGCTCGACCGCGGCGGCCGCTGGCTGCTCGGCGCGTCGTACGGCGGAAATTCGCTGAGCCTCTACGACGCCGCGCGCGTGCGCGACGGCGACGGCACGCCGCTGCAGGTCGTGGGCGGCATCGCGAACGCGCACTCGGTGATCGTGTCGCCGGACAACCGTTTCGCCTATGTCAGCTCGCTCGGCTCGGATCGCGTGTTCAGCTTCGCGCTGGTCGAGGACGCGGCCGGCCTGCGCGCGCTCGAACACGGCGAAACGCGCGTGCCGGCCGGGTTCGGCCCGCGCCACCTGCAGTTCGCGCGCGACGGCCGAGCGCTCGTCGTCGTCAGCGAATTCCAGGCCACGCTCGCCACGTTCGCGCGCGACCCCGATACCGGCCGGCTCGGCGATGCGCACGTGAGTGCGCGCCATCCGGCCGTCGCCGAACTCGCGCCGGGCCATGCGCGGCCGCCCGCGCCCACCGAGCCCTCCGTCTGGGCCGCCGACCTGCACCTGAGCCCCGACGAGCGTTTCGCCTACGTCAGCGAACGCACGTCGAGCCGCCTGCTCTGTTATCGCCGCACCGCAGACGGCACGTTCGAGCCCGCGCATGCAACGGCCACCGAGACGCAGCCGCGCGGGTTCGCGATCGACCCGTCGGGGCGCTGGCTCGTCGCGTGCGGCGAACAGTCGGAATACGTGTCGGTGTATGCGATCTCGCAGGACGATGGCGCGCTGTCGCCGCACGCACGCGTGCCGGGCGGGCGCGGCGCGAACTGGGTCGCGATCGTCTGAAGAAGGGATACGTGGAGCATGAACCGGCAGTCCCGCCACGCGGGCCGGCGCATGCCCGCGTTCAGCGCCGCTCGCTCGGCGCAACCCCTGTCCAGCGCTTGAACGCACGCGTGAAGTTCGCGCGATCCGTATAACCGACGCGCGCGGCGATCTCGTCCACCGGCAGCCGCGTCCCCTCGAGCAGCCGCAGCGCGTCGCGCAACCGGATCTCGTCGAGCAGCGCCGAATAGGTCGCACCGTATTCGGCGAGCTTGCGCTTGAGCGTACGCGCCGATACATGCAGCTCGCGCGCGACGTCGTCGACCGCCGGATAGCCGCCCTCGCCGCAGATCAGCAGGTTGCGCACGCGCTCGACGATGCTTTCCGCATAACCGAGCCGCGCGAGTTCGGCCTCGCACTGCTGCACGATCATCTGCGCGGTGTGCGCGTTCGCGGTGCCGATCGGTTCGTCGAGCAGCGCGGCATCGCAACGGATGCGGTTCGCGCTCGCGTCGAAATGGCAGCGCGGCAGCCGCGCGCGATAACGCTCGAACCACGGCGGCTCGGGCCATTCGAAATGGAGTTCGGCGCGCGACTGCAGCGTGCGTCCCGGCACCGGATAGAGCAGCGAATTGAACAGGATCGCCGTCTCGACCAGGAAGTTCTCGACCGCGAACTGCCGCAGCCGGCCGAGCGGAAACGCTTCGAGCACGTCGATGTCGACGGTCCCGTCGAGCCGCGCGAGCCGCACCGAGAAGAACGGCACGCGCGTCGGCAGGTAGCGGATGCCGAGCGAGATCGCCTCGCCGAGCGTCGCGCAGCTCATCAGCCCGAAGCCGATCAGTCCCGCTTTCGTCAGGCTGCTGCGCAGGCCGATCTCGATCGCGATCGACGGATCGTCCGTCGCGTCGAGCAGGTTGAACACGATCGCCGCCTGTTGCAGCGGCGTGATGCGCGCATCGGGCTGCGCGAGCCGGTCGCGCTCGACACCCGAGCCCGCGAGAATGCGGCCGCCGTCGATACCGCGCTCCTCGGCCAGCATCAGCATGAACAGCGCATACGCGGACGACACCGTCGCCTTGTTCAACTGGCGCGCGGCATCCGGGACGGACAGGGCCATGCGGAGGACTCCGGAGCGGTTTCGGCGGATTGTAGCGCCGCTGGCCCGCAATGACACCGGGGCGAGACTCTAGCCGCGCCGGCCGGCCAACGTGGCCCGAAATGACACCGCCATTGGCACCCGCGGCCCTCGCGGGCGGCCCGGTGCGCGCCTATGCTTGTCACATCGGCATAACGCCCCACTCTTTCCGCAGGAATCCGGTCGATGAGCCAACCCGCACGAACCGCCTTTCGCCACGACGCGGACAAGGTCGCGTACGTCCGCCGCGAGGTCAACGCCGCGAGCGACGCGATCCGCGCGCGCTTTCCGCTGCTCGACAACCAGAACCTCGTCGGCGCGACCGTGATGGCCGTGTCGGTGAGCGCAATGCTCGCGATCGCCTGGCTGTATGCGCGCGGGGCGATCGCGTGGTACGTCGCGCTGCCGCTCGCCGCGTTCGTCACGTCGCTGATCCACGAGCTCGAGCACGACCTGATCCACCTGATGTACTTCAAGAAGACGCCGTGGGCCTATCACCTGATGATGGCGCTGTGCTGGCTCACGCGGCCCGGCACGATCAACCCGTGGACGCGGCGGCGCATGCACCTGCATCACCACAAGGTGTCGGGCGGCGAATCGGATCTCGAGGAATTCGGCATCACCAACGGCGAGCGCTGGGGCGTGAAGCGCCTGCTGATGATCGCCGACGGCATGCTCGCCGTCGTGCTGCGGCCGGCCGCGATGCGCCGCAAGGTGAAGCAGTACGTGGCCGCGCAGCCGGTGCAGGACCCGTCCGAACGCTTGCAGTTGCGCGTCGAGCAAGTGTCGTCGTACATGCCGGTCGGTCACGTGTATTACGTGCTGTGGCATGCGTTCATCGTCTATCACGCCGGCCTGTTCGCGCTGCATGCGTTCGGCTACGCGGTGACGGTGCCGGCCATCGTCGCGCGCGTGATGAGCGTCGTCGATTTCCTGGCCGTGGTGTGGCTCGGGCCGAATTTCGTGCGCAGCTTCTGCATCAACTTCGTCAGCTCGAACATGCATTACTTCGGCGATATCGATTCACGCAACGTGATCCAGCAGACGCAGGTGCTCAACCCGTGGTGGATGCTGCCGTTCCAGCTGTTCTGCTTCAACTTCGGCAGCACGCATGCGATCCATCACTTCGTGGTGCGCGACCCGTTCTACATTCGCCAGCTGACCGCGCGCACCGCGCATGCGGCGCTGCGTGAAGTCGGCGTGCGCTTCAACGACGTCGGCACGTTCGCGCGTGCGAATCGCTGGGGCCCGTATCGACCGTCGCGCCGCGCTCGCCACGCGCAAGCCGACGCGTGATGTAAAACCGGCGCCGCGCCGGCTCAGCCGCCGATCGGCGGCATCGGCCCCTGCCCGCGGATCCACGACCAGTTCGCGAGCTCGGCCATTTCCTTGTCGCCGCGGCTGTCGCCGTACGCGAACAGCTGTTTCGGCGGCCGGTTGCCCCACCACCCGCGCAGCCGCACGACCTTCTGCGGCCCCCAGCAGTTTTCGCCGTCGAGCCGGCCGGCAAACGTGCCGCGCTCGAACGCGAGCCGCGTCGCGAGCACCGCATCGAAGCCGGCCGTCTTCGCCCACTTCTCCAGGTACAGCGACGGCGACGCGCTCACCAGCACGACTTCGTGCCCGCGTGCCCGGTGCTCGCGAATGCGTTCGAGCATTTCCGGACGCACGAGGCCCGGCAGGTAGGTGTCGACGAACGTACGCGCCTGCGCATCGAGCGCGTCCTCGCGCACGGGCCCGAACGCGAACGACGCGAACTTCGCTTTCGCATCGCCACGCGACAGCAGCCCGGCCTTCATCGCGACGATCCACGGCAGCGCACGGAGCCCGGCCCATGCGAAGCGCGGCGTGCCGACCGCATAGCGGACGAAATGGCGAAAGCTGTCGGTCGTCGTGATGGTGCCGTCGAAATCGAATGCGGCAACGATGCGGTCGGTCATGGAGAATCGGCGGGAAAGCAATGAGATGCCCGGGAAGATAGCAGACTCGCGCCGGTGCACGTGAAATGGCGTGACGCGGCGTGGCCCGCGCAGCGAACGCGCGCGCCGCGGCGCGCGCATCCGTGCCCTTCGCGCCGTTCGCTCAGCGCTGCGGCCGCGCCGCCAGCGCCGCCGGCAGCACGACGTTCATCAGGTGATCGGCGCGCGACAGCAGATCGGTCACGCGCTCGTCGAGCCCGCGCAATTGCGCGGGTTGCATGCGGATCTGCTGCACCGCCTGCCCGACGATATTGCGGCGGTCGAACAGCGTGCGCTCGACGCCCGCATCGTCCGGTGCGCGCACGACGTCCGACACCGCGCTCAGCGCCGCGAGCACGACCACGAGATTTTCTTCCGCATGGCGAACCTTCGCGGCGAGTTCCTCGGTGCGGCGCGGAAAGAAGCCGAGCGACTGCTTGAGCGCACCGAGCGCCGCCCGGTAGTCGACATGGCCCGCCGCCCCGCCGAACCAGCGTTCGAACATGCCGGCCTTGCGCGTCGCCTGCGCGAGCATGCCGGCCATCATGTCGGCCGCGCCGAGTTCGTTGAATTCGCGCGTGGCGGCCGCGACGGCTTCGACGAGGTTGCCTGCCGTCTCCAGCGCGCCGTCGCCGATCGTCGCGACCGTCGTGAGCTTCAGCGGCACCAGTTGCCGGATGTGCCGCTCGATGCGCGGCGCGTAGTCGGGATAGAGATTCGGAAAGCTGGCCTGCGCGGCGCGGAAGCACGCTTCGAGCTGCGGATGGTTCGATTCGCCGAACACCGCGCGGCCGACCGCCTCGGCCGGCGCGGTGCGCACGGGCCTGTCGGGCGCCGGCCCGAAGTCGAGCGCCTGCGGTGCCGGCCGCTCGGGCGCGCGCGCACCCGGCGTCGCGGCCGCGGGCGGCGCGTCGAACGCAAGACGCCCGGGCGTGCGCTCGGGCGTCGTATCGAACTCGAGCCGCTTCGGCTCGTCGGACGGATTCGTCATCGCTGCTTCCTGCCCGGCGCGGCGGTGTCCCGCCGGCCGGACTGCCGCCAGTCAGACCGCGCCGCCGTACGCGCGCACGAAGTCGCCCAGGCCGCGGTTGTAGCCGGCGCCGACCGCCTTGAACATGAAGTGGCCGTCGCGGCGATAGAAGCTGCCCACCTGCACCGACGTCTCCATCGAGAAGTCTTCCTCGAGTGCGTACTTCGCGATCACCGCGCCCGACACCTCGTCGGCGATCTGGATGTAGCTGTTGCGCACCTGGCCGAAATTCTGGCGACGCGCTTCGGCCTGGTCGATCGTCACGACCACCGAGATTTCCTCGATATCCGCGGCGAGCTTCGTCACGTCGATGAAGATCACTTCGTCGTCGCCGCCGCCGCTGCCCGTGCGGTTGTCGCCGCTGTGCACGACACCCAGGCACTTCGACGCGGGCATCCCGCGCTTCGGGAAATCGTCGCCCGGCTGGATGAAGGTTTCCTTGCGCTCCATCGTGCGCACTTCGCTGTTGTAGAACACGAAATGCTGATCCGAGATCAGCTTCGGATTGCTCTGCGCGTCGTACTTGCACAGGAACACCGACACGTCGAGATCGAAATCCGTGCCCGTGTCCGTCGCGTTCGCGTCCCAACCGAGACCGATGCGGAATTTCTGCGTGCCGGGCGCTTCCTTCGACAGGTTGACGCGACCGCCTTTCGACAAATTGATCATCTGAACCTCTTCTGCTGGAACCGCCGTTGCGCCGGCGGCAATGCCGGGCCGCCCTGCGCGGCCCCCTCGTTGATGGTTTGCGTGCCGCGTGCGGCGCGTGCTTATTCGCCGGCCACCGCGGTGCGGTCTTCCTTGCGCTGCACGACGATCGACGACCACACGGCCGCGGCGATCATCGCCGCGCCGACCAGGCCCGTGATGACCTCGGGCACCTCGAACTTCACGCCGAGGAACATGATCGTTGCGAGCGCACCGATCGCCCAGAACGCGCCGTGCTCGAGATAGCGATATTGCGCGAGCGTGCCCTTCTTCAGCAGCACGAGCGTCATCTCCCGGATATAGGCCGCGCCGACGCCGAGGCCGAGCGCGATCAGGAAGATGTTGTTCGACAGCGCGAATGCGCCGATCACGCCGTCGAAGCTGAACGACGAATCGAGCACCTCGAGATACATGAAACCCGCGACGCCTTCGCGCACCACGCGCGTGCCCGTTTCCTCGCCGCCGATCAGGTCGCCGATGCCGTGCGCGATCACGAAGCTGATCACGCCGAACGCGCCCGCCAGCAGGAAGGCGACCTGTTCCGCCGACGGCACGTAGAACGACGCGACGATCACGATCGCGAGCGTCAGCGCCACTTCCAGCGCGGTGATGCGGCCGAGATGGCGCATCGGGCCCTCGAGGAAGCCGATCCAGTGCTCGTCCTTCTCGGTGTCGAGCATGAACTTGAAGAACACCATCAGCAGGAACGCGCCGCCGAACGCCGACACCTGGTGATGCGCGGAAGTCAGGATCGCCGCGTACTTCTCCGGCGACTCGATCGCGAGCGTCAGCGCATCCCACATGCCGATGTGGCCGATCACCGCGACGATCAGCAGCGGGAACACGAGCCGCATGCCGAACACGGCGACCGGCAGGCCGAACACCATGAAGCGGTTGCGCCACTTCTCCGACCAGTTCTTGAGCACGGAGGCGTTGACGACCGCGTTGTCGAGCGACAACGAGATTTCGAGCACGCACAGGACCGCGACGATCAGCATGTCTTTCACGCCGCCGAGGAAATACGCGGCGACCAGTGCGAGCGCCGTGAGCGACAGCGGGATCTTGAAGTCTTTCAACATGATGTGGAGTTTCGAGTTTCGTGAAAAATGACGTGCGGGCCGCGCTTACTTCGCGCGCACCCAGTCGCAGAATTCCTGCGTGATCAACTGTTCGTAGATCTGTTCGTCGCTGATGTCGAGCGATTCGAGATGCAGGAAGCCGACGTTCGGCATCTCTTCCGCGATTTCCGCGAGGAAGCCGAATTCGCTCGGGTCGCCGACGCCGACGAGCGACCAGTACAGCGGGTAGTGCTGCGACTCGGCCAGCAACTGGCGCACGCGCTTGCGATCGTTCTTCGGGTTCTGCCCGTCGGTGACGAACAGCACCCATGCGGGTAGATGGCCGTTCACCGGCGCGGAAGCCGCCGGTGCCGGCGTCTCGTCCGCGCCGCCGAACAGCCGGCTCAGGAAGCCGCGCTTCTCTTCGCGTTGCGGCGACGGCTGAGGCGCGCGGAAGAAGAAGTCGACGATGTCGTTCATCACCGGCGCGTACTGCGTGCCGCCCCATTTGTCGATCCGCGCTTCGAGCACGTGGTCGGAAATGTACGAGCCGTAGTTGTCCGGCGTCGCGGTCGGCAGCCGGTTGTAGCCTTCGGTGAAGGTCCACGTGTCGACTTCGCCGTTGTCGTCGAACTTCAGTGCGATGCCGAGGATCCGGTCGTGCGTCTCCTGGATCACGCCCGACTGGTAGAGCGGCTTCGCGGAGCCGGAGATGTCGAGCGCCGCGCCGACGCGCACGACGGGCGGCTTCAGGATCTGGCGTTTTTCGAGGACGATCGCGACCTTCGCCGCGCGTTTCTCAAGCGTAATCATGCGGTGTTCTCTTAGTTCTCTCAGTTGTGCTTCGGAGCGAATCGGGTGATCAGGTCCTGTTCGAGCTGGCGCAGGCGCGGCGCGTCCTGCTCGCGCTGGCGCTTGCCGTCGGCGATGATCTGCGTGATGTCGTCGAATGCGCCGAACAGCTGCTGCTGCGCGTATTCGAACGTGTCGGTCGAGATCACCGGGCGCTGGCCGAGCTTCGCGACTTCCTGCGCGTTCTGGCGGTTCAGGTCGGCCTGCGCGCGGATCGCCTCGTCGGCCGCGTCGTACGTCGCGTTCGCGAGCGCCGCCGCGCGCTTCGTGCTGAGCTGCTCGAGGTAGAGCGCGAACGCATTGGTCCACGCGGGGATCAGCACGGTCTTGATCGTCATGAACTTCGACGTCAGCGTGCGTTTCTGGTCCTGCTCCATGCGGATCTGCGGCGCGAGCTGCTTCGACATCAGCATCGCGCGGTCGAGGTCGTCGAGCTTGCTTTCGAGCGCGTCGACCTTGCGCTTCACGTCGAGCAGGCGTTGTGCCGCGAACGCGTCGTCCGCCGGCTGCTGGCCGGCCGCGAGATGCGCACGCAGCGTCGCGAGCGCCGTTTCGCCGTGCGCCTTCGACTGCGCGAGCTCCTGGTGCAGCGCGTAGTTGTCGTTGTACATCCGCTCGAGCTCGTCGATGCCGGCCTTCTGGCGCCGCGCATGGCTCTCGAGCTCGACGACGAGCGTGTCCATCCGCTTGCTCACCGATTCGTATTGCGACAGCAGCTTCTCCTTGGTCGAGCGAAACAGCCGCGTGACCTGCGTAAGCAGCCCGCCCTTGTCGGCGCCGCGCGGATCGAGCCCCTTCGCGGTCGCGATCAGTTCGTTGAGCTTGTCACCGAACTGGTCGGCATCCGACGCGCGGACGCTCGCGAGAATCTGCTGGGAAAAAGCGGCGATTCGCGTGCCCTGCGTCGCGCCGAGCTGGTCGATCTCGTCGACGGTGATCAGGCGGACATTCTCCGCCGGGCGCGCGGCCGGCACGGTGACGGCGGCGGCAGGCACGGCGACGGGTGACGAAGACGGGGTGGAAGGACGATCGCTGACCGCATCGGAGTTCTTGTCATCGAATAGCGGCTTCATGTGGCTACCACGTTTCCTTTTCTGCTTTCTGCTGCGTGTTGTCGTGCGCGCGTGGCGCGCATCCGCGATTGCCGCCGTGCTCTCTCACGGGCGGCAGACGGACAATAAATGGCCCGAGCGCCTTGCGTCAAGGGAAGGAATTCTTTCAATTTCCATTCATTTTGTAAGGTGGCGAACGGACGTCATGCAGGAGCGCCGCCGCTCCTGCCGCGATGCGGGCTGGCCACGCGAGATTCGGACGCGCCGAAACTTACATGTCGGATCAATGCGAAAGAGAAATGAAACCGCCTGTTTGAGCGGGTTTCAGACGGCGCACACACGCGGCCAAGCCCCTCGCGGGCATCGATCGCGCATTACCGATCCCGCACGCGACTCATCCCGAGCCTGGGCAGGATGAACGGCACCGATCGGTCACGAATCGTAAAATCCCATCGTCCGTCGATGTCCACGAACGTCGCGCTGAAATGCCGGTCGTCGGCCCACGCGAGGTCGTCCAGATGGCACGACGCATACATCGCGCCGACCGTGCGCCGCGCGATTTCCTTCAATGGATCCTTCGACACGAGCGTGAACGTGACGGCCTCCTCGAACAGGCAGTCGTAGTCGGTGACGAGCAGATAAGCGGCCGGCGTCTCGAACTGGCGAAGCAGTACGTAACCGGAAACCGTGAGGCCGGAGCGCTCGCCGTTCACGAGCACGGCGGTACGCGACGGCCACGTTTCGTACGGACCGTCGTGCGTTTCGAGCGCGAAACGCTCGATCGGCTTCATCGCCGGGCCGGTTGGCCGAGATCGTGTGCCGGAAGCATCGGCGCGTCAGTTCGCGGCCTTGCGGTACAACGCGACATATCCCGCGAGAATCAGCAGCAGCGCCCCGCTGACGCGGTTCAGCCACTTCTCGCCGGCCGCTTTCCACACGCGCACCGAGTGCACGCCGAGCAGCGCGTAGCCGGTCATCCCGACGACGTCGATCGCGACGATCGTCGCTGCGAGGATCGCGTACTGCGGCGCGATCGCGTGCGACCGGTCGACGAACTGCGGCAGCAGCGCGGACATGAACAGGTAATACTTCGGGTTGCTCATTGCGACGAAAAAACTCTTCAGGAACGCGGTCCGGCGATCGGGCATCGCCTGATCGACTGCCTGCGCGGCAGCACGACCGCCGGACGAGAGCAGCATCCGCACACCGACATAGGCAAGCCACGCGGCACCGGCCAGCTTCAGCGTGACGAACGCCGTTTCCGATGCGTCGAGCAGCATCCCGAGACCGAACCCGACCAGCGCGACCATCACGACATCGGCGGTAACGGCGCCGAGCATGCCGACCAGCGCGTGACGCAATCCGTACCGTGAGCCGTTGCTCATCGCGAGCAACACCGTCGGACCGGGCGTCGCGACGCCGACGGAGAGGATCAGGGCAAAAGCGAGCAAGGCGGACAGCGACATGGCGTGGCGTTCCTTCTGAAGGGAGCTTGCGAACGGGATGGCGTCGCCGTCTTCGGCCGCGCGGGCCGCTGCCGGCGCGCGCGAATCATGACGACGCATTCGAACGGCCGATGATCGCATGTTCGCCCCGGGATCCGCTCGGCGGTTGCGTGGCGTCGATCCCGGCGGGGGACCGCTACGATCTCGGTGCGCGTTATGCGACGGCGCTGTTCGGCAGGAAGACGACGTTCCGAGCGGCCGTGCGCAACGTCACGAACAAGTCGTACTGGTCGTCGACGACCGGCGGGTACCTGACACAGGGCGATCCGCGGTCGGTGTGGCTGTCGATGACGACGGATTTTTGACGATTGCGGAAGGGAGTGGCGGGCTGCCGCCAGAGTTTGCTATACTCTCGGTCTTCCGGAGAGATGGATGAGTGGTTTAAGTCGCACGCCTGGAAAGCGTGTATAGGTTAATCGCCTATCGGGGGTTCGAATCCCCCTCTCTCCGCCAGGATGTCAGCAAAAACGGGCCGCTCGGCCCGTTTTTCGTTTCTGCACGCCCAAGCGCCCGACAATCGTCGCTGCGCCGACATGCCCGCCATCATGCGCTTCGCATCGACTTCCGCCTTCAGGCATCGGGCAAGCGGGTCGGCCATGCAGTTCAATACTGCGACTCATCGCTTCATCGTTTTTCTCGACGCGACGACAGCGCCATTCAATCCATCGTTCCGAACTCGATAACGATCGCATTTCGGCATCGCCGACAAGGATGCCGACTCGTTTTTCATCCCGCGTCGACTGTCCGCCACTGCGCGAAAATCTGCGTGCGCAGTTCATGACCATGATGCAAGCGAACATGGCGCATTCGCCCGCCATGAACGGAAATGCATTCGCCGGCCCGGGAATGATGATGGCCATGGGCTTTGCGAATCAGGTCATCGACACGGCGGTTTCGCCGGCACCCATCGCACATCGCCCCCCGAACCCCGCTCGCTAAAGATGTGTATTCTTCTGACGATATCCGAGGTTTCAGCTCCGCGAGTCAGATCCATGCGATTCAATCCAGGGTTCGCCATGACGATTGTCGCTTCGACGATGCTGTCAGCTTGCGCAACGGCATTTTCGCCGCCGTCGATCACCACCACCGTCGCGGTGACCTCTCCCCCGCCGGTCGACAAGGCGCTGCGCGACGGCGGATCGTCCACCGACCTGTCGGTCATCGGTCAGCCTGCATCCCCGTTTCGCACGCTGCTTTCCGTTCGCGAGTGCGCTGCCGGCAAATGCGCGGCGGGAATCGCCATGCCGACGCTCGCGGTCACGGTTCAACGCGTGTCCGAAGGACAGGCGGCGATACGCTTCTCGGTCAGCGGAGAGATCGGCAGCAGCCAGACTCTGAAATCGCAAACCGGGAACGCCGCGTCGGAAGTGACGATGTCGATCCCGTCGAGCGCGACACCGATCAACGATCGCTTTGCCGTTGACCGGGTCGCGACGATCAAGGTCGGCGAGTTTCGCCACGTGGCACTGCCGCATGGCATCCGTGCGTATGTGTGCGTCGCGATACCGAACGCCAAGGGCATGACGGACGGAAGCTGCGATTTCAGCCGGGTACAGACGACCAAGGGCGCCGAGCTCGGCATTTCCGCGCTCTGACCCGCCCGTCACGGCGCCGGCACTGGCTGCCCTGGCACGCGAGCATGCCGAACGACACCCGCGTCACGGATGCCGGATGTAATCCACCAGCGCCCGCGTATAGTCATCCGGCTTACGATCGAACAGACTCACGACGATCGCCACCGCGAACCCCGCCGGCACCCCGAACACGCCCGAACTGATCGACTCGATCCCGAACCACGTGCGCCCCGCGAATCCCGTCAGCTGCGTGAAGTACGGATAGGTCGACACGATGTAGTACACGCACACCGCGAGCCCGGTCACCATCCCGGCGATCGCACCGCGCGTCGTCGTGCGCTTCCAGAACACGCCGAGCACCAGCACCGGAAAGAAGCTCGAGGCCGCCAGCGAGAACGCAGCGCCGACGAGAAACAGGATCTTCCCCGTATTGAGCGACGCGACATACGACGCGAACAGGGCGACGCCGAGCAGCAGCACCTTCGAGATCGTCACGCGCCGCTGGCTCGATGCGTCGGGCGCGACCATGCAGTAGTAGACGTCGTGCGACAGCGCGTTGGCGATCGTCAGCAGCAGCCCGTCCGCGGTCGACAGCGCCGCGGCAAGCGCACCGGCCGCGATCAGTCCCGACACGACGTACGGCAGCCCGGCAATCTCCGGCGCGGCCAGCACGACCATGTCCGGCTGCATCTGGATTTCCGACCAGTGCACGATGCCATCGCGAATCACCTCGACGACGCTGATCAGGTCGGGCTCGAAGTGATGCCATTGCGTGACCCACGCCGGCAATTCGGCGAACGGCCGCCCGACGAGGTTCGCGAGGATCTCGTACTTGATCAGCACCGCGAGCACCGGCACGCTGAGGTAGAACAGCGCGATGAAGAACAGGGTCCACCCGACCGAGCGCCGCGCCGACGCGACCGACGTGGTCGTGTTGTAACGCGTCAGGATGTGCGGCAGGCTCGCGGTGCCGAGCGACAGGCACAGCAGCAGCGCGAGGAAGTTCCGCTCGCGCGGCTTGCGCTCGTCATCGCTCGCGGCGGGAAACGGTTCGTGCATCGGCACGGGCGGCTCGGCACGGGCCAGCAGGTCGTCACGCGCCTGCGTCCACGCGACCCGCGCCGCCGCCGGATCGCGCGGAAAGTCCGCCAGCTCGCGCTCGCGCTGGCTGATCTCGCGCAGCGGTCCGTTGTGGCGCCGCAGGTCGGCCAACTGGTCGGCGAGATGCCGGCGTGCATCCGCATACGACGAAGGCAGCCGGTCGAGCCGCGTCTGGATGTCCGCGGCTTGTCGTCGATATGCGTCGCGCACCTGCTGTTCGTCGGACGCATCGCGCACCTGCGCCTCGCGCGCCGCGACGCGCTCCATCAGCTTGCCGTAGCTGAACTGCGGCACCGGGCCGAGCCCGTTCTTCATCGCGATCAGCGACACCGGAATCAGGATCGCGCTGATCAGGATGATGTACTGCGCGACCTGCGTCCAGGTGACCGCGCGCATCCCGCCGAGAAACGAGCACACGAGAATGCCCGCGAGCCCGCAGAAGATCCCGATCGCGAAATCGACGCCGATGAAGCGCGTCGCGATCAGGCCGATCCCCTGGATCTGCGCGACCAGGTACACGAACGAACACAGGATCGCCGCGCCGGCCGCAAGCGCACGCACTGCCGTGCTCGAAAAGCGCGTACCGAGAAAATCGGGAATCGTGTAGCGCGCGAGCTTGCGCACATACGGCGCAAGCAGGAACGCGACGAGGCAGAACCCGCCCGTCCAGCCCATCACGTACGCGAGCGCGTCGTAGCCGGTCGTATAGAGCGAGCCGGCCAGGCCGATGAACGACGCGGCCGACAGCCAGTCGGCCGCCGTCGCCATCCCGTTGAACGCGGACGGCACGCGCCGCCCGGCCACGTAGTATTCGACGAGATCGGACGTGCGCGACAGCAACCCGATCACCGCGTACACCGCGATCGGCACGAACAGGAACACGTAGCCGATCCAGACGCCGGAGCCGGTGGCGCGCTCGATCCGCCACATCAGCAGCACGAATCCGAGAAACCCCAGCGTGTAGAGCGCATACGCGCGGATCAGTCGATGCGTCAGCATGAATCAGCGCCCGCCGTTCGGATGGCCGGTACGCCCGCATGATCGTCGTACGCGCGGCGCAGCGTGCGGTCGGCGCGCTGCATCAGCCCGATATACGCGACGATCAGCACGAGATACACGAGAATCGCGCCCTGCGCACCGACGTAGAACGGCAGGCTGAACCCGGCAAAGCGCACGCTCGCGAGCGCGGGCCCGAAGAACGGCACGATGAACGACACGGCGAAACCGATCGCCATCAGCACCGCGATCAGCGCGACATTGAAGCGCCAGTAGCGTGCGTGGGCACGCGCGAGCGGCTCGGGAACGGGCGGTGGCGCGGCAGGCGCGGATCGGGTCGGAACGGTCATGCCGTTATGTAACAAAAAGCCCCTGCGCGGGCAATCGGGATTGCCGCGCAGGGGCTCGTACGCGTGATGCGCAACCGGTACGGTCAGCGCACTTCGGCGAGCTGCTCGAGGATGGCCGGGTTCTCGAGCGTGGACGTATCCTGCGTGATCGCTTCGCCCTTGGCGAGCGAGCGCAGCAGGCGCCGCATGATCTTGCCCGAGCGCGTTTTCGGCAGGTTGTCGCCGAAGCGGATGTCCTTCGGCTTCGCGATCGGCCCGATCTGCTTGCCGACCCAGTCGCGCAGCGTCTTGGCGAGCGCCGCGGCCTCCTCGCCTTCCGGACGCGCACGCTTGAGCACCACGAACGCGACCACCGCCTCGCCCGTCGTGTCGTCAGGACGGCCGAC
>NZ_JBEPLH010000040.1:0-51354 GCF_040545135.1 Burkholderia sp. 572 | reverse complement strand
GGTTCGATCGTCACTTCTTCCTTGCGTTTGCGTGGCATAAAAGTGGCTCCTTGGTCGCCAGTTTATGCCTCGCACACAAAGTTTCGGATAGGCTCGGCTTACCTTGTATATGCCTACCAAATCACTCTTCCCCAAGTCCCCTGGTCAATTCATTTGACTTCGACAACGACCTTACCCTTCGCACGTCCTTGCGCCAAATACTCAAGCGCTTCCTTGGCGTGGTCGAATGCAAAAACCTTGTCGATCACCGGTCGAATGCGTCCCGATTCGAACAACTCGCCGATCTCGCGCAATTGCGCGCCGTCGGCGCGTACGAAGAGGAACGAGTAGGTGGCGTCCTTCTTTGCCGCAAGGCGCCTGATCTTTCGGCTCATCAGTCCGAAGACGAACTTCAGGACGAAGTTCAACCGGCGAGCATTGGCGAACGCCGCGTCCAGCGGACCGATGAGCGACACGATCTTGCCCCCTGGCTTGAGGATGCCGACGGACTTCTCGATGGAGTCGCCGCGCATGGTGCCCAGTACCATATCGTAGCCGCGCAGCACGTTCTCGAACTCCTGCTTCGTGTAGTCGACCACCTCGTCTGCGCCAAGGCCACTCACCAGTTGTACATTGCCCGTGCTGGTGGTCGTGCCCACCTTGGCTCCGAAGTGCTTGGCCAGTTGGATCGCAAACGTACCGATTCCGCCGGACCCTGCGGGAATGAACACTTTCTGTCCCCTCTGAATTTTCGCGCGTTCCTTCAGGGCTTGCCACGACGTCAGCCCGACCATAGGAACCGAGGCCGCCTGCACGAAGTCCAGGTTGGCCGGCTTCGGGGCGGCAACGCGTTCGGGCACCACGGCGAATTCGGCGAGCGAGCCGGTGCCCAAGTCGAAGAGGCTGGCGAAGACTGCGTCGCCTGGCTGGAAGCGCGTCACGCGGCTGCCGACCTCCTTCACCACGCCGGCAAGGTCGCTGCCCATCGTGGCTGGTAGTTCGAATTTCAGCACGGCTTTGAACATGCCGGTCGGGATCATGTTGTCGATCGGATTCAGCCCCACGGCATGAACCTCCACGAGCATTTCGTCGGGTTTGAGTGTGGGGAAAGAAACTTCAGCGAACCCTATCTCGGGCGATTTGCCGTAGCGTTTGAAGGTGAGTGCTTTCATGATGTTGGGACTTCGAGTGTGATTGATGATGGTTTTGCGTCTGGACGGAACGATGCTCACGCCCATGGCTGAAGCACCACCTTGCCGGTGGTCTGTCGTCCTTCCAGCAGGCGATGTGCTTCGGCGGCCTGCGAAAGTGGCAAAACCGTTCCCGGCTGTAGTACCACCTTGCCGGACAGGACCAGGCCGATGAGTTCTGTCAGCGTGGACTGGATCAATTCCGGGAGGGCCAGGTAGGCACCGACGTAGAAGCTGGTGATGGTGTGGTTGGGGACGGTAAGTTTCCAAGGATCGATCAAACTGGTCTTGCCACTGGACTGGCCGATGAAGATCATGCGCCCGAACGAAGCCAATGCCTTGAAGGCCTCGGCGACGTTATCGCCACCTGCGGTCTCCAGGATCACATCGACGCCCTTGCCGCCGGTCAGCGTGCGCACCCGCTCTGCCCAGTCGGGCGCGGTGTAGTCCACCGACGCATCAGCACCGAGGCGTTCAGCCAAGGCCCGCTTCTCGGGCGTGCTGGCGGCCGCAATCACCTTGCCTGCGCCGTACTGCTTGGCCAACTGCACCGCGAACGAGCCCACGCCGCCTGCCGCCGCCTCGACCAGCACCGTCTCACCCGGAGCGAGCCGGGCAGCTTGGCGCAACACCAAGGCTGCCGTTAGGCCATGGGCCATCAGCGCTGCAGCGCGCACGGCATCAAGACCAGGCGGCAGCGGGATCACAATAGAAGCGGGCACGCGGATGTACTGCGCGTAGCCGCCTGCGCCAGGCGTCGCCAGCACCGGCGTACCGACCGGGATCGTGGTCACGGCCTTGCCGACAGCGGCGACCGTGCCGGCCACTTCGGCGCCGAGCGTGAAAGGCGTGGGCGACTGTTCGGGATAATCGTCACCGCGACGACGCATGACGTCAGCAAAGTTCACACCGGCCGCGTCGACGCGGATAAGCACGTCGTCGTCTTCGATGGCCGGATCTGGAACCTCTTCATAAACCAAGGCGTCCGGCCCGCCGGTCGTGTGGAATCTGACTGCTTTCATCCTGCTTCTCCAATTGTGGTGGTGTTGGTCATGTCTGTCTGCAATGGGACTTGCTTCGAATCAAGTTCTGTCAGCCTTCATTGCGACAGAAACGCCAGCGCCTTGGGCACAAAGTCGGCGTGGTACTGAAAAATCCCTCCGTGGCCCGCGTCTTTGTAGATGACGAGTTGCGCCTGGGGAATGCGACGGGCCATGTCGTGGCTCAGGGCGGTCGGCACCATGATGTCGTGATCGCCATTGGCGATCAGCACCGGCATCTGTAAATGACCAAGGCGTTGCGGCGCTTGCTGGCCCCAGGCCTTGATCGCCTTGAGCTGGCGCAGGAATGCGCGAGGCGTTGGCTCCTTGTCGCGACCGGACTTGCGTTCCTTGAGCCGCTTCAGGAAGGCGCTTGCGGCCTGCCGGCCATTGGCCGTGGACGTAAAGAACAAATAGGCCTTGGGGTCGCGCAGAGTCAGCAAGCCCTTGAGCATCAGGGGCCAGGACACGGCGCCGACATGATCGATGCCTGGGCCCCCTGCGGGACCAGTGCCCGTGAGGATGAGCTTGCGTACCAGCTGCGGAGCCTTCAGCGCCACGTCCTGTGCGACGAACCCACCCAGTGAGAACCCCAGCAGGTCGACACGATCGAAACCCAACGCGCGGATCAGGGCGATGGTGTCGCGGGCCATCTCGTCGACGGTCACAGGTGCAGTGCCACCGGATGCACCAATCCCACGGTAGTCGACGGCGATGACACGATACTGGCGAGCGAGGCCATCGACTATGCGTGGATCGAAGTTGTCCAGCACGGCGCCCCAATGGTTCAGCAGCACCACGGGAATACCGCCTGCCGGACCCAATTCGCGGTAGGCGAAGGTGGTTCCCGCCGCGGCGACCGAATGGGTCTTGACGTGGGCGTAGGGGGTGGTCGATTCACTCTGGACACTGGAACTCGACATGGTTGACTCCTTGGTGCCCGGCCTCAGGCGTTGACATCCACGATGGTGCGGCCACGCACCTGGCCTTGCAGCATCGGGTCCACAAGGACCAGGACTTCGGCCAGCCCCACCACCTGCGTGGTCCGTGCAAGCTTGCCCAGATCCAGGTCGACAGCCAAACGTGCCCATGCGTTCTGCCGTAAGTCCTGCGGGGCATTGACCGAGTCGATTCCCGCCAGCGTCACGTTACGCAGGATGAAGGGCAGCACCGAACCGGGCAGGTCCGCGCCCTGAGCCAGCCCGAAGGCAGCCACCGCTCCGCGGTACTGAGTTTGAGCGAGGACGTTGGCAAGCGTATGGCTGCCCACCGAGTCGATCGCACCGGCCCAGCGCTCGTTGGCGATCGGAGCGCCCGGCTCGGACAGCGTGCGGCGGTCGATGATTTCGGCTGCACCCAGCTCGCGCAGGTAGTCGGCCTCTTCCAGCCGACCGGTCGATGCAACCACCCGGTAGCCCAGTTTCGACAGCAAAGCGATGGCAATGGAGCCGGCTCCGCCGCCGGCGCCGGTCACCAGCACATCGCCTTTGTCCGGTGTTACCCCCGCATGCTCCAGCGCGAGCACGGACAACATCGCGGTGTACCCGGCCGTTCCGATGCCCATGGCGTCGTGCGTCGAGAACGTCTCGGGCAGCTTGATCAGCCAGTCGCCCGGTACTCGCGCCTTCTGTGCGAAACCGCCGTGGTTGGTTTGGCTCAACCCCCAGCCGTTGGCGACCACACTCTCGCCCACCGCGAAGCCTGGATGCGAGGAGGTTTCCACCGTGCCTGCGAAGTCGATCCCGGGGATAAGAGGGAACTTGCGAATCACCGGCGCGCGGCCACTGATCGCCATCGCGTCCTTGTAGTTGACGGTGGAATAGTCGATCGCGACGGTAACGTCGCCTGGCATTAGGTCGGCTTCGTCGAAATCGACAACATCTGTGGAAATCGAGTCACCTGTCTTGGTGCTCAGCAGTGCTTTGAAGGTCATGGTCATTGCTCTTGGTTGGTCCCTTGTTCAGTATCTGGGCTTCACGTGCGAGGGCAAAAAATAGATGGCATCTCAATCCGTTTCAGGGACAAGGTGCGCCCGCGTCGCGGACAGCACGGCTTCGGAGAGCGCTTCTTCGTCGACCGCGCGCGCCAGCACGACTGCGCCAATCATCGTGGCGGCGGTCACCAGAGCACGCGCATCCGCATCGGGCTGCTCCCTGTCGGTGGCATGCCGGGATACGATGCTCAGCAGGTCCTTGATGCGGCGCGTCGCGGCGCGACGAATCGTCGGCGACTGACGAGATAGATCCGTTCCCAGCGAAGCCACCGGACAGCCGGACTCGGGATTCTTCACGTGTTCTTGCGACAGATAAGCGCGCAGCAACGCCTGCCGCGATTTGCCAGTCGGAGCTGCAGCCACGATGCGCAGGAAGGTCTCGACGGCTTCTGCGCCAGCGCGGTCGACCAACTCGGCAAGCATCACCTCACGGGAGGCGAAGTGCGCATAGAACCCGCCGTGGGTCAGGCCGGCCAGCTTCATGATGTCGGCAATGCCGATCCCGTCGAAGCCGAAGCGGCGGATCGCACGTGCGCCCGCATCAACGATGCGTTCGTGCGTACTCTCTTTGGATCGGGTGGTGGGTCGTTTCATGCGATGTTTATCTGTACGCGTGCTGGCCGTAAACGGGCCACGCTCACCCGCGCGCCCGCAGGCGCCGCGTGCGGAACGTGCCCCAACCGCTGTGGAGCGCAGACTTCAGGAATGCAGACAACCCGCCCTCGTCGGGACGCGGCGACTGGCCTCTTGCAATACGCTTGAGCTGGCGCGTGTACCACAGCACCTCCATGATCCCCATGCGGTCGACCGCCTTGAGCCCCGTGCTGATGGGGCGTACATGCTGCGAACTGTCGCGCCCTTGAAGCAGGGCGGCAGGCGCGTCAGGGTCGATCGCCAGCAGCCGCGCCAGGCCGACCACATCGAGTGCGCCGGAGCGAAGGGCGTCATTCATGCCGATCGCCGTGCGAAAGCCACCGGTGACCATCAGCGGCACCTTCACCGCTGCGCGCACCCTTTCGGCGAACTCGAGGAAGTAGGCTTCACGGGCTGCGGTGGACGCCTTCTTCGGCTCCTGCATCGCACCACTCATGGCCGGTGCCTCGTAGGTGCCGCCGGAAATCTCTATCAGATCGATGCCTGCATTCACCAATGCGTGGATCGTCTCGATCGACTCGTCCTCGGTGAAGCCACCGTGCTGGAAGTCGGCCGAGTTGAGCTTGATCCCCACCGCAAAATCCGGCCCCACTTGGCGGCGGACCTCTGCATAGACGGCCAGCACGAAGCGCCGCCGCTTCTCTGGGCTGCCACCCCATTCGTCGGTGCGTCGGTTGTGGTGCGGGGAGAGGAACTGGTTGACCAGATAGCCATGGGCGCCGTGGATTTCGACACCGCTGAATCCGGCCTTCTTGCAGATGGCCGCGCTACGCCCGAAGCGCGTGATGATGTCCTGGATTTCGGCGATGGTGGCTTCGCGCGGGGTCTCGAAGAAAGCCGCCATGTCCTCGCGGAACGGTACGGCCGAGGGCGCGAGGTTGTAAGCGTTCAGCCCCTTGGTCGACTGCTTGCCCGGATGGTTGAGCTGGGCCCAGATAGCCGCCCCTTGTCCGGTCACGGCCTGTGCCCACTGTCGCAGCATCGGCAGGTCCGCCTCGTCCTCGATCACCACGTTGCCGGGTTCGCCCAGTGCGCGACGATCAATCATTACGTTGCCCGTCATGATCAAGCCCAAACCCGTATTGGCCCAGCGCCGGTACAACCGCACCAGATCCTTGGTCGGGCGATTGTCGTAGGTGCCCAGCGTTTCACTCATGGCTGCCTTGGCAAGGCGACTGCGCAGTACGCTGCCGTTGGGCAGGCGCAGGGGTTGGTTCAGCAGGTTTGTTTTCATGGGCGACTCAAAGGCCGTGCGGTCGTAGGGCGCGATCTTCTTGGGTGGCTGCAGGAAGGCCGTCAGCCCCTGGAACCACATCACCTCCTGAAAATCTCCGCTGATGGTCAGCTCTTTGTTGCCCAGGCCCTTCAGAAAGGCATTCTGGCTGTCTTTGGCCGAAAGGATCTCAAAGCCCTTGCCGGCATCCTTGAAGCTGAAAGTGAAGCGAGGCTGATCCACCAGGCCTGATACGGAGTGGATGGCGCCGTTGCGGATGAAGAACGTGCGACCGACGCCCGCCTCGGTGTGGATCTGGAACACCAAGTCCTTACCAGCGACGTAGCTGGCACAATCGGGATTGTTCTTGATCTGGCGCTGCAGCAGCCGAGTGAACATCCACAGCAGGAACTTGAATTTGAGCATGGTCGGTGGCCTCGGGAGTAGGTGGATCGGCGCTTGTGCAGGAGTGTCGGTGGCGCCGTCATTCGCCGAGGAAGTGCACGGCGTGGTGCAGGAAGCGCTTCGGGTATTGGAATTGCGCACCGTGCCCGGCATCGGGATAGATGAACAACTGTGCGTTGGGGATATTGCGCGCCATGTAGAACGAGTTGACGGTCGGGATCATCACGTCGTGCACACCGTTTAGGATGAACGTCGGTTGTTGGATGCCACGCAGGTACGCGAACGGGTCGTCTTCCGAAACCCTGGGCAGGTAATGCATGTTGGCTTCGATCTGCGCAGCGGCCACCTCCTGAGACGACGGCGGATCCTGGTCAGCGCGCTGGTGGCGGCGCTCCCAAAACTCGCGCGCGGCCTTCTTTGCCGCTTCGGAGCGACCAAAGAACAGGTACTCGAAGTCTTCGAATACCGGTACGGGCCGAGGCGCCGTCGACAGTACCTTCGGCTCCATGTCGGGATCACCACCGCGCGGGCCGGTACCCAACAGCATGAGCTTGCGCACCAGTTTCGGATGGCGCCAAGTCAGGTCCAGCGCTTGGAAGCCACCGAGCGAGAAGCCCAGGACGTCAACCTGCTGCGAGCCAAGGGCTCGAACGACGGCTGCCGCGTCGTCGGCCATGTCTTCGATGCGGGTGCGAGGGGTTCCACCGGAAGAGGCGATGCCCCGGCCGTTGTACAGGATAACCTCCCGACCTTCGGCCAAACCATCCGTCATTAAGGGATCCCAATGGTCCATGCCACCACGAAAGTGCTGCAACATCAACAAGGGGGGCTGCGAGGTGCCCGTGTTGCCCCAGCGCCGGTAGGCGAATCGAGCGCCGTCAACCTCGACATAACGGGTGGGCGCATTGAGATGGGTGTCAGTCATTGCAGTGTCCTTCTATCTTAGGAGCGCGACGGCGAGGCCGTTTTCGTCCGGCTCAGGGTCACTTCGCCAAGAAGGCGAGCGCCTTCGGCACGAAATCCTCGTGGTACTGGAAGATCCCCCCATGGCCGGCGTCGGGGTAGATGATCAGTTCGCTGTTCGGCAGGCGCTTGGCGAGGTCGTAGGTATTACTGGTCGGGACCATCCGATCGTCATCGCCGTTGGCTACCAGTGCGGGTTGCTTTACCACCGAAAGATCGGCCGGGTGCTTCTGTCCCCACGCTTTGAGCGCCCGAAGCTGGGCCATGTAGGCGCCCACGGTAATACTCTTGTCTCGGTTCTCCGTGCGTTCCTGCAGGCGTTGCAGGAAGGCCTTGCCGGCCGCGATACCATTGGGCGTACGCGTGAAGAAGAGATACTGCTTCGGGTCTTGGCCGGTGAACATCGCGCGTATCAGGTCGTAGTTCGCCACTCTCGCAACGGTGCTGATGCCGGGACCGCCCGCGGGGCCAGTGCCCGTCAGGATCAGCTTGCGCACGAGTTGAGGTTCCTTCAACACAATCTCCTGCGCGACCATCCCGCCCATCGAGAAGCCGAAAAGGTCGACCTGCTTGAAGCCTTTGGCCTTGATGAAGGTGATGGCGTCGTCCGCCATTTTCTCGATGGTGTCGGCCGGCTTGCCCGTGGACGCACCAATGCCGCGGTTGTCGAACGCGACCACGTGATGCTTCGCGGCGATGCCGTCCACCACTCGAGGATCCCAGTTGTCCATAACGCCCGCCAAGTGGACCAGAAAGATCACGGGCGTGCCACCGTTGTCCTGGCCCAGTTCGCGGTAGGCGAAGTCCACACCGTCGGCCGAGATGACCTGCGTGGGCACGTTCTTCCACGACACGCTCTGCACAGTGGCTGCGATGGCGATGCTTGGTGCCGTAGGCGACTTGTCGGCCGTGGCGCATGCGGACAGCAGCGCTACGGACAACGCGATCAGGCACAGGCCTGCTGCTCGTGACAGATAAGACATGCTGTCTCCATTGGAATGGGCGAAGGATCGGCGAGAAACAAGAGGCGAGAATCAGTCGTGCGATCGATAGCGCTCGGCCGCGTGGGCCTGGCGAATGTCGCCCAGCAGCGTCTGGCGTGCGCGGTCCAGCGCGTCCCAGCGCTCGGCGGCATGCAGCGGCGGGATCGTGACCAGTTCGCGGCGATCGAAGCCGACGAGCGCCGCATCGACCAGCTCGCCCACGTCCATCAAGTCGGGGAGCGTCTTGACGTCGATACCGGCGCGGTCCCAAATCTCGGTGCGGGTGCCCGCCGGTAGAACGGCCTGCACGTAGACGCCCTTGGAACCCAGTTCCAGGTTCAGGCCCTGCGATAGGAACAGTACGAACGCCTTGGTCGCACCGTAGATCGACATGCCGAACTCGGGTGCGAAACCCACCACCGAACCGATGTTGACGATCGCACCGATGCCCGCCTGGGCGAATCGCGGCGCGACTGCGGCAGCCAGGCGCGTCAGCGCGGTGGTGTTGAGCCCGATCAGCCGCTCGATGCTCTCGGCCGATTGCTGCAGGAAGCCACCGGACTGTGCTGTGCCGGCGTTGTTGATCAGGACGCCGATGCTGGCATCGTCACGCAGTTGTGCTTCGACCGCAGCGATGTCGGCCTCTTGGTTGAGATCGGCCGGCAGCACGTCGATGGACACCTTGGCTTCAGCTCGCAAGTGGTCGGCCAAGGCTTCCAGTCGCGCCTTGTCGCGGGCGACGAGCACGAGCTTGTGGCCGCGTTTGGCGAAGCGTTCGGCGTAGGTGGCACCGATACCGCTGGAGGCGCCGGTGATGAGGACGGTAGGCAGTGTGCTCATGATTTGATTCCTTGTCGGTGTCAGGTTGGATTGGGCAGTGGTGATTGCGCCAGAAGCAGATCTTTGGTGCCCGCTCAGGACGCAGGGCCCGGCTGATCCAGGAACAGGGCCGTGTGGGCGACAAACGGCTCGGGATATTGGAACTGCGAGCCGTGTCCCGAGTCCGGGTACAGGATCAGCTGGGCGTTCGGGATGTGCTGCTGCAGTGTGAACGAGTTGATGCTCGGCACCATGATGTCCTCGCGTCCATTGACCACCAGCGTGGGCTGCTTAATCTCTTTCAGATACGCGTCAGCCGTGCCATGACGATGCGATTGGCAAGGGTCAGGCCGCCCAGGGTGTATGGCTCAAAAAGCGTCTTCTCGGTCATGGCGCAGTTGCTCGTCGTGTTGAATTGTCGTTATGATGACGATCATAATCTAAGATGTCAACGTTTTGATTGTGAGTGACATCAATGTATAGTGACGGCCTAGCAGTCATGAATTCACGGCGGTAAACATGAAGGTCACCAAGGTGCAAGCGCAGGCGAACCGGGCGCTGGTTGTCGAGACAGCGTCCAAGTTGTTTCGCGAACGGGGCTACGATGGGGTCGGAGTCGCGGATCTCATGGCTGCGGCTGGATTCACACACGGAGGCTTCTACCGGCAGTTCGGCTCCAAGACGGATCTAATGGCGGAGTCGGCCGCCTGCGGCATGGCGCAGACAGCAGCGCTCACCGTGGGGGTAGATCCCTTGCAGTTCGTCGAGCAGTATGTCTCGCGTGAGCACCGCGACGCCCGGTCCACCGGATGCACCATGGCGGCACTGGGCGGCGACGCTGCACGTCAGCCGGAAGTGGTCCGGTCGACGTTCGCGGACGGCATCGAAAGCTTGTTGGCTGCGTTGAGCGGCGAGGGCGCTGTATTGAACGGTGCAGACTCAGGGCAGGCGCGAGCCAAGTTGCTCGACATATTTGCTCATGCGGTCGGCGCCATTGTCTTGTCGCGCGCCTGCCCGGACGATTCGCCGCTGGCCGACGAGATTCTGGCGGCTTGCCGCAACGAGATCCGCGCGTCGCTGAGTCCGCCTGTGTGCTCGACTGCGAAAATGCGCGCAACTACGCGCAAGCGCAACGATAGTTGCTCCCCGAGCTCGAGTGGGTAGCCGGTCACCAGAATCTGAGTCGAGTCACGGCGTAGCGTATTGATGCGCGGTATTAATGGACTTTGCGGAATCGGCATGGCGCAGCCAGTTTGGGACGGCGGGCAAATGATCGAAGCTGGTGCAGTGCTAACTCGTGCCCATTGGGCTGCAATCCGAGAGGCCACAGATCACGATATCGCCAACGTCGAGGACTGCAATCGTGACCGGGGGTAACCTTGATCTCCGTGCAATTTTCCGGTTAGAGCGATCTGGACTGCATGCGGGGTTGCGCCCCGCCGCCTCTAAATATTTGTTTAAAATCAAATGTTTGCTGTCTGTTTTTCAAGCCGGCGGGCTACAGACATACCATCCAACCAACGAGTAACAAGAAATGAAGGCGCGGAAAAGGGCGTGTGGGTCGCCCGCAAGGTGATGCACCGTCATCGCAACGCTTGTCGGCTCGGTTGCCGACGCGAACGAGGCGAATTTCGTAGCAACAGTCGCCTGGCGCGTCGACGGCATCGTCTCGGTGACGAACCAGTTGCAATTCGACGATCAGCCTTTGTGAGGTGAACGCGGCCACTATCTTCTTGCAACGATATGTTCATGGCGGTCATCAATCGATGCTATGTGAGGATCCACGGCCGACCTCGAATGAGAGGGGGACTCGCCCCCGCCGCGACCAACCCCGCGTTGTAATGTGATGAAGCAATTTCCGCCTCCTGCCCACGGTGGAGTATTCGCAACAGTCTCATCATCAAATCGTGTGGGGTACCCCCCGTTCTAGCAATGTCCGGGCGATCTGCGCAAGGCGTCGCGGGGGAGCGAATACGAGCTAGCGATCACGCTGCTGTCTTGAGCGCAGGCGCCGGCGCGGCGCCCGCCGCGTCATACCCGGCAATCGCAAGCGCGAGCACGGGATTCAGGCTGTCAACCATCGCACTGGGGATCAGGATCGTCGCGCCGCGTTCCTTCGTCGTTTCGTAGATGATGTTCATCGCTCGCAACTGAAGCGCACCTGGATGATTTTCGTAGACCTGCGCCGCTTCGACGAACTTGGTCGCGATCTCGGCCTCCGCCGAGCCGAGGATCACCCGTGCCTGCTTTTCGCGCTCGGCTTGCGCCTGGCGCGACATCGAATCCTGCAGCGCGACTGGGATCGCAACATCGCGGGTCTCGACCGAGCGGACGGTCACGCCCCAATCCACGGTCTTTCTGCCGATCTCGTCGCGCAGGTGCATGTCGGCCGCCTTGCGATCCGACAACAAGGCAGCCAGCATCGATGCCCCGATCATTTCCCGCAGCGAGGTTTGCGCAACGCGGTCGATTGCCTGCCGGTAGTCGGTGATGGCGAGCGCGGCTTTCTGCGCGTCATGGACGTGCCAGAAAATCACGGCGTCGACGTTGACGGGCACGGTGTCCTTGGTCAGCGCTTGTTCGGCGTTGAAGGCGGTGGTTTGAATGCGTTCGTCGATGATCGCGACAACATTGTCCAGGATTGGAATGATCATGAAAAAACCGGCACCCTTGACGCTTTGCAGCTTGCCAATCCGCAGGATCACGAACTTCTCCCAGACGTTGGCGACCCGCACGGACAGTGCGATCAGGACCGCGACGATGAAAAGGGGGGCCGCAAGATATAGGTGGCCCCACGCGCCGATGGCGAATGCCGCGAGGACGAACGCGGCAGATAACACGAGTGTGATGGGATTCATGGTGACGCTCCGTTTCGGTGACGACAACCTGGCGCATGAGCGATGAGGCGCACTGCATCTCGGGTCGTCTTGGGCGTTCTGGCAACAGGGGGCAGAAGCCCTGATGCGAGCGTGCGCCCTATCGCCATGCCGATCGGTACGGTGCCGTACCTCGATCGCGCACGCTGCGCTTGCGTGACCGGATAGCGAAATATCGGGCGATCCGGTGTGTGAACGACGTGCAGCGCACCACGAAACGCTTCCCGAAGACTGTTCTTCAGCGTACCGACTCGACGAGCCTGCGCGATGCACGATGACGTTCGTCACGTTCTTCAGCCGGGAGCGGTTCATGAAATATCCGATCTACATCACGCAGCATGGGCAGCCCCGCTATCGCGGCGCGCTTCCGGATTTCCCCGAGGTCGGTGTGGAGGGCGACTCGTATGGCGAGCTGCAAGCGGCCGCCGAGCAACGGGTCATGGCCCGCTACGACCGCTCCGCGCGTCTCGTTCCGCCACCGACCACGAACATGTCGGTATTGCAGGCGTCGGAAGTTGATGCCGGGGACGGGATCTGGCGGTTCATCGATCTGGACCTGAGCCGGATGACGTCGAGTTCGGTGCGCATCGAGCTGTGCTTGCCAAAGCGCATCGTGCACGACATCGATCGGACGGCGAACGCGCTGCATACGACTCGCGATGCCTTCGTGTCGCTGGCGTGCGAGAACGCAGCCGTCCGATCCGCGCAGCACGGAGCGTTGCGGTGCGAACCCATCGCGAAATCGCTGTCGGAAGCGGCCTGACGGCCCGGGTGTGCCGGGCATGAAGCCGCTGCGGATGGTGCGGCGATGGGGGAGGAAGCGCCTTGAAGATTCACGTTGCGCGTGTGTCGCGACGCCGGACATCGCCATGGAGCAATGCCCGGCCGATTCGCGAGGAGTTCTTCGGCGAGGAGCGACTGGCGCAGCATGCGGGCAGCCTGGCTCGCGCGCAGAAGGTGTTGCCTGGTGTGATCTCGGGCCCGTCGCTCGCCACACGGCTGAGAGACAATGCGGATCATCTGCTGAAGGCCTACCGGAACACGGCGGCCGCAGACGCACGCGGCGAAGAGATCATGCCTGCCGCGGAGTGGCTGCTCGACAACTACTACCTTGTCGCAGAACAGGTGCGGCAGATCCAGGACGATCTCTCCCCGCGTTATTACCGCCAACTGCCCAAGCTCGGCAACGGCCCGTTCGCCGGTTATCCGCGCGTGCTCGAGATCAACTGGGCCTTCGTCGCCCATACCGACAGCCGTTTCGATCCCGACGCGCTATGCCGTTTCATGCTTGCCTATCAGGCCGTGGAACCGCTGACGATCGGTGAACTATGGGCGGTGGCGATCACGCTGCGGATCGTGCTGATCGAGAACCTGCGACGGCTCGCGGATCAGATCATCGACGACCGGCGCGCGAGACTCGACGCCGACGCGCTCGCGGATCGCCTGCTCGGCGAGGGCGGCCAGGCGCGGGTCGCGGCGGAGCCGCTCGTCGCCAATTACGAGCAGGCCGTATTGCACGATGCGTTCGCGGTGCAGCTGATTCAGCGGCTGCACGATCCCGATCCGGCCGTCGCGCCGGCACTGGCGTGGCTGCATCGGCACCTGGCGGCGCGCGGCGCGACGCCGGACCAGATTGTCGCGTCCGTCAACCATCAGCAGGGCGCCGCCAGCCTGACCGTGCGCAACGTGATCACCAGCATGCGGCTGATTTCGGAGGTGGACTGGACCGATCTGTTCGAGCGCATCAGCCTGGTCGATCAGGTACTGCGCAGCCACCCAGGCTTCGCGGAGATGGATTTCCCCACGCGCAACCTGTATCGCGACGCGGTTGAAGCGCTGGCCCGCGGCGCACCCGTCAGCGAGCTCGAGATTGCCCGCCGCGTCGTCGCCGATGCGGCGGCGCAGGGTGCAGGCTGCGGGCCGGCCGCCGAGACGGATCCCGGTTACTACCTGCTGGCGAACGGCCGCGCCGCGCTCGAAGCGGAGATCGGCTATCGGCCGCCCGTCGCGTTGTGGCTGCGGCGCCTGACACGCCACGCCGGTCTCGGCGGTTATCTCGGCCGGATCGGGCTGATCGTCGCGCTGCTGCTGGCGGGCATGCTGGCGTGGCTCACGCGTGTCGAACCGCCCGGTCAGTGGCTGATCTGGCTCGGCATCGCCGGCCTGCTACCGGCGCTGGATGCCGCGGTCGCGCTCGTCAATCGCGGCGTGATGCGCGATGTCGGTGCGAAGATCCTGCCCGGCCTCGCATTGCTCGACGGCATTCCGCCGGACCTGCGCACGATGGTCGCCGTGCCGGTGCTGCTGACAACGGAAGCTGTGCTCGGCGAGCAGATCGAGCAACTGGAAATTCATCATCTGGCGAGCCCCAACGGCGCGCTTTACTTCGCTTTGCTCTCCGACTGGATGGACGCGTCCACGCCGCACGCCGACAGCGACGACAGGTTGCTGGCATCCGCGACGGAGGGCATCGACCGGTTGAATCGCCTTTATCCGGCTGCGCCGGGCGAAGGCGAGCGCTTCCTGCTGCTGCACCGCAAGCGCGTATGGAACGACGGCGAACGGTGCTGGATGGGCTGGGAGCGCAAGCGCGGCAAGCTGCACGAGCTGAATCGATTGCTGCGCGGCGCATCGGACACGACGTTCATCGCGGCGGCCGGCCGGACGCCGCACGTGCCGCCGGACGTGCGCTACGTGATCACGCTCGATGCCGATACGCGGTTGCTGCGCGATACCGTGCGCCGCCTGGTCGGCAAGATGGCGCACCCGCTCAACCGGCCGGTATTCGATTCGGCGAGCCGGCGCATCGTCGGCGGCTACGGCGTCCTTCAGCCGCGCGTCACGTCCTCGCTCGCGAGCGGCGACGAGGGTTCGCTGTTCCAGCGCGTGTCGTCGAGCGCGCACGGCATCGATCCTTACGTGTCAGCCGTATCGGATGTCTATCAGGATCTGTTCGACGAAGGCTCCTATGCGGGCAAGGGCATCTACGACGTCGACGCGTTCGAGGCGGTGCTCGCCGGTCGCGTGCCGGAGAACGCGGTGCTCAGTCACGATCTGTTCGAAGGTATTTTCGCGCGGGCCGGACTGGCGTCGGATATCGAGGTTGTCGAAGCGTCGCCGTCCCGCTACGACGTCGCCGCGAGCCGCCTGCACCGATGGGCGCGCGGCGACTGGCAGCTCCTGCCCTGGTTGCTGTTCGGCCACGAACCGTTGACGGCGGTCGGCCGCTGGAAGATGCTGGACAACCTGCGCCGCACACTCACGGCGCCCGCCATGCTGGTCGCGCTACTGGCCGGATGGATGCTGCCGCTCCCCGTATCGCTCGCCTGGAGCGCCTTCGTGCTGGTGACGATCGCGCTGCCGTTCCTGTTGCCTGTATTGAGCGGGCTGGTGCCGCGCTGGCGGCGCACGCACGTGAAGATGACCACGCGCAGCGTGCTCCATGCATGGTCGATGGAGTTGCGGTTCGCGTTGACGCGGTTCGGCCTGTCGATTGTCATGTTGCCGCAGCAGGCGTGGTCGATGGGCGACGCGATCGCGCGTACGCTGTTTCGTGTGGCGATCAGTCGTCGCCATCTGCTCGAATGGACCACGGCGGCCGCAGCGGGTGCGCGCGACCGGCGGACCCTCGCGCCCACCTATCTGCAAATGCGCGGCGGCGTGACGCTCGCGCTGCTTGTCGCGGCTGCCAGCCTGATGGCGGGCTGGCGCTTCGATCGTCATACGGGCTGGCTGGCCGTGCCGTTCGTACTCGTCTGGCTTGCCGCGCCGGCGATCGCGTATTGGCTGAGCCGCGCACCACGGTTGGCGGGCGAGCTGGCGGTGGCCCCGCACGATGCGCGTCAACTGCGGCGCGACGCGCGCCGGACCTGGCGTTATTTCGAGACGTTCGTGACGGCGGACGATCAGATGCTGCCGCTGGACAATTTCCAGGAGGACCCGAAGCCCGTCGTCGCGCACCGGACTTCGCCCACCAACATCGGGCTATACCTGCTGTCTGCCGTCAGCGCCCGCGAGTTTGGCTGGCTCGGTACGCTGGACGCGGTGTCGCGGCTGGAGGCGACCGTCGCGACGATGCGGCTGATGTCACGCTATCGCGGCCACTTTTATAACTGGTACGACACGCGCGACTTGCGGCCCCTCGAGCCGAAGTACGTGTCGTCGGTCGACAGCGGCAATCTTGCCGGCCACCTGATCGCCCTCGGCAACGGTTGCCGGGCCTGGGCGAATCAGCCCGCCGGTGTGGGGTGGCAGGCCGCGTACGAAGGGATCGGTGACACGCTCGCGCTGTTACGCAAGGCCGTGTGCCGCGATGGCGATGCCCGGACGACCTTGCACGGCGAATTCGAGCGGGCCGCGACCGAGCTGGATGAGACGCTCGCCGCGCCGGCCCGGGAAGTCGGCGCCCCGGACGGCCCCGCCGCGCCGGAATGGTCCGAGATCACGATCCTCACCGCGACGGTCGCCGATGTCGCGCGCGCGCTGACGGACGAGGTCGGCGGGGTGCGGGGCGGCGACGTCGACGACGTGCTGTTTTGGGCGCAGGCGCTGGAGCACGCGGTGCAAGGGCATTGCCGCGACGCGACGCGCACGCCGGACGAAGCGGACGTGCTGAACAAGCGCCTGCATACGCTGGCCGATACCGCGTTGCAGATAGCCTATGCGATGGAGTTCGGCTTTCTGCTCGACCCGGTGCGCAATCTGCTGTCGATCGGTTACGCGGTGGCCGACGGGCGGCTCGATCCGGGCAACTACGATCTGCTGGCATCGGAGGCACGCCTCGCGAGTTTCGTCGCGATCGCGAAGGGTGATGTCCCGGCGCGGCACTGGTTCCGGCTCGGCCGCCTGGCGACGCCGATCGGGCACGGCGCGGCGCTGATCTCGTGGTCGGGATCGATGTTCGAATACCTGATGCCGTCGCTCGTGATGCGCGCGCCGGACAGCAGCCTGCTCGCGCGCACCAATCAGCTGGTGGTGCGTCGCCAGATCGCCTACGGCGACGGGCTGCGCCTGCCGTGGGGCATGTCCGAATCGGCGTACAACACACGCGACATCGAGCTAACCTATCAGTATTCGAGCTTCGGCGTGCCGGAGTTGGGGCTCAAGCGCGATCTCGACCAGAACCTGGTGGTCGCGCCCTATGCGACCGCGCTCGCGGCGATGGTCGCGCCGGACGCCGCCGCGCGCAACTTCGAGCGGCTGCGTGCAGCCGGCGCGTGCGGGCGCTTCGGCTTCTACGAAGCGCTCGACTACACGCCCGCGCGCGTGCCGGAAGGCATGCCAGTTGCGATCGTGCGGGCATTCATGGCGCATCACCAGGGCATGTCGATCGTGTCGATCGCCAATGCGCTGCTGGGCGGGCGCATTCGCGCCTTCTTCCATGGCGAGCCGGCCGTGCGCGCCACCGAGCTGCTGTTGCAGGAACGGGTGCCGGGCCGGGTCGCGGCAGGGCGGCCGCGGATCGACGCGAGCCCCGCCGGCAGGATGCATGGCGTCGACGCCGGCGTTGCACGGCGCCTGCTGTCGGCGGACGATCCCGCGCCCGTCACGCATCTGCTGTCCAACGGCCGCTACGCCGTGATGCTCACGGCCGCAGGCTCCGGCTACAGCCGCCGCGACGATCTGGCCGTCACGCGCTGGCGGGAAGACGCGACGCGCGACGATTGGGGTAGCTATCTGTATCTGCGCGACGCCGAGAGCGGCGAGGTCTGGTCGGCCACGTGGCAACCCACCGGCGTGGTGCCGGACAGCTACGAAGTGACGTTCACCGAAGATCGCGCCGAGTTCGTGCGTCGCGACGGCACCTTGACGACGTCGCTTGAGGTGGTGGTATCCGCCGAGGACGATGCGGAAGTGCGGCGGGTGTCGGTGGCCAATACCGGCTCCCGGCCACGAGTGATCGAATTCACGTCCTACGCGGAAATCGTGCTCGCTCCGCCCGCCGCCGATCACGCCCATCCCGCATTCTCGAAACTGTTCATCGAAACCGAGTACGTGCCGGCGTCTGGCGCGATTCTGGCGACGCGGCGCAAGCGCGCGCCGAACGAGGCGGAAGTTTGGGCCGCGCATCTGGCCGTGACCTCCGGCGAAACCGTCGGCGCGGATGAATTCGACACCGATCGATTGCGCGTCATCGGACGCGGGCGCAGCGTTCGCCTGCCGCTTGCGCTGACCGAACAGCGTGCGCTGGGCGCTTGCGAAGGCGCGGTACTGGACGCGGCGTTCACGCTGCGGCAGCGGCTGCGCATCGAGCCGGGCGCGAAGGCGAGCATCGTCTATTGGACCATCGTCGCGGATTCGCGCGCGCAGCTGCTCGACCTGATCGACAAGCATCGCGACGGCGAATCGTTCGCGCGGGCGGCGATGCTCGCGTGGACCCAGGCGCAGGTGCAGCTGCGGCATAGCGCGGTGAGCCTCGACGAGGCCGCGTTGTTCCAGCAACTGGCCGGATACATGCTCTACAGCGATGCGTCGATGCGGCCGGGGTCCGCCGCGCTGCTGCGCCATGCGGCGGCGGTGTCGGCGGCGGGCGGCGTGGGCGCGTCGCCGCTATGGACGCATGGCGTATCGGGCGATCTGCCGATCCTGCTGGTGCGGATCGACGACATCGAGCACATCGCGATGGTGCGGCAGCTGATCCGCGCGCACGAGTACTGGCGGATGAAGCGGCTCGAGGTCGATCTGGTCATCATCAACGAGCGCGCGGCGTCGTACGTGCAGGATTTGCAGGCGGCGCTCGAGGGGCTGGTGCGGACCCGGCAGCCGCCGGACGAAGCCGGGCGCGGCAGTATTTTCGTGCTGCGCGAGGATCTGATGGCGGCGGCGGCGCGCGCGCTGTTTCCGGCGGTCGCGCGCGCCGTGCTCGCCGCGCGCAACGGCCGGCTGGTGGACCAGTTGCGGCGCCTCGCGGGTTCACCGCTGCCCACGCGACCGGATCCCGCGCGCGCGCCGCTGCCGCCGCCCACGATTGCGCCGCCGAAGGGCGCGCAGGCCGGCGCCGGTCTCGAGTACTTCAACGGAATCGGCGGTTTCGCGCGTGGCGGCCGCGAATACGTCGTGATCCTGCAGCCCGGTCAATGCACGCCGATGCCGTGGGTCAACGTCGTCGCGAATCCCTTGTGCGGCTTCCTGACGTCGGCGGAGGGGGGCGGCTATACCTGGGTGACGAACAGCCGCGAGCATCCGCTGACGCCGTGGTCGAACGACCCGGTCACCGATCCGCCGAGCGAAGTGTTCTACATCCGCGACGACGAGACCGGCGTGCGCTGGGGGCCGCAAGCGGCCTCGATCGGCGACGACGCGCCGGGCGCGACCGCTTTCGTGGCGAGTCATGGCCAGGGCTACAGCCGGTTTGCGCATTCCGCCGCCGACGTCGCCGTCGAGTTGTTGCAGTTCGTGCCCCTGGCCGATCCTGTCAAGATTTCCCGCCTGACCTTGCGCAACCTGTCCGACCGGACTCGCCGGCTGTCCGTCGCAACCTATGCGGAGTGGGCGCTGGGTGCGTCGCGCAGCGTCGCGGCGCCGCACACCGCGAGCGAGATCGATCAGCCGACCGGAGCGCTGTTTGCCCGCAACGACTGGAGTCAGGTGTATCGCGGCAGGGTGGCGTTCGCCGATTTATGCGGCCTGCAAACCTCGTGGAGCGCGGACCGGCGCGAGTTCATCGGCCGCAATGGCGTCCTGAGCGATCCCGCCGGTTTTCCGGGCAGGGCCGGCGCGTCGCCGTTGTCGGGCCGCGTCGGCGCCGGGC
Organism: Burkholderia sp. 572; assembly: GCF_040545135.1. Classification (NCBI taxonomy): domain Bacteria; kingdom Pseudomonadati; phylum Pseudomonadota; class Betaproteobacteria; order Burkholderiales; family Burkholderiaceae; genus Burkholderia; species Burkholderia sp. 572. Next base: position 31,489 of record NZ_JBEPLH010000040.1, on the reverse strand, counting down.
TCGACCCGTGTGCCGCGTTGCAGACCACGGTCGATCTCGAACCCGGCGGCAGCATCGAAATCGTCTTGCTGCTCGGCGAGGGCGCCGACGCGGCAGCGGCGCGACAGTTGATCGCGCATTACCGTCAGGCGGATCTCGACGCGATATTCGCCGCCGTGACGGCGTTCTGGGACGAGACGCTCGGCGCGATCCAGGTCGAGACACCGGACCGCGCGATGGATCTGATGCTGAACCGCTGGCTGCTGTACCAGACGCTGTCTTGCCGGATCTGGGCGCGTGCGGGCTTCTATCAGGCGAGCGGCGCGTACGGCTTTCGCGACCAGTTGCAGGACGGCATGGCGCTCGCCATCGCCCGCCCGGCCCTGGCGCGCGAGCATCTGCTGCGGGCGGCGGCGCGCCAGTTTCCGGAAGGCGACATGCAGCACTGGTGGCTGCCGGAAAGCGGCAGCGGCGTACGCACACGGATCTCCGACGACCGCGTCTGGCTCGCGCATGCGGTTGCGCACTACGTCGACGTCAGCGGCGACCGCGCGATTCTCGATGTATCGATCCCGTTCATCGACGGACGACCGCTGGCCGCCGACGAGCAGGACGCGTTCTTCATCCCGCGCATCTCGGAAACGAGCGCGTCGCTGTTCGAGCATTGCGTGCGCGGACTGGAGGCCAGTCTCGCGCAGGTCGGCGAGCATGGCCTGCCGCTGATCGGCACGGGCGACTGGAACGACGGCATGAACCGGGTCGGCGAAGCCGGGCGGGGTGAAAGTGTCTGGCTCGGGTGGTTTCTGCATGCGACGCTCACGGCGTTCGCCCCGCTCGCCGCGGCGCGCGGCTCGGCCGACCTGGCGGCGCGCTGGTCGACGCGTGCCGCCGCGTTGCGCGATGCGCTTGCCGATGCGGGATGGGACGGCGCATGGTATCGGCGCGGCTACTTCGACGACGGTACGCCGCTCGGCTCGGCCGGCAACGCCGAATGCTCGATCGACGCGATCGCGCAGTCGTGGAGCGTGCTGTCGCGCGCGGCGGACCCGATGCGCGCCGCTCAGGCAATGGACGCGCTGGAAGCGCAGTTGATCCGCCGCGACGATGGCCTGGCCCTGCTGTTCGCACCGCCGTTCGATCGTTCGTCGGTCGATCCCGGTTATATCAAGGGCTATCCGCCGGGCATCCGGGAGAACGGCGGCCAGTACACGCATGCGGCCACGTGGTCGGTGCTCGCGTTCGCGCAAATGGGCGACGGCGATCGCGCCGCGAATCTGTTCGCGCTGCTCAATCCGGTCAATCGCAGCCGCACGCGCAGCGGGGCGAATCGCTATCGGGTCGAGCCGTACGTGGTCGCGGCCGACGTATATTCCGTCGCGCCGCATGTCGGCCGCGGCGGCTGGACGTGGTACACCGGCTCGGCCGGCTGGCTCTATCGCGCGGGCGTCGAAGGCGTGCTCGGTCTGCGCAGGCATGGCGACATGCTGTCCATTCAACCGTGCATCCCGCTGTCCTGGCCGGGCTTTAGGGCCACGCTGCGTCACGGCGCGTCGCACTACGACATCGTCGTCGAGAATCCGGGCGGCGCCAGCGGCGGCGTGTCCCGCCTCGTGGTCGATGGCGTGCGGCTCGCCGCCGGCGAAGCGGCGGTGCGGCTCGTGGACGACGGTCGCCGCCACAGCGTGGTCGTGACGCTGGGGGCGGCGCAAGCGGTGTTTCAGTGACGCGGCAGATCGGCATCCGCGCCGGTACGTTAGCGGACCGACTGCGCGCGATCGACCGGCCATCATGAACCGATGTCCCGAATTTCATCGAGACGTCAGCGCATGGGCTTCCGTGCGTCGTGCCGGATCGGACGGCGCCGCGGCAACCCAAGGAGATGATCATGAGAAAGCTACATTCCGTGGCAGTCGAGATGGCGATAGTCACCATGACGATTGCCGTGCTGGCGGGTTGCGGCGGTATGTCTCGCCGCGGAACGGATACCGTGATCGGGGCGGGTGTCGGCGGTGTTGCCGGTGCAGTCCTGACGGGCGGCAGTGCATTGGGCACGGTTGGCGGCGCGGCCGTCGGCGGGGTGGTCGGCAATCAGGTCGGGAAATAGGCCGGCCGAAGGGTAGGGCATCGGCACGCGCACCCGCCGTCACGGCGAAGCGCGCGCGTGACGAGCGTGACCCGGAGTGCGACCGGTATGGCGGCATTTCTCCTGAACGGCGAGCTGAGGCTGTCCTGGTGGCAGCTTGCGTGGGTCGTGCTCGTGCTCACGCATGTCACCATCATCAGCGTGACGGTGTACCTGCACCGTTGTCAGGCGCACCGGGCGCTGGATCTGCACCCGGGCGTCAGTCACTTCCTTCGGTTCTGGCTGTGGTTGACGACGGGCATGCTGACCAAGCAGTGGGTCGCCGTGCATCGCAAGCATCACGCGAGGAGCGAGACCCCGGAAGATCCGCATAGCCCGCGCACCCGCGGCCTCGCGACCGTGCTGCTGTGCGGCGCGGAACTGTACCGGGAGGAAGTGCGGAACGAGGAAACGCTGCGCCGATATGGATCGGGTACGCCGGACGACTGGCTCGAACGCCACGTCTATGCCCGCTATCCGAATCTCGGCGTCGGGCTGCTGGTCGTGATCGACGTCGGGCTGTTCGGGCTGCCCGGCGCGGCGGCGTGGGCGATCCAGATGATGTGGATTCCGTTCTGGGCCGGCGGCGTAATCAATGGTTGCGGCCACTTCAGCGGTTACCGGAATTTCGCGACGTCCGATGCGAGCACCAACCTTTTTCCGTTGGGCATCCTGATCGGCGGGGAAGAACTGCACAACAATCACCACGCATACGTTACGTCCGCCAGGCTGTCGAACCGCTGGTTCGAATTCGACATCGGCTGGCTGTACATCCGCCTGCTGGCGGTGTTGAGACTCGCGACCATTCGGCGAATCGCGACGAAGCCGCGCCTGCTCCCGAACAAGGTGGTGGCGGACGACGCGACGCTGCAAGCGATCATCCGCAACCGGCATGCGGTGATGGCCGCCTATGCGCGCATGCTCGAGTCGGCCTGCCGGCGGGAGCTGCGCCGCATCGAGGACATGAGCCGCGACGACAAGCGCGCGTTCGCGCTCGGCATGAAACGCTGGCTGCGCCAGGCCTGGGGCCATCGGGACAAGCCCGATCTGCGGGCGCTGAAGAGCCCCAATGCGAACCGGCGAATACGCGTGTACGTGGATATGTACGAGACGTTGCTCGAGCTATGGACGTGGTCGCACGCGTCGCACGAGCAATTGCTGGTTCAGTTGCAGGACTGGTGCCGTAGTGCGGAGCAGAGCGGCATCAAGGCGATCGCCGATTTCTCGATGCGCCTGCGCCGGTATGCGTGATCGCGGCACGCCGGCGACCCGCCATGCGGGACCGGCGTGCCACAGCGCGCGGCGCATGCGCCGCTCATCTCGCGCGATTGTCGGGACGCGAGTAACGCCACTTGCTCGCATTGGAATTGATGCCGGCATCCTGACGGATGCGCTTTTCGGCGCGTTCGACGTCGGCACGGGCCAGATCGTCCCGCTGCTTTTTCCGGGTCGCGTCATCGCGTCGGTCAACCGACGTGCCTGAGTGGGATTTCATAGATCCTCCTGAATGAGGTGTGCTCGCGTCGCGAGACGCCGCGTCGAGTCGGATGCGGCGGACGGATCAGATCGCCTGAGGGGCGATCTTGCCATCCACGATGTCCTTGCCGAATTGCATCGCCAGTTCGAGTGCGAGCGCCGCCGTTTGCGGAGCGCCGTGCTCGAAAATGGTCGAGTAACGCGGTGCCGTTGCCGAGGTCGCCGGAATCGTGTCGATGCGCACGATTGAAGCAAAACGCTTCGGGCCGGGGGCGTGGGGATCGCCGAACGGCGGGAAAAGCATTTGTGAATAGACGCGGAGTTCACGTCCGCGATATTCGAGAGTGGGGATGGTCATGATTTGCTCCTGACAGAGCAACCGTTGGCGCCGAAGGATTCAAGGGCGCCGATGCCTTGACAAAAAACCGGCAGGTATGTTCAGTGTGCGCGCTTGACAATGGTTTCGCAAGAAAAACATCGGATGCCGAATCATATTTTCGATGCGGATAAATCATTGCGCTGCAATGCGGCAGTCACCTGCGGTGTCGGAAAAACCCGACTGCAAATAGTCGATACCGTACAGACCAACGCGTGTCGTTCGGTTCACGATGAAATAAACATCGAGGAGGCTGCCATGTGCATCCCACTTTCACCCGAGGTCGTCGAGACCCTCAAGTCGCTTGATCGAATTCCGGATTCCCAAGCCAATATTCCGCGCTCCATAGCCAATGAACTATTGACTCACGGGCTTGCATACGAGTCGCGCACCGGCGGCTCCATCCATATGACGTCAGCAGGCCGGCTGTGGCTGAATCGGTGCGCGTATTAGCGCGCACGGGTTGATCAGACGGGACCGGAGTTTTGTCCTGTACAACGATCCATGAATCCATGAGGCAATGATGAAAATCTCATCTACACGATGGTTTAAGCTGGACCAATATGCGCCTGTTCGCAACGGATGGTATGAAGTGCGACTGGTGAGCGGCGACACGGCATTTGCGAAGTTCGGCGACGGCGAATGGACCGAAAAGCCGATGCTCATCTTTACGCGCTGGCGAGGCTTGTGCTCCGATCCGGCCAAGTCGAGCGACCAGGAGACGATTGCCGCGGATGCGACCGCAGCGAAAGGTGTCCGGGACGCGTGGGACGCGTTCTTTCCGGGCGTGGGAGACGAGCAGCACAAACCGCTTGCCGCCGCGCATGGCGACGACACCCGACGCGTTGCGGCATCGTGACGGTCGGCTGGGAAACGGATCTCGCCGGATGCGGACGTGTGCCATCACCACCGGCGAGTCCGCCGCACGTTGCCCGATCGCGCGGCGCTTCGGACGGTTCGCGCGAACACCCTACGGCCGCCGCTTGAATTGCGCTTTCGCGTCGCCGAATGACGCTTGTGTCTTGCCGACGACCTGCTCGACCTTGCCCTGCATTCGGGTCGTTCGATTTCCCATGATCCTGCCGACCATTTCCTTCAGCTTGCCTTTTGCTTCCGCGATGCGGCCTCTCACCTGATCCCTGTTCATCACACTGCTCCTTGACATGGGTCGCCTGTTTCACCGGTACGACACCCCGAACCATCGAGGCGTCGTATCGGGCGCTTCGGCGCGGGACAACCAAGCCGCCCGAACACATGTTGCGCGCAATCGCGACGAAGGTCGGTACGTTGCCGTACGCGAATCGGCGCCGGCGTGCCGCCTGATGCATGCGGGCGGCGATTGGGTCGATCGCCGCGAAGATGGGGGGCATGTGATCATGCTTTGCGCGCTTGGTACGCTTTCGTACCGCATTCGCATTCGCCTGTGTGTAGCGTCAGGGATATCCACGAACAACCTGAGACGCATCATGCTGCGACGAACATCGAAGGTCATCAGGCTCGAGTCGCTGTAACCGGCGGCGAAGGCAGGGCGGCTTTGTATCCCTGTGTTGTTTTCAATCTTGCGGAGGGTGTATGCACATTCTCACGAGCGCGGGCCCACTGGTTTCGCTGATCGCCGGCATCCTGATTCTTGTGGTGCCCCGTCTGTTGAATTACATCGTGGCGATCTACCTGATCGTCATCGGGTTGCTCGGGCTGTTCGGAGGACATCTCCACTGAACCCGTGCCTCCCCCCGGCGAAACAGCAGATGACGAACCGCGCACGCGGCACTCGCGATCGTCGACCCGTTGCCGTTGACAGGTCGATCGGCGGCGCGGTGCTGTTCTATCTATCGGGTCGCGGAGTCCATCGCATATCTGCGGCAATGCTCCAGGTACCCTCGTTCGTGCCTGCTCACGAGCTCGACGATGCTGGCCCACAGCCACGACGGCGCGTCGAGCACTTTTGAGCGATTGCGCCGCAGTTCCCCCCGCCAGCTTTCGCGCGTGGACGCGTCCATTTGACTGGCGTGGGCGTTGCCGACGACCCGCGCCAGAAATCGCGCGACTTTCGCGGCTTCGTCGCGCGTGAGTTGGTTGATTTCCATTTTCAGGTCTTGCGGCAGCAGTTCGCGCAGAAACACCGACCGGTCGAGAAAGCGCGACGCGCGCATACGGTCGCCCAGGAATGGCGCCAGGTGGTGCGCCCCCTCGACAACGCGTGCGGCGTTGTCGCGCGGCATCTTGACCGACGGGTATCGCGGCGCCGCAGCCTGAATGGCCTCTTTGACGTCCATCAGACATAGATCATTCCCGCGGGACGATTCATGCCCAATGTCGAGCAGTACCGCAACGCGCAGGCGGCCAAGCGAGCTGCAGCCTTTTACCCAATAAGCGGCATCGAGCACCTCCACCGACGCGCCTTCGTCGCGCGACCGCAATGAAGTGGCCAGGCCCGCAACGGCCTCGTCTGCGAAAAGCTGCGTGACCGCACGCCGTTCTTCCTTCGACAGCGGCCAGAAAGTCTTGCCAAAAGGGATCGTTGGCCGGGTGTTTTCGATACGTTCCCTGGCCAGCTTTTTCCACGACCGCTTCCATGCCTCCCGCATGACCAGCCGGATGGACTCCGGATTGTCAATGGACGCCGCGGCATCCACGCACGCATGGCTGTCGAAGGCCCGCTCATAGCCGTCCATCATCTGTTCAATCATGGCCGCGACGATCACGCCGGACAGATCGGAGCCGCGCGCAGCGGTAGCCAGCGACAATCCGAGGCGGATGAGGTCGTGGACCGGGTTGCCGACAACCGTCTGGTCGAGGTCGCGGATCTGTATCTCGACGTGCCCCCGAGCGTTCGCGATGGGTCCCAGGTTGCCGACGTGACAGTCGCCGCAAATCCAGATCGGCGGGCCTTCCGGTAACGTGTGGCGCTCCAGGCTCTCGATCCATTCGTAAAATCTGACGGTATTGCCCCGGACATAGGCGTGGGCCGACCGCGCCATCTTCTCGTTTCGGAGCGCAATGAGGGCAGCCTGCCGCCCGCGGACGGGCGTGGCTCGGCGCAGCGCGCGACCCGGGTGCGTGGTGGCTGAAGTGTGACGCATGCGCTATCGAATCGATCGATAGTCCGTTCCCGAGCGCGTGCTCGCGTCGGAACGCTTCTGCTTCGCGGTGCGCGGCCGCTCGTGAGCGAGCGGGTTCGTCAGCCTCGGTTTTTCGGGCGGGACGGGCATTCCGTCATCGGTCGCGATGTCCTGCGCATATTTCCGATGCTGTTGCGGCGTGTCGCGGGCTTGTTGCCTGGGGGCGTTCATGAGCGCGCTCCTGTGAATCCCGCTTCGCATGGATCCGATCGCTCGAACCGGATCGCGGTCGATTACATCGGCGATGTGTCGGCGCGTTGTGGCGCCGTGCGCGCATCGGCATCGGCATCGGCATCGGCAAGCATGCTTGCGTGCCGACCCAGAATGGGCGAGCGAACAGCGGAAGTCGGTACGATGCCGTGCAGTGGCGGTTGGCGTCGCTTCAGATCGGCAAGCAGGCGATTGGCGGCGATGTCCGCGATGACCCGCGTGCGTCCGGTACGTTGCCGGACAGACTCCCCGCCCGCATCCGTCTACTTTGATATTGAAAGCGTCGATGCACGCCCCGAACCGGGTGCATCGAGCACGCGTCCCGCATGAAGGAGCAGGGCGACCGACGTCCCGGCTAATCCGGCATTCGAGAGGCGGCACCGCCCATTTCGACGGGGAAGCGCACGGGCGCAGATCGACGGAAACATCGGTTCGATTGCATTCGGCAGCCATCGGTGCGGACGCATCGCGACATGGACGGCCGGATTGATTGAGGAGAGACGACATGTCACTGGGACTTCTTCTACTGATCGTTGTCGTGCTGTTGATGGTCGGGGTGATCCCGACCTGGCGCTACAGCAACGGCTGGGGTTATGGTCCAAGCGGATTGCTTGGCTTGGTATTGATCGTATTGCTCATCATGATGCTGCTGGGCAGGCTGTGACGCGGGACATCATCGACGCTGCAGGTTCATCGAAAGACCGCCGCCCGGCACCGTGAGTGTCGGGTGTGGCATCGCACCGAACCGAACCGTTCTACCAACACATGCACCGTGCCACTGCGCCCGCCACGGATCTCATGCAAAACGGCGCATAAGCGGCGTGGCCGACATGCCGTGCAGCACGATCGACACGGCGATGATGGTCAGTACCCACGGAACCAGCGGCAACAGTTGCGCGCGCGGCCCTTGCTCGATCGCCAGCATCAAGTAATACAGGGAACCCACGCCGCGAATGCCGAACCAGCTGATCAACCGGCGCTGGTGGCGCGACGCCCGGGAGCCGATCAGCGCGAGCCGGGTGGCGGCCGGCCGGATGACGAACAGCAGTGTCGCGACCACGGCCGCGCCCGTCCAGGTCAGCATGTCGGCCCAATAGCGGGACACGAGCGCGCCGATCAGCAGGATCAGCACGGCTTCGGCGATGTGTTCAAGCTCGATCGTAAATCCCATGACCGATTCCGCGACGAAGGCATGGGCTTTGTCGGGATCGGTGGCGGTGGCCTCGACATCCTCGCTGTCCACGACGCCGACCGTCTCCTTCGACGTCTTCCGGCCGCTCGTTCGATGCTCGACACGCCGCATCGCGACCCCCGCGGCGAACACGGCCAGGAACCCGTAGCCATGAATGGCCAGCGCCACGCCGTACGACAGTATGATCAGGCCCAGCGCGAAAAACCCTTCGAGGCCGAGCGCCTGTCCGTGATGACTGCGCAGGAATGCGACGAGCCGGGCGGTGACGAAGCCGAGCAGCCAGCCGGCGCCCACACCGGACGCGATGCCCCATGCAATGCCACCGACCATGCTCCAGTGGAGCGCCAACGTCGTGCCGGAACCGCACAAAAGCAAGCCGAGCACCGCGCACGGGTAGGCCGTGCCGTCGTTGATCCCGCCTTCGCCGGACAACGAAAAGCGCACCAGTTCGACGTCACCCGCGTCGCGCACCCCGACGTCATGCGCGAGCACCGGGTCCGTCGGCGCGATCATCGCGCCCAGCAGTACCGCGACGCCGATGCTCAAATGCAACACCAGCACGCCGAGCGCGGCGATCGACGCGACAGTGAAGATCATCGCGACGACGCCAAGCCGCAGCGGCAGCATCCAGCGGGGATCGGCGGGCGGGACACGCAGCCTCAGGCCGATCGCGAACAGCGAGATCAGCAAGCCGATTTCTGCGGCGAAACGCAAGCGCGTGACGTCATCCGGCAAGGTCATCGACAGCAAGCCGGTGGCGGCCGGTCCGATCAGAAAGCCGATCCCGAGATACACCATGGCCGCGCTCAGCGGCAGGCGCTCGAGCGACGATCCGATGAGTCCCATGGCAATCAGCAGGGCTCCGAAGATGAGGCATCCGATCGTTTCAGTCACTTTGCATACCCAGCATGGATAACGTGACGCTCGGGCCGCCTGTCGGCGCGGGAGCGTCACGGGATGGCGATGCGCCGGTCGTACCACGTTCGCAGCGAGCCGGTCCGGCGTCTGTCCGATGGCGGACAAAGGACCGGGCACGACCATTGCGATCGCAGCGACGCGCGCCTGCGGCTGACGCGGTTGGGAAGGCCTACCCGAAGCGGCACGCATGCGATGTACGGTAGCGGGCAGAGCGGCGCGGTGCTTCGTCATAGACTGTTCGCCGTTCCTCACGACAATCGGAGCATGGCCATGGCCCACACAGCAATCGAGGGAGACCTGCGTTCACTTGAACGACTCATTGCACGCGTCGCGCTCGGTGAGCCTGTGCCATGGGCACTGTGGCGAATCCGGCTGGAATCGATTCTGGAAGACGGCTGTCCGACGCCGTCGGAACGCACGCAGTTCGTCAGCATCATCGCCCTTATCGTCATGCTCGAGCGTCGAGCGGGCACGCCGGCCACGCATTGAGCCTGGCCGGCGTGCCGGCAGTCATGGCCCATGCGCGAACGAGAATGGGGCTGTGCCCCATACAGGAGGCAGGTTGAAACCCACGACATCCGACCCGCCGGTCGCGCCGGCCGCGATGCCCGTCAGTCCGCTGGCGGGCCGGCTCGCGCCATACGCGCTGTGGATCGACGTCCCCGCCTCGTGACCGCGTACTACACCGATATGCCGGACCCGGCCGTCCCGGCGCAACGCGTGACGTTCGGCACGTCGGGACACCGGGGCTCCGCGTCGACCCGCAGCTTCAACGAGTGGCACGTCCTCGCGATCGCGCAGGCGATCTGCCGGTATCGACGTTCGCACGGCATCGACGGTCCGTTGTTTCTCGGCATCGATACGCACGCACTGTCCGAACCGGCGCAGGCGAGCGTGCTTGAAGTACTGGCTGCCAATGGCGTCGAGGTCATGCTGGCGCCGCCGGGCGAATACACACCCACGCCGGCCGTTTCGCGCGCGATCCTGAAGTACAACCACGGACGCAGTGCCGGGCTCGCCGACGGCATCGTGGTGACGCCGTCGCACAATCCCCCGGACAACGGCGGCATCAAGTACAACCCGGCGACCGGCGGCCCGGCCGAGGAGGCCGTCACCCGCTGGATCGAAACGGTGGCGAACGATCTGCTCGAAGCGGGGCTCGCGGGGGTGAGCCGCGTCTCGTTGTCGAAGGCATCGAATGCCGCCACGACGCACCGCTACGACTTCCTCGCGGCGTATGTCGACGACCTGGCGAGCGTCATCGACATGGACCTTCTGCGCGGCGCGCCGATCCTGCTCGGCGTCGATCCGCTCGGCGGCGCCGGGGTGCACTACTGGCGCGCGATTGCCGAGCGTTACCGTTTGAATCTCGTGATCGTCAGCGAGGAAGTCGACCCGACTTTTCGCTTCATGAGCGTCGACTGGGACGGACGGATCCGCATGGATCCGTCGTCGCCGTATGCGATGCAGACCCTGATCGCGCGGAAAGACCGCTTCGACGTCGCGTTCGCGTGCGACACCGACCACGACCGGCACGGGATCGTCACGCGGAGCGACGGTCTCTTGCCGCCCAATCACTATCTCGCGGTGCTCGTCGATTATCTGTACGCGCATCGGCCGGGGTGGCCCGCGCGCGCGGCGGTCGGCAAGTCGGTCGTCTGCAGCGGGATGATCGATCGTGTCGCCCGCGCACGCGCTCGCGAAGTCTACGAAGTACCCGTCGGCTTCAAATGGTTCGTCGGCGGCTTGCTCGACGGCACGCTGGGGTTCGCCGGCGAGGAGAGTGCGGGGGCCACGTGCCTGCAGCTCGACGGGCAACCCTGGACGACCGACAAGGACGGCATCGTTCCCGCGTTGCTGTCTGCCGAAATCATGACGCGAACCGGCCGCGATCCGGCGGAGCTTTACCGCGGTCTGGCGCACCGATTCGGCGCGCCCGCCGAACGGCGGGTACAGGCCGCGGCCACACGCGAGCAGCGCGCACTGCTGGCGCGGCTGACGCCGCATCAGTTCACGCACACCGAACTGGCGGGAGAAGCGATCGTCCGGATACTCGATCGGGCGCCGGGCAATCGGGCCGCGATCGGCGGCATCAAGGTGATGACGGAACACGGCTGGTTCGTGGCCCGGCCATCCGGTACCGAGGATCTCTACCGGATCTATGCGGAAAGCTTCAACGGCGAGGAGCACGTGGCGAGCATCGTGGCCGATGCCCAGTCGATGGTCGACGCGGTGCTCGAAGCCGGTACGCACCATGCCGGCGGCGGCCCGCACGCCTGATACGCGCACGGGCCGGCTGCGGCTCAGGCGAGCAGTTTCAGTGCGCGGTCGCAGACGTTCTCGACTGTGAAGCCGAAATCTCGCATCAGCTCGGCGCCCGGCGCCGACGCGCCGAAACCCGCGATGCCGAGTACGTCGCCACGATCGCCGACATAGCGGTGCCAGCCTTGTGACACACCCGCTTCGATCGCCAGCCGCGCGCCGACCGACTTCGGCAGCACGGCGTCCTGATATGGCTGGGGCTGAGCGTCGAATAATCTCCAACAGGGCAGCGACACCACCCGAACCGCCACGCCGCGCGCGAGCAGCTCTGCGTGCGCCGCCAGCGCGAGCGCGACTTCCGAGCCCGTCGCGATCAGGATCAGCGTGGGGCGGCCCTCGGGCGCATCGGCCAAGACGTAGCCGCCGCGCCGCAACCCCTCGGCCGGCGCGAACCGCAAGCGATCGATGGTCGGCACGTCCTGGCGGGTCAGAACCAGCGCGGTCGGCCGCTCCCGGGCTTCGAGCGCCACCCGCCACGCGACGGCCGTCTCGTTGGCATCGGCCGGTCGAATCACCAGCAGGCCCGGGATCGCACGCAGGCCGGCAAGCTGCTCCACCGGCTGATGCGTCGCACCGTCCTCGCCGACGGCGAGGCTGTCGTGCGTGAACACATAGATCACCTGCAGGCGCATCAACGCGGCGAGCCGGATCGGCGGACGCATGTAGTCGGAAAAGATCAGGAAGGTCGCGCCGAACGGCAGGATGCCGCCGTGAGCCGCCAGGCCGTTCAGGATCGCGCCCATCGCATGCTCGCGCACACCGAAATGCAGATTGCGGCCGCCGCGGCTCCAGCCGCCGCCGTCGGAACCTTGCCGGTCGAGCGCGCTCATGCCGGCAGCCTCGAAATCGCCGAGCCCGGTCAGCGCGGTGAAGGTCGAGGGATTCAGATCGGCGGAGCCGCCGACCAGCGAAGGGACGCGGGAGGCGAGGGCATTCAGCACCTTGCCGGAAGCAACCCGCGTTGCCATGCCTTTCGGATCGGCCGGAAAAACCGGGATATCGCGGTCCCACCGGTCGGGCAACGTGCCGCGCACCGTGTTCAGCAGCGCGTCGGCCAGCTCGGGAAACGCGCGCGCATACGCTGCGAACCGCGCGTTCCAGTGATCTTCTCGTGCGCGCCCCTCCGTCAGCGCGCGACGAAAATGCGCGAGCGCCGGTGCGGGGATATGAAACGCGGGGTCGGGCGGCCACCCGAGGTTGTGCTTGGTCAGGCGCACCTCGGCGTCGCCGAGCGGCGATCCGTGCGCCTGGTAGGTGTCTTGCCGGTTGGGCGAGCCATAACCGAGATGCGTGCGCACGAGGATCAACGACGGACGCAGCAGCTCGGCACGTGCGTTGGCCAGCGCCGCGTCGATTGCGGCCAGATCGTTGCCGTCGTCGACCGTTTCGGTATGCCAGCCGTAGGCGTCGAACCGTTGCGCGCGATCTTCGGTGAAGGTGATAGCGGTGCCGGCGGACAGTGTGACCCGATTGTCGTCGTACAGGCAGATCAGCTTGCCGAGCCGGAGATGGCCGGCAAGCGATGCGGCTTCCGCTGCGACGCCTTCCATCAGGTCGCCGTCGCTGACAAGTGCGTAGGTGTGGTGATCCACGATCTCGAAGCCGGGACGGTTGTAGCACGCGGCGAGCTGCGCTTCCGCCATCGCCATGCCGACGGCGTTGGCGAAGCCCTGGCCGAGCGGGCCGGTCGACGTCTCGACGCCCGGCGTGAGGCCGCGCTCCGGATGGCCGGGCGTGAGGCTGCCCGATTGCCGGAAGCGCCCGATCTGATCGAGCGGCAGGTCGTAGCCGGTTAGATGAAGCAGGCTGTACAACAGCATCGAGCCATGTCCGGCCGACAGGATGAAGCGATCGCGATCGAGCCACGCCGGATTGGCGGGGTGATGCTTGAGATGGCGCATCCATAACACATAGGCCATCGGTGCGGCGCCGAGCGGCAAGCCTGGATGGCCGCTCGCCGCTTTCTGCACGGCATCGATCGACAGGAAGCGCAGCGTATTGATGCAGAGCGCATCGAGTGCCGCCCCTTGGATTGACGGGAAATCGGTTGAGGTCATGCAACTGCTCCTTGGCGTTCGGTCACGCAACATCCCAAACGGGATGGTGGTTGCGTTGACGGCCCGTCGTCCGCGTTATCGGTCTCGGGGCCAGTAGCCGTGCTTGCCGTAGAATTCGTGCAACTCGATTTCGTAGCTTCGATGCACGAGCTGCGAGTCGTCGTAGGGAGGGCTGCGGCGGATCGCGTCGCGCGTGAGCGTGGCCGAAACCGTTTCCGTATGCCATTCCACCTGGTCAAGCCAGTGCGTCGCGATCAGGACTTCCTTGCCGGTCGACCACCAGCTCGACGTGTCGATCGCCAGATAGCGGATCACCCAGGCTTCATCGTCGTAAATGAAGTCGGACACGTGACCGATATGTCCGTCCGTGGCTTCGAGCCGATATCCGTCGACCTCGCCGGTGCTGCGCAAATGCGTATCCGCCGGCGCACTGGCCGGCGCGCCGTGCGAGAACAGCGGGCCGCCGGCATCGAGATCCTGCGACGGTCCGGCCGGATCGAAAGCCGGGTAAGCACCCATCCCCCAAAGGTTCGGGCCGCCCCAGTAAGTCGGGTAGTTGTAGTAACGCAGGTACTCGATCTCGTGCTGGCGCGATACCGGCTTGTGCGTGTCCAGATTCGGGCTGTCTCTCACCTGCTGTTGCGTGAGGCTGACGTATAACGTGCGGGTTTCGGGATCGGCATGCGTGACGGAATACGGCGAAACCAGCACCTGCCTGTCGTGCAGCCAGTCGCCCGTCTCGACGACGAGGTAGCGGATGCACCAGTTGTCATCGTCGAAGTAGGCCTGGTGGATGTGCCCGATATCGCCGTCCTTCGCTCGAACCGTGTCTCCGTGCAACCTTCGGATGCTTCGCAACATGATGTCCTCGCCAGAGCGATGCTCGGCACTTCGGTGATCCGGCCGACCTGCCTGCCGTGCGGTGGCATCCAGCCGTTCGTCCGCCGATGCGGAGCGATTCCTGCCGAGCGCGTCCACTCGGATAGCCGGCATGTTTGAGACGCTACACGCGGCGGCTAGCCGATGCGGTACGAAACCGTACAAAGCGCGCACGAGGGGGAACCGTCCGTCCCGGCATGTCGCGACACATCCTCTCGAGCATCGTCATCAGGATCACGAAGCAGTGAGGGTCGCCACAGCCACGTGCCGCCGGGTGTACCCGTCCGCCGGACAGGATTCGTACGTTAACGCAGCCGCAGGGGGATGAACAGCGAGACGCCGGGCGCCGGTGCCGGCTCGTAAACCATCGGAGGCGCGGCATAAGCGTCATCCTCGCCATCGTAATAGCCGTCGCCTCCATGCCGGTGATGGTCGTAGTGGCGACCGCCCTGATGCGTCATGCGCGCGTGATTGCCCTTGTCCCAGCCGTGATTCATTCTCTCCGCATGCAACTGCGGTGCAACGACAAGGCAGCCGAACGCAACGATCATGCCGACGAGCCGCATGCCTGATCTCGGCGCCATCGTGTTTCGACGTGCGTGTCCGACAGAAACGTCCATCATGTTCTCCTGGGTACGATCCGGAACTATTGTTTCTTGATCAGGTGGTGACCGTTGCCACGGAAAATCGCGTCCGCGTTCTGCTTTTGCGTATCGGACATGCTGTCGTACAGCGGCTGAAATGCCGTGGTCAGTTTTTTGATGCCTTCGGCGTGCACGTTGGCGACTTGGCCGTAGGAATGAAGATCGTCCATCGCGCTCATGTCGTTCGCGTGATCGCTACGTGCCTTCCTGAGCGATTCCATCGCGTTCGCGTTATCGCGCATGACCTGCGAGACCCGCTGCCACGGGGATTCCTGGGCAGGCGTGATGCCAAGGCGCTGGTGCAGGCTGTTGATGCGCCCGTCGACCGACTTTTGAGCCGCCACGGTCATGACGTGGGGTGGTGCGTGATCCGGTGCGGGGCCGGCAGCATTCGAGAGTGGGGCGAAGACGGCTGAGCCGAGGGCGACTGTCACCGCCACGGCGAACGCGCCGGCAATCTGTCGGGGGAGGGCGAGAAGAGCGAGTTTCATGGTGGATCCTGATGAAAAATCGGGAAGGAGTCGACGTCTCGCGACTCATCCGGCCGGCAGCCCAGCTATACGCGGGGTGTGCGGGCTCAGTCTGTCCGATGCCGGACGGTTTGCCGGTGTGCGTGGCTGTTTCGCCATGCCCGGCGTTGTGCGGCGGATCACGTTCGCGCCGGACGGAATGTTCGGATCGGGTCTATGCTGGCGTCGTGACCGGAGGCGTTTCACGCTGGCGGCCCAGCTGAATCAGGCGCGGCCCGATCCGACCATTACCTCCATGGAGGCGGTTATGCGCAGCAGATATCGAGAGCAGCATACGAACGGCGGCAAGAGCGAACGCAATGTCGACGAGGCGGTGGAGGGGACATTCCCCGCCAGCGATCCGCCGTCGATCGGCGGTGTCACGAGGATGATCTCCCGCCCGGCCCATCGAAAGCATCATCGGAAGTCGTCACACATCAAGCACCGCTAGCGCAGGGGCAGCGCCCTGCGCGACCACGAAGCATCGAGTCGTCGCCGGTATCCGGCGATATCGATAAGCGCGGCGGAATCGGTCGGCGCACCGGCGAGCCGATATTCCCGGTGTACCCGGGTACGGAACCGTACCGACTTCCGATGCCGGTGCGCGCAGCGTTTTCTCGTGCGTCGAGTGCCGCTTTCGATGTCGAGGCCGTGCACGAGACGGATATTCCCGGAACTTGTCCAAGGAGGACATCATGAGGATGCTCCACACCCCCGATCGATCCGGGGATGACAGCAACGGGGGCAAGCTCGTCGAACGCGATGCCGGCGATGAACCCGCTCATATGGTGACAACCGCGGATGTCCTGAAGGGCAGCAAGATCATCGCGTCGGACGGTGAGGACATCGGCAATGTTTTCGGCATTGTGCTCGATTTGCACCACGGCAGAATTGCCTACGCGGTGGCGTCCAGCGGCGGCACGGGCGAGATGCTTTGCGCCATTCCGTGGAGCGCGATGAAATACGATGTCGGCGACAAATGTTTCCATCTGGATGTGGCCGCCGCGCATGTCAAAAGCACCCCAGGCTTCGACGACGAGCACTGGCCGGTGATGACGCAATTGCAGTGGGGATTGTCGCTTCACCAGTACTACAACCGGGCGCCTTACTGGGTCGTCGGATAAGGCGTAGTGGCGGCTAGAGTCGCTTCAGATCGGGAAGCAGGCGGTCGAATTCGCGCTTGACCACGCTGTAGCATTCGCACACGCGCTTTTCGAGCCCGGGTCGGTCCAGCACCTCGATATGGCCGTAGTTGTAGCGGATGAGGCCCGCGTCCTGCAGCTTCAATGCTGCTTCCGTCACGCCCGACCTGCGCACGCCCAGCATGTTGGCGATCAGTTCCTGCGTCATGCGCAACTGGTTCGACGGCAGGCGGTCGAGGCTGAGCAGCAGCCAGCGACACAGCTGTTGATCGATCGAGTGATGCCGGTTGCATACCGCAGTCTGCGCCATCTGCGTGATGAGCGCCTGAGTATAGCGCAACAACAGGCGCTGCATCGCGTTGCCGCGCCGGAATTCCTCCTTCAGGATGCTCGCGTCGAGCCGGTAGGCCTGCCCCGCGCTTTGCACGACGGCGCGACTCGGCGTCGTTTCGCCGCCCATGAACAGCGACACGCCGATCATGCCTTCATGGCCGACGATCGCGATTTCCGCGGACGAGCCATCCTCCATCACATACAGCAGCGACACGATCGACGTGGTCGGAAAATAGACGTGATGAAGCTGGCCGCCCGACTCGTACAGCACCTTTCCCAACGGCATCTCGACAAGCGTCAGGTGTGTGGCAAGGTGGGCACGCTCGTTCTCCGGCAGCGCAGCTAACAGGTGATTTTCGGTAAGGGGCGGGTTGTCCTGCATGCGTGGCTCCTACGCTTGCGCCCGGCTGACGAACGAGAATCCGACCGATGTGGGCGCTGCGGGAATCGGCGGACGGGGCCAACCATCATATCTTACCGATCCGACGACCAGGCGGGACAGTGGCGGCAATGTGTCCCTTTTCTCGACGAATTAGGGATGACCGTTCGAATGCGGATCTACCTTCAAAAATTATAGTGCCGACACGTGTCTCATCAAGGTGCACGGAGTCGCGCGTGCGCGATGCGGAACCGATATTTCACGGAGCAGTTGACGGGAAATCGATCGCGGTCGGCAGGCCTGAGCGGTGTCGACCGCGGAAGGATGAGCCGCGATGATGCGCGCGCGTCCGCTCCGTTGCCGGACAGGCGCCACACGAGCACGGTTACGCGCCGTTCAGGCGAGTCGAATTCAGATCCGCCGCCGCGTCCTCAGGGCGCCGCGTCTGCCGGCTCACGCTGGGCACTACAGTGTCTTCAGCTTCGAGATCTTCGTTCCTTCAAGCGTCACACCCGCCATCAACCCGCTGTTCGTCAGCACGAATGCTTCGATCGGCGCGGTCGCGGTGCTGGTGTCGACATTGCCGTTCGCACCAACTTTCAGGACTGCAACTGATGCGTCGCCGCCTGCCGACCAGCCTTCGCTGCTACGGAACCGATTAAGCGCGTCCTCGGTCATGAACAGGAAAATGATGGCTTTCGATTGTGCGCCGATCTGCGGCCCGATCGAGCCGGTCGTGGTGCTGTAGTACCCGACGGTGCTGCCGGCCACGCGCAGCGAGCCTTCACCGTACTGACCGCCGATCCAGAAGCCGGCCGCGATGACCGACGGGAACACCAGCACGCCACGCGCCTTGCCGACGAGTTCATGCGAGCCGTTGGCGCTGGAGTAAAGACGTGCGAGGGTCGAGTCGACACCCGCATCGATGGTGTGGCGTTTATCGGTCTGGTGGCCGCTGGCGTCGGACGTTCCGGTCATCGTGCAACCCGAAACCGCGAGGGAAACAGCCAGGATCGATCCCGGCGTACCCCATAGAAATGTTCGTCGTAGCATCATCGTCTCCTGATTGTTGCCCGAGCTTTCGAGGCTACGTCAGGACGGCCACGGATGCGGTACGACAGCGTACAAAGGCGCAACATCCGCGTTGTCCCGCGTCGCGTTCGGCTTCGCGGCACGTGCAGCGTGTGCGGGTGAATGTCGGTCGATGCCACGCAACCGGTCCGTCTCCGCAAGCGTCCTTCACCGTACAGACACGCCATCTCGTTGTCGGGACGATGTCCTCTGCAACCATCCGTTCGTTCGTGCGTGACCTGTACACGCACATCGACGTGGTTCACGTCAGCGGTGAATGATTCCGTCATTCGTCTCCGGTCGATCAAACGAAGCAACGTGCCTGGATGCGACTGGCAAGGAGAGCAACATGCGTGCGTCTGTCTATGTCTGTCTTGCGGCTATTGCAACCGTGCTTGCCGGATGCCTTTGGGTACCCGGTGAGGGCTATCGCGGCGATCGAAACGGGGGGTATGGCGGTGCGTATGGCGGCGGTCACGAAAGCGGATGGAATCGAGGCGACACTTCGCGCGACCACATGAATCATTCCGGGCGTTCCGATGACCAGGGGCCGCATGGGGCAGGGCAACGGGAAGGATGGTAGGTCGGGGCTGCGGCCATCACATGAAAACAGCGTCCTTCCGGTGCGCTTCATCATGACCGATGCCGCGGCTTCGTAACGCACACGTCACCGTGTCGAAGTTCGCCTGTCATATCCCGTTGTACGGCGATTCTCCCAAACAGATCGATCGGAGGAAACGACCGGCAGTCGCCATAGATGGCCGGGCCGCGTCGTTCGCCATTCGATCGCGTAGTTTCGCGAAGCTGGCGACCCGGGTACCCCATTGCTCACGTCCTGCCAGACTCGAGCAGGTTCTTCAGCGCCGCCATTTGTTCCTTCTGCATGTTCAGCAATTCAGTCCATTGCTCCTCGCGCAACCCGTCCAATTTTTCATGGAGCAACATGATCTCGAGTTCGGCCTTCAGATTGATTTCGTAATCGTGTTCGGCAGAGACCCGGTCCTTGTATGACTGCCGGTTCTGCGCCATCAGGATAATGGGTGCCTGGATAGCTGCCAGCATCGAGAGAAACAGGTTGAGCAGGATATACGGGTAAGGATCGAAGGTCTTGCTGTACGTTGCCAGAATCAGCGAATTCAGACTGACCCAGACGACCATGACGACGACAAAGCACGTGATGAATATCCACGACCCGCCGAAGGCGGCAACGGCATCTGCCGCGCGCTGGCCGCGCGTTGCCGCTTCCTCCAGTTCTTTCGTGGAGTCTCTCGCTATGCGCTTTCGTTCCGAAACGAGACGTGCAACATTCTTCGAGCGCTCGTCCAATGATTCATAGGGTACGCCAAAGAATTTTTCGGCAAGCTCCGCAGGTTTATGCATGTTGCTCTCCGCGCGGTCGCGCAATCCGAACAGAATGGAATCGCAATAAGGTCACGGCAAAAGGCTGGTTGCGCAGTAATCGCGAAGCAAAGAAACCGAGACAGGCCGAACAGCGGTCTCTCCCGGCTTCGTTGCCATCCGACCCAGCAGACAAAGCCCCGTGCGATTCCGCACCCTACCGGAATCGGAGCGGTATGAACAGGCTGACGCCTGGCGCCGACTGCGGGGCATAGACCACGGGTGGTGGCGCATACACATAGTCCCGGTTGTCGTAGTAGTCGCCGCGACGGTAGTCATTGCCCGGATTTCGATAAACCTGCCGATTGCCGTGATCCCACTGATGCCCGTGGTGCTGCCAATAACCGTTACCCGTGCGATGCTTTGGTTGGCTTTGGTAATGCTGATAGCCGTCATTCGCGCCATGCTGCTGTTGGTTATCGTAGTAGTTGCCGTAGTCTGCGCCGAAAGCCGGCCCCATGGACATGCCGCCAATGGCCAAGGTCAAGCTGACCGTCGTCATGATTCTGGTCATCATCGAGCCGATGAACGCGGTGCGTACTTCTGGGGTTTTCATGATGTTCTCCTGTCTGAGATCCGGGACCTGAATGCGGCACCGGTCCGTTTCCCGCTGCGGGTGTCTCGAAATCACCCCTTCTTTGCGGAGCGGTGATGGTCAGTCCGGAAGATCAGATCGGCATTCTTCTTCTGGGCGTCGGACATGCTGTCGTACAGCGCCTGAAACGCGGGAGTGAGTTTTTTGATGCCGTCCGCATGGGCGTCGGCGACCTGGCCATAGGACTTGAGATCGTCGACGGCGCTCATGCTGTTGGCATGACTGGTTCGAGCCTGTCTGAGCGAGTCCATCGTGCCCGCATTGTCGCGCATGACCTGCGCGACCTTGTGCCAAAGTTCTTCCTGCGCCGCGGTGATCTGAAGCCTGTCGTGAAGGTTATTGATGCGCGTATCGATCTGGTCGTGGGTCGCAACGGTCTTCGCGCTTGCAGGTGCTTGAGTCTGCACGGGGGAGGCAGCGCTCGCAGGATTGGCGAATGCCGTTATCGCGAGAAAAACCGCTATCGCGAGCGCCGGTGCAGTTCGCGGTCGGGATGGAGGGGCAATGAGTCTCATGATCGATCTCCAAAGGAATTCGATGGACTCACGAAGGGATTGCCGTCATTGCGAGCGAGTTCGATCGAATGGATCATCTGTGCGCCGACGCCCGACCGACGTCTGTCCGGTGCCGGACGCTTGCGCGCTGGCGTTGCACTACCGAATCGCCGGCGTAGCGCGCGACCCGACGCGAAGACTGGCGCTTGCGCTGCAAATGCAACAGCCACATGCCCTTGTCACCGTATGCCCGTTACGGCTGCAACGCCGTTAGGCTTCGGCTCGGAGCCGAACGCGCTTGCCGTGCCGGTCGAGACAATGCATGCGTTGACCATATCCCGGACCGAAGTGGCATAGTGATCGGCGCCGATCGCACTCCGGAGATCCTCGGGCCATTGACCGGTATCGCCTGCCGGCCAGAGGCCGACGACGATCAGCGCGTCCGGCAAGCGCTGCCGCACGCGTCGCAAAAGGTAACGCAGGTGCGACGGGATTCCATTGATGGCTAGATAAAAAATGCACACTATCGTCACTGCGGTGACGTCCAGACCGTCGATCCGGACGCGCGAGGCCGCGTCATGGTTGACCACCCGACAATCGAGATCGTGCTTGCCGAGAAGCTGAACGAGAATGGCCGATGCCAACTCGTCGAGCGCCCCCCGGCCTGCTATGCAAAGGACCTGATTGTCGGCATGCCGAACCGGGCGAGCTTCGATGCCGGGCGAAGAAGCGTTCCGAACCGGTTGGCACGATACCTTTTGTCCGGCAGCAGGCGCAGCCGGTGCGCCCCGGTCGGCCGCTGCTGCATCGGTAGCCGGATCGGTGTCCGCGAAACCGTCCAGGCCCTCGATGAGGTCGTTGACCGTGGTCTCGATTCGCGCCAGTTGTGCCGGCGTTACGCCGCCGCGCAAGACATCGTCCGCCGCAAGCTGCAAGCCCTTGAGAACGATTTCATCGTAATAGGAGGACAGCGGCCGGTCGCGAAGCAGTATCCTGGCTTGCTCTACTGCGTCATCGGGGTCGCCGGCGAGCGCTCGCTGGTAGAAATTTTCGACTGGAGACAGCGCGGGCTGGTCGCCAAGCAGCACGTCGAGAAATTCGAGCCGCGTAACATGGCGACCGAGGACCAGCAGGCAAAGTGTCAGCGGAGTGGACAGGATGAGCCCGATTGGCCCCCATATCCAGCTCCAGAAAATCGCAGCGACGACGACCGAAAACGGGGAAAGGCCGGTGCTATGGCCGTACAGCAGTGGCTCGACGGCCTGACCGGCCAGCAGCTCGACGGTCACGAAAAGCACCAGCGACCAGATCGCCATCGACCACTCCGGACTGACGGCTGCGGCTAGTGCGGTAGCCAGAATGGCGGAGATCCAGATTCCGACGTAGGGGACAAGACGCAACAGCGCGGCCAGAATCCCCCACAGCACCGGACTGGGTACGCCAATGATGAACAGCCCGGTCCCGATCACGACGCCCACGCCCGCATTCAAGCCGAGTTGCGAAACGAAATATCGACTGAGGCGCCGCGCGGCTTCGTCCATTGCGGTGGTGGTCCGATGGAGATCTCTCGAACCGAACAAGCGGATAGCCCGGTCCCGAAGATCATCGCGCTGCAACAGAATGACGATGGTGACGACAAATACGATGAAGGCTGTCTCGAGTGGACTGACGACGGGAGACAGTATGCGCCGTGCAAGCTGGAATGGTGTCTGGGCCGGCTCGCGCACCTCGACGGGAAGCGCCGCAGGCGGTTGGGTGCCGGACGAGGATGAGGAAGATTCGCGTATCGTTTTCGGCTGATCGACGGTTGCCCGTTGAAGCGCCTGACCGGCGGTACCCGCCAGCTGGTTCAATTTTCCAACCGTGAGCCCATGCACGACAGAGATCTTCTTGTCGATCGTCGCCTGATAACGGGGGATGCCGACAGCGAGGTCCGTGATCTGGGTGGCGATTATCCCCCCAAGCACGACGATCACCGAGACCGACATCGTCACCGCAAGGAGAACCGAGGCCACGTGGCCAAGCTTGATGCGGCCAAGAAGATTGGCGAGGGGAGCGACCAGGAAGCTGAGCAGAATCGCCAGCGTGAACGGGATCAGGATCTCGCGCGCAAAATAGAGCGCGGCGATGACCGTGACGCCAACGGCAAGCGTAATCAAACCCTGCACGCTGGGTGTTTCAGGAGGCTCGATGCGCGCTGCTGGCCTCGCGGGGCGCAATTCCTTGAAATCGAACATGACGGCTAACGCCCGCGATATCGCCCATTCTGATGGGTGCTTTCGGCGCGGATGCGTCCCATGCAGGCCGAAAAAACTCGACTTGCCAACCCAACCCCATTGGCGATCGGCCCGTCGATTCAGACACTGCGACGGGCGATCGACGCGTTGCGTCAGCGATCACTCTCGTGCATGTCACGCGGCGCGGCGTGGCGGGAACGATGAAAGTAAAACGGGACGATACGTATCGAACGCGATAAAACAGACACTTCGAGTGTACGGCCTACGTTGCTCGCAGTCTGGATTGAAGTCGGTACGGTGCCGTACCCGGGACACAGTCATGCCAGGGCACGCTGACGACGCGAAGAGTCGAGTTCGCTGCGGCGTTCCCGATCCCGGGGCGGCAAAACGGATATCTCGATGTCCTCCACCGTACCGACTGCGTGGCTGATCGATGTCAATTTCACTTTGCCGGGCAGGTTTCTCACTCACATTGCAGATGTCCAACGGCATCAAATTGAACTGTGCGGCGATACCTCTCGCAAGGCCCGGAAGGTTCCGGGTCCCAAGCGCGGGCGGCGACGGGTTCGTCGAAACACTGATTCGAAAGGAGAAGGCCCATGTTGGGAACAATATTGATCGTCGTGCTGGTGCTCGTATTGATCGGTGCGATACCGACCTGGCCGCACAGCCGTTCGTGGGGCTATATGCCCAGCGGCTTGCTGGGCGTGGTGCTGCTCGTCGTAGTTGTGCTCCTCCTCCTGGGGCGGATATAGGAGGCTCGAGAATCCTGTCGGGAAAGGCCCCTTCGTGGATCATCGTTGCCGTACCGTTGCATCTCGAAACGGGTGGCCGCCGCGCATCCGTGAGACCGGGACGGCGCGCTTGCGGTTGCCGGGTATGACGCGGCAAGCGCCGCCTTGCGCAGATCGCCCGCAATCGATTCCGACGCAAGGCGGCCGGGCAGGTGGTACGGCTAACGAGCATGGAGGACTTATCCGGTCCGCGCAGACTGTCATGAGAAAAACACTCCTCAACGCGCTGGCCGCATGCTTTGCAGGCGGAGTCGGGCTCACCCCCGCGCCGAGCCAAGCCTATGCGCTGGACGCGCAGTTCGACTGCACCACCGACGCGCACGCGTTCATCGTGCGCCTGTTCAATCACGGCTATATCGATCGCGATCCGATGCGGGTCGAACAGAATTCGGTCAACGCGTTCCGGCCTACCCGCGACGCCGCGCTCACGGTGTTCGGCTTCAGCGTCTATGCCGTGTTCGCCTATGCGCAGTATGACGCGCTGTTCAGGCAGGGAACCGGTCGACCTCTGCCGGGTTCGATTTACGGCGTCGTCGTCAAGGCGCCGATCGATTCGGTCGAAGCACATTCTCGGTTAGCGGGCAGCAAGGCCGTCGCGCATCAGGTCATTCCGTTCATCCTCACTGCCGTTGTCTGTGCAAGGCCCTGAGACTGGCCGGTTCGAGCAAGTACGGAGGCCGCTCCGGTTCCGCGCGCCACGCGCGCAAGCAAACCGTCCGGCATCGGACAGACTGAGCCCGTACATCCCGCGCATAACTACGCGGCCGGACCGAGATTGGCGCGCAGCGATGCGATTCTGTCGTCACGAGATCCGCGAGGTTTTCGCCGCCCCCAAACGGGCTGCGGCATCGCTGCACATCGGATGCCGATTGACCCGTACGTTTCGATACCGGGATCGTGCACGTTGTTCAGATCAAGTCGTTCATACGACGCATTGGAGAAAGCTCATGAAAGGGATCTTGTCGAGTCATACATCGATCCGCACTGCACTGATTGCAGTCGGGCTGGTTGCCGGGTTGGGCATCGGCGCGGCGTGCCTCGCCGCCGGCGAAAGTTCGATGTCCAAAACTGCCAGCAGCGTTGGTACCGCGATCGACGACACCGCCATCACGACGAAGGTCAAAGCCAGGCTGATGGGTGAAGAGGGTCTCGGAAAATCCGATATCAGCGTCACCACCGTCGACGGCGTGGTCACACTCGACGGAACGGTAAGCAGCTTGCACGCGAAGTCGGTGGCCGAATCGGCGGCCCGGTCGGTCGACGGGGTTCAGCGTGTCAGTGACAACCTCGCGGTGCCGATGGATGCCGGCAAGCCGGCCAAACCTGGAGCCGTCGCGAAGACGGAGCGCGCGGTGTCCGATAGCTGGATCACCACCAAGGTGAAATCCAAGATTCTTTCGGACAGCGTCAGCAAGGGTTTCGATGTGAGCGTGATGACGACGCACGGCGTGGTGACGCTGAAAGGCTCGTTGGCGAGTCAGCACGCGATCGATCACGTCAGGAACATTGCCCGAAGCGTGAAGGGCGTCAGGCATGTGAATACTGGGGGGCTCGTTGTCGCGGGGAAATAGGCCTCCGGAGCAAGTTCGCTGTTTCACTGGTCGACCGTTCGTCCCGCTCGCAGAACATGCAACTGCAGCAAAGTCTCGAGGTTCACCGGCTGGGTCAGGTGATGGTCAAACCCCGCCTCGGCTGATCGTAGCCGATCGCCCGGTTGTCCATCGCCGGTGACGGCTATCAGCAGCGTGTTTCGAGTCGCTTCGGACTCCCGTAACTTCCGCGCGATCTCGGGAAGCCGCGTCTGATTCTGACGAGCACTGAATTACTGCGGCGAGAATCCCTCAGTCCAGCGCGTTTCCTGCGCTAATGCGCCTTTGAGATCGAGCCTGGATAGGGTTCGGTGAAGATTTTCTCTTTTCGGGGGATGGGCAAAGATGGCTATCTAGCGTGCGCCCGATCGAGTTTCAGATCGGTACGGTGCCGGACCTGGATCGAACGCGTTGCACTTGTCTGGCCGGATAGCGCGGCATCGGGCGATCCGGTGAATGAACGGCGGGAGGACACCGCGAAACGTGTCCGGAAGACTGTACATCAGCGTACCGACTCGTCGAACCACCCCGATGCACGATGACGTTCGTCACATTCCTCTGTCGGGAGTGGCTCATGAAATATCCGATCTATATCACGCGGCACCGGAATCCCCGCTATCGCGGCGCGCTTCCGGACTTTCCCGAAGTCGATGTGGAGGGTGACTCGTATGGCGAGTTGCAGGCGGCCGCCGCGCAACGGGTCATGGCCCGGTATGACCGGTCCTTGCGTCTCATTCCGCCGCCGACCACGGACATGTTGGCATTGCAAGCGTCGGAGGTCGATACCGGCGACGGGATCTGGCGGTTCTTCGACATCGACCTGACCCGAATGACTTCGAGTTCCGTGCGGATCGAGCTGTGCTTGCCGAAGCGCATCGTGCACGACATCGATCGGACCGCGAGCGGACTGCACACCACTCGCGATGCATTCGTGTCGATGGCGTGCGAGCACGCCACCGTCCGATCCGCGCAGCACGGTGGGGGCGTGGCGAACCCGCCGCGAAATCGCTGTCGGGCCGGCGTTGATTTCAGCGTAATTCCCCAGTTAGACCGATCCAGACTGCATGCGGGGTCGCGGCATGCCCACGATAAATATTCTTTTAAGATCAAATGGTTGCTGTCTGGCTGATAAGCGGGGAATTACACTGAAATCACGGGTGGCCCGGGAAGGCCGTGCGCGCCGCGACGCGCGCTAACATTCGCCAGCAGTGTCGATGAGAGAAGTGTCTCGCTTTCGCTCCGCCTAATCCGTATACCGTCGCGAGCCTCAAGCATATCGAAGAGTGCATCTGTCGGAGGTCTAACCAGCCGCGCGCTATGCAAGGTAGGGCACGCGCATCACTCTCGAGATCACGGGCATACGCCTCGAGCGGCCGCGGGACTTCAGCGGAGCAGCGCGGTC
Source organism: Burkholderia sp. 572 (assembly GCF_040545135.1). Lineage (NCBI taxonomy): Bacteria > Pseudomonadati > Pseudomonadota > Betaproteobacteria > Burkholderiales > Burkholderiaceae > Burkholderia > Burkholderia sp. 572. The sequence continues at coordinate 4,249 of NZ_JBEPLH010000040.1, read as the reverse complement.
GCCAAGGGCATGCTGCCACCGGGCACGGAGGCCGTCATCGGCGCGCCGCGCGTCGGATTCCGAAGTCTCCGGGGCAGCCTGAATGTTGCGCGTGGCCATGACTGTAGCGTGACCCCGGATCGTCGAATTCAAGAGGGCGTCTTGAGACTACTTATCCCCGAATTTTCCCTCGTCGATAAGCATGTGACAGTAGGCGTCGGAGGCGTCTCGCGCCAAGTCCTCGGAGATGAATGTGCCAGGCACATTCATCTCCGAAATCAAGGTTTCTGTAGTGCCGTTCCAATGACGCCGAAGAACGTCAATCGTGCTGCGCCACTGGCCATCCTGGCTGCAATTTGCAGAGACTCGATAGAAGTAGCCGCGATATGGCTTGAATCCGTCCAGGTCCATTGCTCCCCCCTCGATCACGCTGTGATGATCGTAGCACGCGACGGAGACTGGGATTGCAGGAAGCAGCAGAAGGGATATCGGAAGTGACCCGGAAAACTGGCGACTGCTCCATTAGAGCTGTTTCGTCGCTGTCGGCCTTGAAGCATTGGATTTGATTGTTTATTGTTTTAGAGACTGATCGTGGCGCACCCAGATCGGTCTACGTCGGTAACGTGCATCGGAATCAATGGGGACCCAATCCCGCGTGCCTTCGCTAGGGGTGAACGGCGGCCACGCGTTCGGCAAGCTTTGCGTCGTAGCTCGAGTGCACATGCACACGCTTCTTGTCGGGAAACGCATAAGCGTATGCCTTGCGCAGTGCGAGCGAAGCCTCATGAAACCCGGACAGGATCAGTTTTTGCTTGTTCGGGTAGCCCGCGATGTCACCTGCCGCGAAGATGCCAGGCCGTGAGCTTTCGTAATACGATGTGTCGACGACAATCCGTCCGGCCTGTACGGCGATCCCCCAGTTTGCGATCGAACCGAGATCCGCGACGAGTCCGTACAGCACGAGCAATTGATCTGTTTCGAGGCACACCGAGCCACCGATCTGGCGAACCTCGATCGATTCGAGCGCCCCCGCGCGCGCGTTCAATCCAGCAATCGTGCCGACCACGAAATCCATTTCACCTGCCGCGACCGCTTGATGCAATCGGGCGACGCTCGAGTCCGTTGCGCTGAAGCCGCTGCGTCGATGGACGAGCGTGACGTGCTGTGCGACCGAGCGCAGTGCCAGCGCCCAGTCGAGCGCGGAGTCGCCGCCCCCAGTGACCACGACGTTCTTTCCGGCAAGACCGTTCATGTCAGAGACGCTGTAATGGACACATCTGCCTTCAAGGCGTGTCGCCTCGTCGAGGGCCAGTCGCTGCGGCACGAATGCACCATTGCCGGCGGCAATCAGAATCGCCGCGGCGTCAAACGCATGCCCCTTGTCGGTGCGCGCAAGCCATCGGCCTTCCTCTAGCGGATCGACCGCCACGATACGGTGACCGAGATGCATCGGAGGATTGAAGGGCCGGCATTGTTCGATCAAGCGATCGACGAGATCACGCGCGGTGCACGACGGTATGGCAGGGATATCGTAGATCGGCTTGTCCGGATACAGTTCGATGCACTGGCCGCCGGGGCGCTCGATCCCGTCAACGATCCGGCATGAGAGTCCGATCACGCCTGCCTCGAACGCGGCGAACAGACCCACGGGACCTGCGCCAACGATCAGCACGTCAGTTCGTAAAGGATTCGAGGTCGACGAATTTTCCGGAGATGTCACCGGTATTCCTTAGAGGCCAGTTCAAAAAGGCCGCTCAGATCGGCCGAAGATGTTCCAGCAGACGAGCGAGCAGGCTAGTTTGAGGAATGCTTCGTGAATGTCAGATCGGCGTTCGAAGCGAATGCGAAGACGACGGAAACCATGGAGCCACGAATGAGTCCGTTCGACGACCCAACGGAATTTGCCGAGGCCGCTGCCGTGTTCGGTGCGGCGCTTGGCGATGACCGGTCTGATGCCGCGCTCGCGAAGTCGGCGGCGATGCGAGTCGGAATCGTAGCCACGGTCGGCGTAGATGACCTTGGGCTTGCGAAGCGGTCGGCCGCGAGTGCCGCGAATCGGCGGGATCGCGTCGACCAACGGCAGCAGTTGCGTGACATCGTTGCGGTTCGCGCCGCTCAGGATCGCGCTGACAGGAACGCCGTTCGCGTTTACGAGGACGTGGTGTTTGGACCCTGGTCGTGCGCGATCGGTGGGGTTTGGTCCAGTTTTTGGCCTGCCCCAACGGCTCGCACTGACGATGAATCGACAGCCGCATATGAGAAATCGAGCTGGCCAGATTCGCGCAGCTTGTCGAGCAGCAGTCCGTTCAGCTTGTCCCACACCCCGGCCTGCTGCCAGTCGTGCAGCCGACGCCAGCAAGTCGCTCCAGAGCCGAAACCCAACCCGGTCGGCAGATGGTTCCATCGCATCCCTGTCTTCAGCACGAGCAGGATGCCATTGAGTGCTGCACGGTCCGAGACCGGCAGACGCCCAGGGTATCGCTTGCGTCGCGGTTTGGGCGGTGGAAGTAGTGGTTCGATCAGTGCCCACAGCTCGTCATCGATGATAGGTGCCGGCATTCCTTGATCCGTTGTTCAGGCATCCAAGGTTAACCGTTTCGTCAGAAAGTAAACAGCCCTTCCGGGCTCTTTTTGAACTGGCCTTTTACGAGAAACGGAAGGGGGGCGTTCCGGCACGCGCCGTGCGGAAGTTCATGCAGGCGCCGCTCTGCACATCGCGGGGATCAGAGCGATTTGAGTCGCGTGACCTTGGTTCCCTGAAGCGACACACCAGCCATCAATCCGCTGTTGGTCAGCACGAATGCGTTGACCTGGTTGCTCGCGCTGCTGGTGTCGATATCGCCGTTCGCGCCGACCTTCAGCACCGCGACCGACGCATCGCCGCCTGCCGACCAGCCGTCCATGTTGCGAAAGCGGGCGAGCGACTCTTCCGTCATGAACAGGAACACGATGGCCCGCGATTGCATGCCGGCCTGGAAGCCGATGGAGCCGGTGATCGTACTGTAGTAGCCGGTGGTCTGGCCGCCGACACGAAGCGATCCTTCGCCATACTGACCACCGATGATGAATCCGGCGTCGACGACGGACGGGAACGTAAGCACGCCGCGCGCTCTGCGAACGAGTTCGCGCGAACCATTGGCGGTGCCATACAGGCGTGTCAATGTTGAATCGACGCCGGCGTCGATCGAGCGACGCTTGCCGGCCTGGCCGTTCTCGCTGTCGGCCATCGTGGTGGTCGTGCATCCGGTCACCCCGATGCCCAGTGCCAACACGGCCCCGGATGTGCTCCATATGAATGTGCGTCTTTGCATGATGCCCTCCTGGGCTTCGATAACGCCTCGACACTACGCGCCCGCCGTGCGCAATGCGGTACGAAGCCGTACCGATTACGCATCGGCATCGAAGCGTGACAACGTGAGCAGCGCCTAATAGCGGTCGTGATCCTCGTGGTAGCCGCCACCGTGATGATGGTCGTCTCGTCCGACCGGAGCGAGCAGGCATGCGCCCAGGCTGCGACCAGCAGTCGCAACAGCATTCGGTGTTTCATCTGCATTCCTTTCGTGACCGGCCGCTCCTCTGTCGATACGACAGGCCGAAAGGGCGATCAGAGAAGCTGCCGGATGCAGGTTGCCTGTCCGATGTCTCCCTGGCCGCAAGAACACGTTGCCCCCAACCCGAAGCGAAGTCGGTACGCTTCCGTACCCGTTGCGCGGCGCCGGGCAGCGTGCGGAGGATGGCGCTATCCGGAGCCCACTAGCCTCAGGTCCGGCTCGACCAGGAATTGGGATTTCACATGATCGACGACGTAGATGACCACGCCGCTCGCCCGACGCGTCCTTGGCGAATAGTCGAACTCGGTCGCATCGGCGTCGACGGATAGGCGTTCGCCTCGGCCACCGTGCTGATCCCGCGCAGCCGCAGTTCCTTGACCAGCCGGTCCTGCAGCGTCAGGTGCGCACGCTCGACCCGCCCCTTGGCCGGGCTGCTGTTTGCGCAAAACGTGTCGATGTTCAGCTCGTACATCGCGCGGCCGAAATGCGTCACCCGATTGCCAGTCGTGCCCGGGTTGACGTTGCGAAACACGCTGTACTTGTCGCTGTACAACGCCATCGGCTTGCCGTGACGCTCCAGATACGCGCGCGTCGCCTCGAAGTAGCTGAAGGTCGACTCGGTCACCGTGAAATGCAGCATCATCAACCGGCTCGTCGCATCGTCCACGTATACCAGCAGCGTGCAGGCTGGCGCCCGATCCTCGAACCAGCGGTGGTCG
>NZ_JBEPLH010000039.1:0-57283 GCF_040545135.1 Burkholderia sp. 572 | reverse complement strand
TGGAGCTTCAAAGAGGCTTGAGCCGTATGCCGGGAAACTGGCACGTACGGTTCTTAGGGGAGGATGCGGCGGCAACGCCGTGTCCTTACCCGACAACAGGGTATGCGGCCGATCGTATCGATCAACGCAAGCCGCCCAATCGAGGCGCTCGATGTACGCGCTCGCGAGCCGCAAATGCGCGGCCGAAAGCTCCTCCTCGAGACGCAGCAAATTCAATCCGGGCGGATGCTCTGTCCGCGTCCCAAACGTCTGTCCCTCGACCTTCCCGCCGAAGCAATTTCTCTGCAAGTAGTAGAACCGCGCGGCGCGCTGGATGTCGGTAAGCGTTTCCGGCGCCGTCTGCTTCAGCCACTCGAACACCTGCCGACTGGTGAGCGCCCATTTGAACTGCCGCACGAATTCCTCGAGGTGATGCTGCACGACGCGATACAGGTTGATCAGCTCGCCGTTGACGTCGTTAATCACCTCGACCTTTGCCGGCGGGCGCAAGAAATACAGCGCAGCGCCGCCCGCGAACACTTCGACATAGCAGTCGTGCGCGGGAAATCGCGGGATGAGATGGTCTGCAAGGCGGCGCTTGCCGCCGATCCACGGAATAATCGGATTTGCCATTGTGAAAGCCGTTTTTAAACTTAGTGTAGAATCCGGCCCGCCTACGTAGGTATGCAGGGCCTTGGCTGATTCACTGGCTCAGACAGTGGAAAAGCGGCCGAGGGTCGTGTTACCGCACGCCCCTCGGCCGCCCTGTTTCTAGCGCGGCGTCGCGCCCGTCAACGCGTCGTAGTCGCTTTCGCACTGCCGCCCGGCAATGCCTCGCTCGTCAGCGATTCGCGCGAACTCTCCCGCAGCCTCGTCAGTCCGGCCGAACAGGTCGGCAAGCAGATCGAGGGCGCCGCCGGCTGCCGCGCCTCCGGCCGGAGTGGCGGGGTCGCGCGTCCGGGCGACGAGTTCGGCGACCTGCTTGCGCAGGCTGTTAGCAGCAGCATCGGCAGCATCAGCAGCAGCGCGAGCCTGTTCACGTTGTTTCGAAGCATTTTCAGCGTTCCCCTGTTGTTGACGCGCAATGCGGTCGCTTTCGTCGCGCTCGACGACGAGCTCGCGAATTCGCTGCGCCTGAGTTTCTACGGTGTGCGACTGGTCGGTGTCTCGATGGCCCTTGAAATAGCCGGCCGCGGAACCGATGAACGCCGCCGCGACGATCGCGAGCCAAACCCGCGGATCGATCCAGGTCATAACCCCTCCGAATATTTCGTGCTCGTCGCACCGAACGATGCCGTCAGCACCTGTCGACGCGGCTTCGCCCCGATCGGCGCGAGGCCGATATGCACCCACGTACCCTCCTGGATCAGCTGGTCGAATTCGATCGTCGATGCGGCAATCGCCCGGCAGATGTCAAGCGGCATGCCAAACTTCGGACAGACGAAATCGGCGGCCAGGCCCGAAAGGTGCGCGCTGTTCGGAACACCACCGACCGCGTGGTTGAGCGCCGCCGCTCGGTAGCCCGATGTGATGATCACGGGCCGCCCACCGAGCACGTCGCGCACGCGCTCGAGCGCTTCGGCAGTCCGGCGCAAATTTGCCGTGACCGCGGCCGACGGCGTGTTATCGATGCCGCGCCGGCGCGCCGTGTCGCTCGCGGTCAATTCCTCGAGCGTGAAATGCGCTGTCAGATTCGTCATATTCACTTCTCCCCAAACATTCGTTTTGCATTCCGGCGCAGCAGCACTTCGAGGTACTGCGACCCGACGATGCCAAGCGCACTACCGAGGCCGAGCAATGCAATCGGCGGCAGATCCGGGATCTGCAACAGCGCCAGACCTGCAACCATCGACGTCGCCGAACCGAGCACGGCACGCCCGGCCACAAGCCGGAACGTCAGCTGCTCGCTACCCACCAACACTTTCGCAATGCCAATCAGTCCGCCCATGAGAATCAACTCCAGAATCGTCTTTTCGTGCTCTTGCATTACCGCTCCCCGTTTCCTGCCCCGTAAAAAGAAAGGCCGCCAAGTAGGCGGCCCATCACAAAATCCCCGTCGCATCTAGCACCATGAACATGTGATGCCACTGCTCTTTAAATCCCGTAAAGTTTGGCTTCTTCCCGCCTCCCCACATCGATGTTCCCCATGCAATCGTGTCGCCCGTCACACGAATCGACGTCATCTCCAGGCCGGCTGGGTCATAACTCCAACCGACATGCACAGGTGCAATAGCCGAAATCAACACCGGCCGGCCGTACGACCGCGACTGCCACGGCGGCCAAGGCGCGCCGATCGTCACGAACCCCGTGCCTGGCACGTAGTGGTCGGTAATCACATCAAGCACACGAAGGAAAGGCACCGACGTGTCCGCGATGAGTTTCGTATCCGGCGCAAACACTTGAAGCCCGAAGCCACTAGTCGCAGGAGGTGTGCGATCGAACAAAAAGAAGTAGACAGCGCACGGGCGCTCCGTTACGAAACGAATCGTGTACACCCCACCATCGACACTTACGCTCCAAACCGAGATCCCAACGCCATCAGATGCATACACGCCATACATCGGTCCAGCCGTCGCGTTGAACGAAAATGCGATGCTCGGAACCGTCGCCCCGAACGGCTTCCCCGCATCGTTGACCGCGAGCGGTAACGACGTGTCTACCGCCTGCCCTGACATCGATCTAACGAGCTGATAGTTCGGTGTCCTTCCATCAATTTGGTAAAGGCCGCTATTCGTAAATGCTTGAAATCCTGCATCCATCAATACACCCCGAAAACAAGCCAGCCAGGCACAGGCGAGTAAGCATTCGAACCGCTGCTATTGCCGCTGTACGACCAACTGATTCCAAATGCGTCGATCGCGACAAGCGGCGTCGGCTCTGCACCGCCGACACGGCGAAAAATCCACTGCGGCATGAACGCCCAAAACGGCGCGCCCCCTGACAAGTCAGCCGGACTGGACCCAGCGCCGCCTCCCGTGTACACGATCCCAACGATCCGCCCGGCCCGCGACGTACCGTCGAGCACCAAGCGCCCCGCACCATCCCATACCCAGAACCCCGCAGCCATTACTCCCATACCCCCCATCGAACACGCAGAACGCCGTTTGCGTCGTACACGCGCCCGCCATTACTATCGATCACCGTCCGGTTGCCGCGACCATCAGTCGAGTTGATTTCAAACCAACCGCTCTTATCGAGCCGCCAGCCCTGCTTTCCCGCGACATAGTTGTCGGACTGGATATAGCTGCCGATCATCGCGTTCGTGATCCAACCAGCGCCGATGAGCGCCTGACGCAAGAACACCTGCCCGCCCTGCACCACGAACGGCACGATCGACGATCCGCCGTTGCTCGGGTCAACGACCGCGAAGCGCTGCGCCGACACCAACACCTGTGACTCGACAATCCCGCTGTCGTTGTTGATGCCGATTCCGATGCCGGCGATGTACGTGCGACCGTCCGACGTGATCTGCGTCTTGATCTGGTACGACGCCGAAACGCGCCCATTCAGATCCGCATACGACTGCGCAACTGTCTGGACCGCCGCCGCGTTCTCGTTGGCCTGCGCGCGTATCGTTGTGATCTGCTCGGCCTGCGCGCTGATCGCATCCACACGCGCTTTCGACTCGGTACGAATGTCCGCAAGCAACGACGCCTGCCCTACCTGCATCTGCGCGGAAACAGTGTCGAGCCGTTGGCCCAACGCCATATCGACCTCGGCACGCGCCGATTGCTCCGAATAGACGCCGGCCATTACCTGCGTCGATCCGGCCGCCTGGCCGCTGTCACCTGCCATCGGAACATTGATCTGTGCCGACACGGAGTCAATTCGGCTGGCCAGTGCGGAGTCCGCCTTTTGGCGAACCTGCTGCTCGGTGATGATGTCCGCCTTGTTCTCCCCAACAGCGACACTTACAGCGTCGATTCGCTTCCCGAGCGCGCCGTCGCCATCCTGACGCGCTTGTACTTCCGATTGAATCGACGTCGTTGCTTCGCCAACCTTCACGACGACTGTGTCGACGCGCTTGCCAAGAGCACCGTCTGCATCGATACGCGCAGCTTCCTCTCGCTTCACTGCGGCCGCCGCGTCTCCGACGCTCGCCGTCACGGTATCGATCCGCTGCCCGAGCGAACTATCGGCCGACTGCCGCGCCTGCTGCTCGGACGCCACAGCCGCACCACGCTGGCGCGCTTCTTCGGCCACCGCGTCGGCTCGATCCTTCGCCTCTTTCGTGATCGCATCGGTGCGATCCTTCACCTCCTTCGCGATCGCCGCCGCGTTATCCGTAACGCCCTGCTGAATCCCGGGAATCGCATCGATCGGCTTTTTCAGATCCTCGCCGAGTGCCGAGTGCGAGATCTGGCCAGCAAAATATTTCTCGTACTCGCTTTGGTTCGTCGACGGCTGACCCTGCACACCAGAACCATTCGCCGGAAACCACGGGCCGATATTCCCAGTCGTGTCGACGAGCCGCGCCCAGAAATAGAACACCTGGCCGACCGCGAGCCCCTGCATGGACGTCGACGCTTGCGGGAACGCGTAATCCGACAGCTTGATCGCGTCGGCACGGTTCGGCGTGCGGCTGTACCAGAGTTCCGTGCGTTGCGTGTCGCCGGCAGTACCATCGCCGGGAAACGCCCAGTCGAGATTGATGCCGTAGACCACGCCCGCCGCTTTGAGCGACACGACCGCCGGCGGAAGGCTCGTTTTTCCGTTCAGTTGCGTTTCCGCGCTGATGGCCGGAAGCGACGTGACGTTCATCACGTTTTGGGCACGCACGCGCGCAACGTACCGCCCCTGGTAAATCCCGGACACCTCGACTTGCAGCCCGCCCGTACGCGGCACGCTCACCCACTCGCCGTTATCCTTCCGCCACTCCGGCAGGTATGTCACAGCGTTATCCGCGGCGTCCCACGCGATAACCATCGTCGTTTTGGAAATGCCCTGGTCGACCGCCGAATACGTGGTAATCCGCACGTTGGCCGGCGGCGCCTGCACCGACGGCGGCACGACCGTCACCGGCCGCTGCTGAATCTGCGCGCCGTCGTCGATCGCCGCGTACTTGCCCGGCTCGTGCATCGTCGCCGTGATCGTGTACTCAATGCGCCCGTCGTCGTCGCCTTCCTGAACGCTCACGACGCGATAGAGCTGCGCCGCGACCTCCGCGTTTTCCAGCATCCACACCGCACCGGGCACGGGATCCGCGTCGAAGCGATCGGCCAGCGTGAGCACGTCGCCGTTGACGGACTTCACGGCACGGTACTGCGCGACACCTGACGGCAGAATCGCCGTGAAGCGATCGCCTGGTGCCACGGTAGGCGCCTTGTCGAGCGTGACGACGTTGCCGGCCGCCGCTCGAATGCGCCCGCCGATGCGCCGGCCAGCCTTTCGTGGATCGGCGATCGCGATCACCTGCCCCGGGCCGACCAGCACGCCATCCATCCCGACCTTGAATGACACCGTGCCCGACTCGTAGCGGGACGTCAGGAGAAGCCATCGCCCGAGCCGGTGCGCTTGAGCCTGTGACGTACAGCCGAACGCAGTCACCTGCGTCTTGATAACGCCGTACCGCGCGATGCCGTCGTCGTCCGGCACATACTCGACCGCCTGTTTGTACTGGTTCGACGGATCGTTGTAGCTCACAAGCGCGACCGTGTATCGCGTCTTGCGCTCGCTACCCACGTACCGGAACGCACCGTCGATCACGTTCGCCGCGGTGTACACGTAGACCGGATCGGACGGCATGTCCGCAGACGCGACCACCGCGCCCGGCCCCCAGTACGAAATGCCACGGAACACGCTGGCGATATCCTGCAGAACCTTGTACGCGTCGGCCGCCGACTGGATCACGCAATTGCACGTGAAGCGCGGCTCGACACCGCCCCGCCCATCCGACACCATGACGTCGCAATAGCGCGCGATCTCGTACAGCCCCCACTTATCGATCATCGACGCGTCGACCGTCTTGCCAAGCCCGTAGCGATCGTTCAGCAGCAGGTCGTAGAAAATCCACGCTGGGTTGTTCGTCCACGCCGGCTTGAACGTCCCGTCCCATGCCCCCGAGTACGCTCGCGTCTCGGGATCGTAGTTCGACGGCACCCGAACGATCAGGCCGCGAATGTGGTACGACCGCACTGGCACCTGCGAGAACGACCGCGCGTCGAACGTCATGCCAACGAGCGCCGTCATCGGATACCGTAGCTTGCGATCGATCACCTCTGTGATCGCCTCGATGTTCACCGTGTCCGCGATCAGCGAGCTGTGCGCGTTCGGCGTGATGCGGCGCACGCGGACCAACCAGCCGGTTGTCGCGCGCGGCAACTCGATCCGGTGCGAGCGCTCGTAAAGCGACGTCGTTTTGCCATCGAATGCCGACGACAGCACCTGTGCGTACGAGCCTCCGTCGACCGACAGATCGATCGCATATTCCACGCGATAGCCGAACACGCCGGTCGCCGGATCGCTCTTTTGCAGTGCTGGCAGGCCGAAGCGAATACGGGCCGCCGACAGCTGCGTGTTTTGCACCTGCCGCACCCACGGTGCATCGGAAGTCAGCGGCACGCCTACGGCCGCCTCGCGCTCGACCGCCGGAAAGCCCGGCATGAACTCCTGATCGAGCGTACCCGTGCGGACGTCGACGCTGTAATTCTGGAAGTTGACCGAGCCGTCGGAATTCTGGATAGGCGTGCCGTCGAGAAAGACCGACTGCATGCCCTTCACCAGCCCGACGATCGGTCCCTCGGAAATAGCGTCGAGCACCTTGGCGCGCGCGACGGAATGCAGGCTGTCGGGCGATTCCCCACCGCCACTCCCGCCACCGCCGCCACCCTTCGCCCCGCTGATCCGCTTCGGTCCGGATTCCGCGTAGATCTTTTTCACACCTGATCCTCTGTATAGATACCCGAGCTGATGACCTTCGACCCGACGACCATCTCGCCGTACACGAGCGGCACCGGCTCGCCCTGAGCGGCGCTGTTCACCGCGCCGTTGAAGTAGTACGAGGTGCCGTTGTCGGCCGCGCCGGCCAGCCCCGCCTGCTGCGGGCTCAACATCTGCGTGATGCCGCCGAGCGCCATCGACACGCCTAGGCCGATCAGCGTCGGCTGACTGAACACGAAACCGGCCACGGCCAGCGCCGCACCGAGAATCGTCTGGAACAGACCACCGCTCTTGCTGCCGATGATCACCGGCGCAATCCGGATCGCTTCGCCGCCGACCGGCGCACCCAGATCGCCTTCGCTCAGGTTTCGGCGGCCGTTGAACACCGCAAACGTCAACCCGTTGTCGCGCGCGTCGAGCAGGAACTTCTGGAAGCCCGGGATCAGCACCGAAAGCGCGCGCACCGCCTCCGCGGTCGACGAGACGGCCAGGCGATGCACCCGACCGAACCGCGCGCCCGCGATCCCGTAAAGCCTCACCTCGCGCAGCTTTTCAATCACTTCGCGCCCCCGATGTGCCTCAACACCGTCGTACAGCTGTCGCGCCACATCGAGCCCCACACCGCGCGGCACGACAGTCGCCCGTGCACGTGATGCCCGAACATGCCGTCGCCGAGATACACGCCCGCATGATTCGGCACGCCGTTCTTGCTTCGGATCTGCATCAGCAGTACGTCACCCGGCTCGAGCTGTACGTCGATCCCGACGTCGAGAAAGCCGGCATCCTGGTAGTGCGCGATATACAGATTGGAGCGACCGTCGTCCCACCAGCCATCTTCACGCTCGAAATCCGGCAGTACGACGCCACGCTCGGCGAGGTACCAATCGCGCACCAGCGAATAGCAGTCCAGCACGCCGTGCAGGAACTCCCGGCCATAGAGCGGCGCAACGTATCCGCTCGGGCCGAACTCGCACCAGTCGTCGACACCGATCGCGCCGTCGGCCTGCACGCCAAGCGAGACGATCACCCACAGCGGGATGCCGGAACGCTCGCATACTGTGCGGTCCGCCATGCTCGGCTGTGCCCGTCCGTTCGGATGTGAGTGCACGAACGCGAGGATTTCGCCCATGTCCTCCGCATCCGCGTAATCTTCGGCCGCGAGCCCGAATTGCTCAGTGGGCACGGCCGCGATGTTGCGGCCGGGCACGTACACGTCGCCGGCCGCCGTGCCGACGATGAGCCCGCAGCACTCGCGCGGGTACTCGGCGAGCGCGTGCTCCGCGATCGCCTGCTTGATTCGTTCGCCCATAAAAAAACCCGCCGGGTGGCGGGTCCATGAAGAGAGGTTAATCGAAGGTCTACGCGAGGGTGTCGCACAAAAATCCGCCGTACGGCAGCGGGTTGTTCACGCCGTACCGGCATTCGCATCCGCTGACTTTCTGGCTGCAGCAGTCGAGCGCCGGATCGCTCACCGGCCTGTCGTTCTTGTCGAAGAACGCCACGCCGGCATATCCGCATACGGGCCCGCGATAGCGCCACTGGCACATGCCGACAATCTGTCGCGCCGGCACCTGCTGCCCACCGAAATCGAGCGGCGACGACAGCGTGAATTCCACCTGCACGCCGGGCTGCTCGTCGCTTTTCTGCTCGATACGCCACTGCTCGGGCGGCCATTGCTCATTCGGGTCTGCGGTCGGGTTGCCGTTCGGGAAATTCACCGCGTCGAGGTACTTCGCCAGCGTGCGCCGGCGGATCACCTTCGCGCCGACTAGATCATCGAGCGCGACACACAGTGCGGTGATCGTGCCGTTGATATCGCCTACCGTCAGAGTCGGCGCGGGCTGCCGCGCGTCCGATGTCCGCTCGAAGCCGGCCGCCTGGATCGGCCACGGTTTGTATTCCAGGCTCTGCCACACGATCGACGTCGACTGCAGATGCCCGTGGAAGCGCAACGCGTCTCCGCCAATCTCCGTGCAGTTGACCTCGAACAGCTCGATACGATGCCCCGGTTCCAGCTGCTGAATATCGGAATTGATCCCCATATGCGAATCACCCCTCAAGCGCCGACACTCGCGCCTCCAGTTCGATGAATGCCTGAAGCAATGGTCCGATCAGTGCCGAATAGTTGACCGCGAGCATGGGCCGGCCTCCTTCCGTAACCATCACACCGGATTCATCGATTTGCATGCTCGTTTCGGTGACAGCCTCCGGAAACTCTTTCGCGACCTCCTGCGCGATGACCCCCAACTGCCGCGCGCGAGTTTCGTCCGACTTCATGACGTACGTCACGCCACGGAGCCTCTTGAGCTTCTCCATCGCGTTCTCAATCGTTTCAACCTCGGCCTTGATTGCTACATCCGAGTTGACATTGAATGCTGACGCCGAGACCGGAGCAAACGCGGCAGACGTGGAGGACACAACGTCCAGTGTTCCACTGTTGGCCGAGCATCTCAGGTTGATTGCCCCGTTATTACTTCCGATCCCGATCGAGCCAACGCCGGGATAGCCAGCAATTACCAATGGTGCATTCGACCAGAGTCCATCGGGCGCACTCGCGTTGATCGTTACTTGCTTTGCATAGTACGTATTCGCACTAAAGGAGGTTGCGGCCGTGAAGCGTTTGATACCCGAAACCGTTTGCTCGCCGTCCAGCGTCATCGGCGCAATCAGATTTCCGCTGTGCCACGGCACAAACCGGCCGAAGTACGGCACGCCGGAAAACGTCGGAGCCCCCCCCAGATAGGCAATGGTTGCCTCCTGGGAATACAGCGTCGCCCCGTTGTTTCTCTCCAACTTGATTCTGCGAAACGCAACGCCGAATGCCGAAATGTTCGGTGCAGCGTCAGCGACCTTGCTTACACGCACAGCCGCCGTTCCGTCGGGCGTCACACCCGCAGCACTTCGGAACGTATAGCCCAGCTTGGTTGTAATCCCCGGTGTCCCGGTAACGGTTCCGATGAACGTGCCGTCAGCTTTGAACGCCTCGCATTTCACATACACGCGCCCGGCGTTAAGGCCCATCGAATAGAATTCAGCAGAGAGCGCAAGTGGGATGCCGGGGCCGCACGGGATATCGTTCGACGCATCAACCACCCAGGTTCCGGTATTGATCGCACCGGCATTTAAGAAGAGAGACCCTTCACCAAAATTCCCTGGCGTGGCCGTGAAATTAGTGCCGTTCCAACCGGTGTTGCCGAGTTCGCCAGACCCATTGATTAAGAGGTTCGGACTGTTTACTCCTGAAAGCTTTCCGGACGCGATAAGGTCTCCAGCTACGCTCCCCTTTACTACGAGGTCGCCGCCAACTGTAAGCCCTTTCGCAACCGTCAGGAATCCGCTTACGACCTCGTCCGGCAGCATCTTGCCGCGCTCGGCGACATGCCAGTAGGTGCCGCCGTCCGCAATGTATGTCGCCCAATCCCCGGTATTGAGCAGATTGACTTGCGATCCATCATTACCCTGGAAGCCAATCGTCACTGGCGGCCCGACGTTGAAGAAATGCACGCACGCATTTACGGACACCGATGACGCAAGCGGCAGCTTCACCACTTTTCCACCAGCACCCATATTCAATCCGAACCGCGTACCGACGTTGCTAGGCGCGAGTGTCCAGTTGTCGCTGAGAATGTTGTATCCGAGCGCAAGGATCGCGGACAAGACATCGACATTGGCATTGAACCGCATATTTGCGGTGCGCTGATCATCGCCGCCCGCGCCGTTTGGCGCTACTCCGAGGTTTGCTTTTTGTAGTGCTGGCATCTCTAACCCTATGGTGCAAACGTCTGTTCAAACTGCGCCGTAATCGTGTACACGCGCCCGCTTCTCACCGGCTCGGTGTACTTCTCACACACGAACCGCGCCTGCGGCCGAAGCGGCGGTGTCCAGAAAAACGACACCGCGCCGGCATGCGCATCGAGGAACTCGAGGATGGCCGAGATCTTCTCGGCCTTCCCCACGAATCGAAGGCTGTACGACGGCACACGGTTGTTGAGACCGTCGGCCGCGCGCTGCGTGTACCCATCGCCGAAGGGCGCCTTTCGCACGCGCAGCGTTGTGTCGCCGCCGAAACCTTCAACCGTCGGCGACCAGTTAAACGTGTCGGTCATCACCCCATCCCATTTTTCAGTTTCCAGAGCGCGCCACCCTGACGACTCTCGACCGCGATCAGCCCCTGCACCATCTGCGTGAGCTTCTTCACGAACTCGGCGCTCGCCATCATCTGCGCTGCGTTGCCCGTGCCACCGTCGATCGTCACCGGGATATTCAGCTCGATCCCTCCGCCCTGCGCGCCGAGCCCGCCCCCGCCGACCGATCCGCCACCGACCAGTCCGCCATTCGCAAACTTCGCGAAACCGAGATCCTGTCCGCTGTTGATCGCCTCCAGCAGCCGAAGCACGCCGGGTTTGCGCACCGCCGCAGCCTTCACCACGAATTCCTCGTTGGAGAGCCACGCCGGAATGCTGTCGCTCGTCGACGTGCCCGGGCCAGTGACCCGCCCGCCGGTAGCCAAGTGGAAACCGTACGCGTTGCCGCCGCCCGCCCCGAAAATGTCGGACATGCCGCCCGCTACACCGCCGAGCAACGACGACGCACTGAATCCGCCCGCGCTGGCCGCGCCAAGCCCCAGCGCCGAACCGAGCGCGCCGAACACGGGCGCCATCGCCGCGCGCGCGGCGAAGCGCGCCAGGTCCGCGATCATGCTGTTGACCAGCCCGCGAAAATCCAGCTTGCCGGTCGACACGAACGAGGTCAGCGCGTCCTCCATGCTGCGGAACGAACTCGTAAATGCTTCCTCCGCGCGCCCTGCCGCGTTTTCCGCCGATTCCTGATACAGCGCCACGGCGCGGCTTGCACCGACGCGCCAGTCGCGCTGCACCGCGAGCCGCTGCTCGACATACCCACGTTCGCGCTCGACCAGTTCGGCTTCGGCCCGGTTAATCCGGTCAATCTCGGCCAGATACTCCGGCGACCCGAGCGTGCCGTCCTTCCGAGCGCCCTTCGTGAAATCGTCGCGCCGGCGCCGGAATTCATCGCCGACGCGGCTCGTCGCCTGGTTCAGCTCGCGCGCGTTGTCGCCCATCGGCATCGCTGCGAGCTCGCGCTCAACCTCGCGTTGACGCTCCGACGCGTAGTCGGCCAGCTCCGCATCGATTTGCGTGCTGCGCTCCTTCAGCTTGTTGATCGCTTCGTGATAGCGCACCTCCTTCTCCAGCTGCACCGCGCGGTCGTACGCCGCGCGAATTGCAGCCTGATCACGAATCAAGCTCTTGTCGCCGTCGGTCAGCTTCGTGCGCTTCGCGGCCAGATCGGTCAGCCTCTGGTCGAACCCGATCCGATCCTTCTCCGACTGCGTGAGCTTGTCGGTTGCGACCGCTTCGACGCGCAGCTGCGCAATGCGCTGCGCGATGTTGTCGAGCATGCGCTGGCTTTCCGGCTCGGCGCGCGAGCCGCTGGCCCGGCTCTTGTGCGCGAGCGCCGACGCGTTTACGCCGATGCGCGCGACCTGGCCGGACGATTCCGACACCGTATCGTCGAAAGCCTTTTTGCCGCGCGCCGCAGCGGCCGCGAGCGCCGCGTCAGCGTTGAACCCGAATTTCTCGAATTTCTTGCTGACGAGATCCGCCTGAAACTCAGCCAGTGCCGCCGCGACGACCATCTGCTGATTCATCAGCGCGAGCTCGCGCGTCAGATTGTCGATGTTCCGCCGCGCGCCGGCCTCGGCCTTCGCGTCTTTGTCCTGGATCGCCTTTTCGAGCGATTTGTACGCGTCCGCGCGGCCGGCGATCAAACCGGCCTGCCGCGCCTCCGCTGTGTTCGCGCCCTTCGTTTTCGCTTCGTATTCGGCGCGCTGCTGCGCGGTCATGCCGATGACGTCGGAGGCCTCTTTCAGCTTCTCGACGTACTTGTTCCAGGCCTCGGCCGCCATGCCGCCCGCGAAGAAATTGTTTTCTTCCGTGAGCAGCCGAATTCCGTCGGCCGCACTGCGCGCGGCAGCATCCATCGCGGCCAGCGTGCGCGTGCCCTTGTCCGCCGCGGCGCCGGCCGTGTCGATCGCCGACGCGGCCTGCACCAGCTCGGCGCGAAGCTCGTCACCGCCCTTCGTCGCGTCGATAAACACGCCGACCAGCGACGCAAGCTCGCGCGACTTCTCGTCGACGCCGAGGTTCTCAGTCTTGATCCGGTTCAGCCCTTCAATGAACCGATCGAGCGCGACCTGATTCTCGTCCGTGATGATCGGCGCGCTGTCTCCAATGCCCGGCACAATGACGCTCTGCGACGCGCGCGCCGCAAGGCCCGCGTATGCGTCCGCTACATCGCTGCGTGCCGCGGTCTGCGCCTGCTTCGCGCGATTGCGCTCGACCTCCTGCAGCAACGGCGACAACTGCCGATACTTCTCGATGATCTGGTCGAGCGGCGCCTGCATGTCGAGCAGGCTCGACGTCGCGCTGCTCGCGTGATCGCGAAATACCAGCCAGTTCACCGCGGCGCCGAGCGCCACCGTGCCAACCGTCGCGATGATGCCGGGCAAGCCGCCCATCACCGACAGCAATCCGGAACCTACCGTGCGCATCAACGAGCCGGCTCGCGCGGCAGCAGTCTGCGCTACCGCCGCGCGCTCGGTCGCGGCGGCCAGACCCGCAGTCGCTGCCGTCGCCCCGCGCTCGGCCCGCTCGCGGGCGAGCGTCGCCGCCGCGACCTCGCGCTCGGCGACGGCGAGCCCCTTCTCGGTTTCGGCCAGTGCCGCCGCGTAGCGCGTCTGGTCGACCGTTCCCTTGGCCGCCGCAGCCTCCAGCGCCACACGGCGCTGCTGTGCCAGCGCGAGGGATGCCTCGGCCCGCTCCAGCTCGCCCTGCGCCGCCGCCGTCTCGCGCGCGATCACCGCCGCGTACGGCGTGCCGGCGATCCGCGTGCCGATCTCCTGGCTATTCGCCAGATTCGACCGCGCTGTCGCGACCTGCGCCACCGCACTCGCCTCGATCGCTCGTGCCTCCGCGAGCTTCGCCTGCGTGTACTGGATCGAACCGGCCGTCAGTGCCGACTGCATCGCGAGGCTCTCGCGCATCGCGCGCATGCCGGCCAGCTCGGCCGCCGCGGCGACCTCTGCCGCCTGCGCGTTCTGCAGCTTCGCCGCTGCCGCATCGCGGTCGCTTTGTGCCTTCGCGATCGTGACGAGCGCAGCCGCGTTTTCCGCCTGCGCCTTCGCGAGCAGCGCCTGCCGCTCCGCGTTCCACGCGATGGCCGACTTGCTGACGGCCACCGTGGTCTGCGCGAAATACACACCGAGCCGGCCGGCCGCGAGCGATGCGCTGATCGTGACGATCTCGTCGAGGTGATCCGCAACGTAGACCACGCTCTGCGCCAGCTTCGCGCTCGCACCGGTCGCCTCGTTCGCGTGGCCGACGTACGCGACGATTTCCGTTTGCAGGCGCGTCATCGCCTGCCCGACGGTCATGTCCACCTTACCGAACAGTGCGTCCGTGCTCGATCCGGCGTTCTTCAGCGCGTCGATCAGGTTCTCGACGGTCAACTTGCCGTCCTCAGCCAGCGACTTCAGCTCGGACGTGCCCTTACCCATTCCGCGCGCGATTGCGTCGGCAACGCCCGGCAGTTCCTCGAGCACGCTCTTAAGATCCTGCCCGCGCAGTTGGCCGGACGCGAACGCCTGACCGAGCTGCACGATCCCGAGCCGCGCCGTGTCAGCGGACACACCCGAGAGCGCAACCGCCTTACTGATCGTTTCGACCAGCGGGCCGACCTGCTTAATCGACAGACCGAGGTGCGACGTGTTGTTCGCGATCCGCTGATACAGCTCGGCCGTCGCGTCGAGCGGTTGCCGGGTTGCCTGTGCGATGCGAAGCACATCGTTTTGCGCGACCGCGAAATCGATCTGATCCCGCGTGACGATCTTGAGTCGGTTGCTCAGGTTTGTCCATTCGTCGGCATACTCGACCAGCTGGTGCACGCCGAACGCCGCGGCCGCAGCCTGAGCATATGCCGTGAGCGACCCGCGCGCGGCCTCGATCGCGCGCACCGTCACCTGCACGCTCGATGCGTTCGAAGCGAACGCCGCATCTGCGGCCCGGCCCCCATCCCGAACCGCATTGAAATAGCCGTTGGCCGTCGACCCAAGCTGCTGCATGCGTCGATCGTACTGGGTCGTATTCGCGGTAACGCTGACGATCAGCTCGCGGAGACTCGTTCCCATATTTCCTATCCGCCTACTTTACCAACCTCATTAGGCCTGCGAAGAAAGGATCGTCGGCGACCTCCTGAACCTCGGGCGATTCGCCCGACCAGTTCGGCATCATGTCGGCCACCTTCACCTTCGCACCCTGCGCCTGAAACACCGCCGACGCGACCATCGCGGCATGAAGGTCGTAACGATCATCGGCGATCGGCGACTCGGCATCGAACGCTTGCCACAAGGCGAACTCCGCGGTCGACATGTCCGCGCGCAGCTCGGCAAGCGTCCTGCCGAGCCGCAGCGCCAGCGTCAGTTCAAGTCGGAGATCGGGGTTTCGGCGGAGGCTTTTTTTGCATCGTCCTCCGCGTCGGCTTTCATGTTGCCGAGCTCGAGCGCGGCGTTCACGATGCGTTCGTGCGCGGCTCCGAATGCAGAAGCGACCTCCTGCGCGTCCGCGTCCTCGAATTCGCGGCGCCAGCCGGCCGTCGACTCCACGTACAGGACACGAACAAACAGACGCGCGGAAGCCAGCTTGTGCTCGCCCGCACTGACGCGCGCATACTTCGCGCGGGCAGCCGCCTCGTCGTCGCCCGGCTCGACGCCGGCAGCGAGGCGCAGCGGTTCGAGCCAGAATACTCGGTCCTCGAGCAATGGCTCGCGAACGGCGACCGTGACGTCGCCCCATTCCGGCATCGGGAGCATCTCGTGGCGCCAGCCGGCCAGCGGATTGAGAATCGCAGCACGTAGCGCGCCGGCGACCGTCGGAGTTTTCGTCATCACTCTTTCCTCACGTTGTTCAGATCGCTTAACCCGCCGGTGCGGCAGGCGGCGGCACTTCCTTCGGCGAGCCGCTGACGCGGACGCTGTAGGTCGACGTCACAATGCCGTCGACGCCGGCCGACCAGGTGTACTGGCGCACCATGCCGACAAACAGGAATTGCGACTTGTCGCGGAACGTCACACGGAACACATACTTGTCACCCGTGCCGCGCGCGCCGCGAAGAATCAGCTGGCCAGCATCGTCCGACGAATAGTTGCCATCCACCGAAAACTCGCCCGGATCCGGCAAGCCAAGCTCGGATTCCTTTTCATCGCTGGCGAGCGTCGTCGCGTCGATCTCCGACGACTGCCCGCCTTGCCAGTTGATCGTCTTGCTAGTCGTGTTGAGATCGACGAAAACGAGCTTGTCGTCGTCGAGGTTCGCCGACGACGTTTTCGAGATCTCGACCTTCGTACCTTGCGCTTTGATGCGCTTGCTCTTCTCGGCCATAAGCCCCTCAAAATGAAAAAGCCCGCACTCGCGGGCCAAACAGAAATTGAATCGATCAGAACTGCACGGATACTTCGAGGCTCACCCGGAAATCTCCGGTATCGCTCGAAAAGTCGTCGGGCAACTCACTGATGCCACCAACGGCGAACTTCCCGCTCGACGATGCCCTGTCGATCACCTGATCGGCGATCGCATCGGCCTCCGTGTAGGTGCTGGCGTACACGTCGATCTGATACATGCCCGACTTGCCGCCGGTCGCTCCGCCAAGTGCCATATCGCGCCCACCACTGACGCGCGACACGACGTAGTACGGCGATTGCGCCTTCGACCCGGCTACCGTGACATAGCCCTTCGCGGCACCCACAACCCCGATCGCGTCGCGGATGATCAGCGCGCTCATATTCCACCTCCGATCACCGTATCAATCGCATGTGCGATCTCGGTTCGAATCGCGCCCTCGGCCTGGGCAATCGCTGCGTCGAAGGCCGGACGCATGAATGGATCGGCCTTCATGTTCTGCGTGCCAAGTTCGACGAATCGCCAGTAAAACGCGTTGGTCGGCGAATCTTCCTTGCCCTTCGATCGAACCCGAACGCCCGCAGTCGCCACACCAGGCGATTCCTTCTGTCGCAGCGATGCCGAAACAATGTTCCGCTTTAGCTTCCCGGTCTTCTTCGGCGCTCGCGCACGAGCTTCGTCTCGGATCACCTTGGCGCCCGCCAACGTCGCGCGTCGAAGTGCCTTCGTCGACTGCGCCTTCGCGAGCTTGGCGAAATCGGCCTGCAGATCCGCCAGCCCAAGAATCTGGACACTAGACATACTTCTCTCCCACCTTTACCGACAGGTCGAGATACCCACGCGTCCGAGCGGGCAGCACCGCCGTGATGTCGTACAGCCTGCCGTCGTAACGCACTCGCATCTGCTCATCGATCCCTGCCCGATAGCGAATGCGCATGCTGGCGACAGTGGCGCCGCGAATCGCTCCGGAGACAACGTGCTCCTTTCCGTTCACGAACAACACGTCAGCCCACGGCCGCGCATGCACCACCCACGCCCCCGGCAGCGGTTCGCCGTTCTCGTTTTCTTCCCCGCTGGGCCGCTCGATGACGATTCGCTCTTTCAGTTTTCCGGCCTTCATCAGAACCTCGGCGGAACGGTGATCGAATCGAGCAGGAGGTCCGAATAACCTTCCGGCATCTGCGCGACTCCTTGCCCCTCCGAGAAAAGTTCGCGATGGTCGTAGGCCCATGCAGCCGCAAGCAACATCCACGACCGTACCGACGGATGCTTGTCGATGTCGACGCCAGCCTGATACGTGATCGTCACTGCTCGAGCGTGCGGCCAGTCAGCGGATCCAAGAACCGCGCACCACGCTTCTCGCCCCAGTTGGACGAGCTCATACCCTTTCGGGTCGAGTGTCGAGGCAGCGCCTGTTGCATCGCGAATCTCGATGCTGTCGACGCTCAGAACTTGCCCGATCGACAACGGGAAGTCCCCCCTCGGGAAGCCCGCCAGCCGCTCGAAATAGCGCGCCTTTCGGATCGCGGCCCCAGACTTGCGCTCGGCCGCGTGACGCGCGCCGGGAATCACCGTGTGCTCTATGAACTCCCGTTCTTCGTCACCATCGATTCGACATTGAATTGCAACATCCTCGAAGGTAAGCGGCTCCGCGTCGTCCAGGTATTCGATGAGAACAGCGGCCATCTGGCATTACCCCTTTGCCGCGGGCTTACCCGTGTCGACCCTCTGCGAGGCTTTCACCTCCTTCGGCTCCGACACAGATGCCTCCGCGATTTCCGCGTCGACGAGCCGGTCTGCGTGCGCGTCCTCGAAACCCGCGATATCGCCAGGCGTGTATTGCGCGTAATGCCGCTTGAACTTGACTACCTTCATGTTTTTCTCCGAACGGCGGCCCGATCACGACGGATCGAGCCGCACGGTTACGAGTTCGCTTACGCGCCCCAGGTCACGCCGGCCAGCACCGAAATCGACTCGACGTGACGCGGACCGAAGTCGTTCTTCGCGATCACACGAATCAGCGTCTGATCTCGCTGGAATGCGCTGATCATGTTGCCGTCGGCGTCCTTGTAGGTCGCCTCCTTGCTGTAGTCGATTTCGAGCGTTTCTTCCTCGCCGATGAACACATCGCCGAAGTCGGTGAAGTAGATTTCCGACTCCTTGCCGGCGTCACCGAGATTGATCGGCACCTGCGTCGTCTTGCCGACCGGATAGCCCTTGAGCATGCCGTTTGCGAGTTCCGGATAGACCTTGTTACCGTTCCCGTCGCGCAGACCTTCGAGGAAGCGAAACGTACGCGGGGCCATGATCCAGCCGGGCTGCGTCAGATTCGCGTCGGCGTTTTCGAGCGCGAGAATGGCCTTACCGAGATCCGTTTCGATCTTCTGCAGCGTCGAGCCATCGCTCGCGGTGATGACGTTGCTGGGAATCGCCCAGAAGCGCAGGCCCTTCGGGGTGTTCGCCGTGCCATCGTCGCGAATGAACGCCTTGTCTTCGCGTGCACCGATCGCGGCTGTAAGATCGCCGACCACGATCTGATCGACGTTCGGATTCACGCCGGAATACTTGATGAGGTCGTTCGCGATCGGCACCAGGGCGGCCATCTTCTTCGCCGTGAGCTTCAGATCATCGAACTGTTGTTGCGTCGTCGGAATATCGGTGTCTGCGCCGATGTAACCGACGATGGCACCGCCCTTCAGGCGCGGGATGGTGATGTTTCCGTTCGACAGCGGCAGCGTACGAGCGCCGAGCTTGCGAACAACGGACTTCGGACGCAGCAGCTCGATGACCTCGCTCGACAGGTTCTCGGGCACCAGAACGCCGCCCGCGCTCGACGAAAGCGTATTGAGCGACATAGCAACGTCTTCGCCGAAACCCCGCTCGATCGCGATCTTCGACGCGAGCTGCGTGTCACCACGCGCTGCCGCGAGTGCGCGAACCATACGCGCCATCTTCGCGCCCTTCACTTCCGGAACCTTCGGCTGTGCGGGCACGGACGCCGCAGCCGGCGCAGTAACCGCAGCCGGCGCCGGATCGACCGGCACTGCGGCGGCGGCAGCCATACGCTCCGCGGCTTCCGCACGCTCGATTTGCGCGGTCAGATCGTTGAATTTCGAGCTGAGCTGGTCAAACTCGGCTTGCTGTTCGCCCGACAACGCGGTACCGCCCAACTCGATCTGGGCCAGCGCCTGAACGCGCTGGTTGATGGCAGCGCGTTCGCGGCGGAGTTCATTGATGTTCACTTACCCTTCTCCTAAAAAAAATGCCACCCGGAGGTGGCAGTGCTCAACTGAGACGCGAACGTGCTCTGATGTTGATCGTGGGAATTCGATTTATTGCGACTGGTTAAATCATGGATTGCATGTTCATTGCCGCAGCACGTGCCGACACGCTGCGTCGAGCGCTCCCGCTCTGACGCTCGGCTCGCGATGCGCGCACTTCGGCAGCAATCCGGTTGATCGCTGCCTGCGGCGTCTCGATGCTGTCCGCAAGCCCAGCGTCGACGCCTTGCTGCCCGAAGAAGATGCCCGCCTGCGTGTCCTTCACCGCTTGCGTGCTCAAGCCACGGAAGTTCGCGATCGCGTCGACAAACTGCTTGTAGCTGTTTTGCACCATGTCGTTGAGAAACTGCATCGACTGGTCGCTCAACGGTTCATGCGGCGTGAGGTCGTTCTTGTGATTGCCGGCGAATACCGACGTCACCTTCACGCCCTGCTGTTCGTCGCGCCTCGACACGTCCAGGTGATTCGCGATCACCCCGATCGAGCCAACGCCTGACGTGCGGCTGACAATCACGTTCGACGCCGCGGCAGCGATCAAGTAGCCCCCCGAAAATGCCGAGAAATTGACGATCGCCGTAATCGGCTTCGCCAGAGAGGCAGCGCGAATATCGTCAGCCAGCTCGAACGCACCGGTTGCACTGCCGCCGTTGCTGTCGACGTCGAGGACAATATGTTCGACTGCCGGATCCGCAGCCGCCTGATTCACGGCAGTACGCAAACTCTCGTAGCTGGTCATCGGCTCGCATGGATTCATGTGCGCCGAGCGGGACACCAGGATTCCCGACACCGGAATGATGTCCATACCGGTATCGGCCACCAGGACACGGCGACGCTCCGACGCCGCAGCCATCTGTGCACCACTGTCGAACTCGTCGTCCTCCATGATCTTCGGCTGTACGCCGTTCACGGTCAGGTTGACGATGTTGAGGTTCAGCGCCTGGTTCGCCCACTGAACCGCGAGCGACATCATTGGGTCCGTGACGAGCTGCGGCTGGTTGAAAATCAGACTTGCAAGTCTGAGGTGCGGTTTCAAGATAGGATCCTCTCAATTTCGCCGATTTGGGCTTTCGTCGGCTCGGTCTTCCCGGCAGCTACTTGCTGCGGCTTCGACGCGTCAACCATGTTCATCGGACTCAGGTAGACGTCGCCGCCCTTGACCGGCGGCATGTTTTCGAGCCGGCGAATATCGTTGATCGAAAGCCAGCCCCACTGGCGCCCGACCGCATAAGCGGCGTAGCGCGACGACTGATCGCCTCGCAGCAGCCCCGAAAGGTTGTATTCGATGAAGTACTGCTTCCGTTCGGACGGCAACAGCAGATCGCGCGTCTTCGCCTGCTCGTGCCGCTTGACCCACGGCAACAGCGTGTAGATGACGAACTGGAGCGACTGATGCTCGATATTGCTGAACGTCGCCCGCTCCAGCTCGTTCACCATGTGAGCCGGGATCTTGTAGATTCGCGCGATGTCGAGCGACGAAAGACGAAGCGCATCAATCAGCGCTGCGTCGACATTCGTCATCGACAACGGCCTGAACGTCATACCCTCCTGCAACAACGCGACCTTCTTCGCGTTACCCGACCCACCGAATTTCGCATTCCAACCGTCCGTGATTCGATCGACGCTCGCCTGATCCCTCAGCGCCGGAGCATCCTTCGGCCGCTCGATCACGCCCGACAGGGCCGTGCCATTCATGAATGACTTCCCGGCGTACTGCTGGATCGCCTGCGCATGCCCGATTGCGTTCGCGTGAAGCATGACCGGCGAAAGCCCGGTATAGCCATTGATCGACATCCAGCGAACGTGATGCACCAACCGTTGCGGCATCGGTTCGGCCCCGTAGATCCGATAGACCGGCATGAGGTCAGAACCCTTCATCACCGTCACTGCCTCGTTATCCAGCGGATACAGCCCGAGAATCACGCCGTCCTGATCGCGATCGATGAAGCTGTAGCTGTTGCCGCGAAGGCCGACAGCAACCTGCGACTGCTCTTGATACTCAAACGGCGTCTGCCACGGATTCGGCTGGTATTTCAGGATCGAATACAGCGGATGGTCAGTCGCCGGCTTCCTGTCGTCGCCAGCGCGCTCATACAGCTCGATCGGCAGTTGAGCGATGCTCTCCGACAGCAGCGTGACGCAGTTTTGCAGGACCGTCAGCGAGAGCGCGCTCGCGGGCGTAACGACCTGACCTGCTTCCGATCGTGCGCTTCCCAACAGCGCCGACAACCAACCGCCAGAACCCGTTTGGGTTTGACCGGAATTGGACAGCAATTGCCTACTGAAGAACATCGGGCTACTCCTTCGGCTGCCCGACTCGTTGCGCACGAGCCGCGGCCATATCCGCCAAGAGCGCCCACAACAGAAGCAGGACACCCGCAACAATCAGGCCGATCGGCAGGCTGATCAGCACTACCCCCGTGACCAGCAGCGCAAAACCGAGCAGGCCGGCCACCCAGGCCGCAATAGCAATTGATTTCAAACACCCACTCCTTGATCGTAGATCGACTCAGAATTGACTCGATCGGCCAGCATGGCTCGACCTATCGCCATGATCAGCGCCACTGCGCCGTCGATTTTGTTGTCGTTACCCTGCTTGATCGGGCGTACCACGTCATCATTTCCCGGGAGATTCTTGCCGATCACGTTGCTAACGCACCAGGTCATGATCGGGTTGCCGTCGTGATGAAACCGGCCCGACGTAATCGCCGCCTCGAGCTCCTTCATCGGGTCCGACATGTTCGTGTAGTTTTGAACGATCGTGACTGGCGTCAGCCCTTCGTCTTCGAGCTGATGCGAGAGGTTCGTCGCGCCGTGCGGGTCCAGTGGCGTGCATTGCACCGGGCATATTCGGTTCGCATCCTTTGCCTCTTCGAGAATGTCGCGATAGTCAATCTCCGCGCCATCCGTTTCAAGCAGAAAGCCGTGATTGACCCACGCCTGATACCGCTCCGCCATACGGCGGTTCTCGGTATTGCGCACCGTGTCTTCGGGAACCCAGAATCTCGGCGCAACGCAGAAGTAATGCCGTCTCCCGTCGATGTCGCGCCAAAAAAGGCGAGCCATGCTGTTCAAGTCGAGCTTGCGCGCCATATCGAGCGCGAGCACGCTGTCTTGCCCCTCGAACTGTTCAAGCGTCAGCGAGCGGTCCTCGCATGCCTTCCAGTCTTCGAGGTTGAAATAGCCTGCTTTGGCCGAGGTCCACACGTTCAAGTGCTTCGTCTTGAACGTGTTTGTGAAGCGTGCCGACTTGATCGCGCGCTGCTGCTGGCTCTCCAGATACTCCTGATAGACCGAGATTCCGATATTCGGATTGGCCTTCGCCAGCACATGCGGATCAGTCCAATCATCCCCTTCGTCGATCGTCCAGATCCAGCCGAAAAGCTCGTCGTCGGGAACCGTCCCCTCGAGCATTTCGATCACCTGCCGGCGCTTGTCGAAACACGGGCCTTCGATGTTCGCACCTGCCGTCGTGATGATGAACATGAGCGGCTGACGACGCGCGCCCATACCGGTCAGCATCGTTTCGTACAGTGCGGCGCTATCGTGCTCGTGATACTCGTCCACGATTGCGCACGAAGGCGAAGCGCCATCGCCGGGGTTGCCGATGATCGGCTCGAATCGACTCCCGTCGGCCGGCTTGTTCATGTTCGAGGCGTTGACCTCGATTCCAGCCGAATCGATCAGCATCGGCGAGCGCTTGACCATCAACTGAGCTGGACGAAAAACTTCCCACGCCTGCTTTTCCGACGTCGCGCCCGAATAAACCTCCGCGCCAAACTCGTCATCGAGCACGAACATCCCGATACCGACGCCGGCCGCGATCACCGATTTGCCGTTCTTTCTCGGCACCTCCCAGTAGCTCTCGCGAAACCGGCGCTTGCCGGTGCGCTTGTTGACCCATCCGAAGGTCGCCATCAGGCCGAATTTCTGCCAAGGCTCAAGCGTTACCAGTTGCCCCTTGAACGCCCACTCGCCCTTCGTGTGCGGCAGCAGTTCAACGAGCGCGAGCTTTCGCTCAGCGGCTTCCGGATCGAACTTCCACCGGAAATCCCTCTTTCGGCTCGCCGCAAGGTCGTCAAGGTGGCGCTTGCAAGCAAGTTGCACATACCGGCAAGCGATGCGCTTGCCACGAACGACTTCTCGCGCGAACTTGAGCCCCTGCTCTACGCGCGGGAAATTCGTCGCCATGTCTTCCAATCATTTGCCGAGCAGCTTCGCGAAAGGGTTGTCGGGTGTTTTCGGCTTCGCGCCGACCAGGCGCTGCCTGCTCGCCGGGTCGAGCCCCAGCATTGCTCCGAAGCTCGCCATTTGCGCCGCCGCCTCCTTCACAACGGTCGCGGCCGGATTCTTCATCGGACTGCCTTGTGAGCTGTCAACGACAGGGCCGTTGCGAGTCAACTCGTCCTGAGCAGTGCGCCAGTTGCCGTAGGCCGCACAGAAGATTTCAACAATGTGCAGGTCGGTCACTTGCAAGATTTTTTGCCCGCAAAGCAGCGGAACAACGCGCTCCCACATGTCACGCGCCTCACCAGCAATCCACTCCGGCGGCTCGATGTTCGTGACCAAACCGAAATCCGGCTCGTCCTTATTCAGCGCACGTTTGCCGGGATTTCCCGCAGCGATTTTCCGTGCGGTCGGCTTGGGTTTTCTGCCCCGCCCCGGCACTGACGCGATTCCTCCCACTGGCCAACTCCTGAATTTTTAATTTCGCGGGCGTAAAAATTCGACGAAGCGGGCGGTCCCGAGGGCCGCGCCCTCCAGACTTTTCGCCCCCCCTCCCCACGCTGCACGATCTCAGGTGGCGTCGGCTCGATTTCCAAAACGCAACCGCTCGCGAGCGGTTTTCATCGCATGGCAGCTTTGGCAAATCGCTTGCAGATTGTCATCGCAGTCAGTACCGCCTCGCGCCTTTGCAATAATGTGGTCAACCGCAGTGGCAACAGTCAGGCACCCTGCTCGCAAACAGGGCTGACATAGGCCATTGTCGCGACGCAAGATGCGCACCCGGATCACGTTCCATGCGCTTCCGTAGCCTCGTACATGGCGATTGCCACGCAATGCGTCAGACCTCCACTTGATGGCCTCCTGTGCATGCCGGGCACAGTGCGACCTTCCGTTCGCGACCAGTTCACCGCATCCTCGGTGCTTACACGGTTTCATCGGTCGGCGCGGCATAAACTTACTTAAGAGTTGATTCAGCGGATAAATGAAAACGCCCGCAAGGGCCTCGCCTTGCGGGCGTTCAAACAACGAGAGCAGGATTTCGTCCTATTCAAGGATCGCACGCGCGAATGCGTACTACATCTTATAAGTCATCAGTTCGAGAAGCGGGCGCTCTGCTACAGTACGATCTGCAACAGAAATCAAAATCTCCTTATACGGACCACTATCATGGCGTCGGGGTATATCTACATCCTGCAGAATCGCTCATATGGACGGCATGTCGTAAAAATCGGGAAGACAACTCGAACTCCCTCAGATCGTGCCAAAGAGGTTTTCCATAATGCAACCGGTGTGCCCGAACCATTCGACGTAGTCGCATGGTGTCAGGTCGGAGACTGCGACACCGCTGAAAGGATGATCTTTCAGCAGCTTGCCGCCTACAGAGTGCACAACCGCCGCGAATTTTTCTCGATTCCACGACACGTTGCAAATAGTGTTGTCTTGCAGCGATGCACATCGATCAACCAACAGATGGGGCTTGTCAACCTTGATTCATGGGAATCCAGCCCGGCAACGTTAGGAGCGCATGCCCACCAAGAGGCACCAACGGAAGCATTTGCGCCAGAACATCAAAACGCGATCGAAGTTGAGCTAGGGCGACTCCGAGCTGGAAATCCCATTGGAACCAGTATGTTGACCACGGAACAACGAAGCCGCATCGACGTAATCTCGATGATCCTCGACGAGGTCAACCCTATAGGTAGTGGCAACTGGCATGATTCCTTCTCTCAGGATCACAATCCCGAGAATGAAATTGTACTGTGGGAAGAAATTGCTCGCGCATACGTCGCAGCCGACCAAAAGCATAGCTTGACCATCGCAGAACGATTCGAGGCTTATGCACTTCTCCTACTTCGGTCCGGCACACCGTCGAGCAAAGTACTCAAGAGCATGAAGCTGTCCGAGATGACTGAGGAAAGAGCTCGCAAAATCCTCGCAGAGTACTCTCTTGCCCCTAGGCCGCTCTGCATCAAAGCCGAGCGCACCAAGGTGACGAAGCGTACGATTCATCCAAAACCGATTGCCAAATCCATCAGCAGCATTTTTGCGTCCGTCGCCTCGTCGACCCAACTATCCGAGTGAGCGGCTTTGCCCCACCGTATGCAAAAAGCCCGCACGGCAATCCGAGCGGGCTTCGCTTGGGCGCACCTCGCGCCCGACGTCGTCAATATAGCGAAACGCGGGTGGGTTTACAACCCCCAGCTACTAAAAAGATTTACCCTTCGATCAGGAATCGGTTCCGGTTCTTGGCATCCTTGATCCAAGCCGGCGCGCGACCACGGCCCGACCAGGTCGCGCCGGTCTTCGGATCTCGGTACTTCGCCTCCGCAGGCACCGTCTTGTGCTTTGCTGACTTGCTACGACGTGCACCGAAGATGTCCTTCTCGGTAATGCCGTACTCCGCAACCTTGGCGCGGATGTCTTCGACAACGGCCTGGAATTCAGCCAGGCGCGCGGCCTCTGCTTTCTCCGCCAATGCCTCCGCTTGGGCTTTCAGTTCCTTGTAGGTCGCCATGCATTCCTCCAATAGTTGTGTTGCGCATATGATAGACGCTTTGACCGTAAGCGAAGGAGCATATCGATATCCCACAAATGTGAATTCCAGCGGGAACCTCGATTCCCGGTAGACGACTTGATCGAACAGCCGACCAGTCACCGAGACCGGCCATAACGCGGCTCCACGCACGCACCTCCGTGACCTTCAGACCAAACGCCTCGCCAGGCGCAAAAACAAAAAAGCTCGCCGGCAATTGCTCGACGAGCTTCGAAGTCAAATAACTGGGACTTACATTTTCGGGTCTTGCCCGAGAATCTTCCACGGCACGTGAAACGGCACCTTTGACGGGCCTTCGGAAACATCTCCTTGGCCATTCTGCGTCTTATCATGCGGATTTGCCGGAGTTTGCGCGTGGTGGCTGGCCCCGTCACCATGAGCCGTCTCTTGGCTCTGTTTGCTGGGAACCATAGCTTGCTTCAGCGTTATAACCAGCTTACTTCCGCGGCTGGCGTCCACCGTTTGCTCCATGCCCAACTGTGGACCAAGCTGAAATCCTTTCGAGAAGTCGACCGACAACTTTCCGTCGCCCTTCTGATCTGTCGTTAGATCCAATTCCAAATTGATCGTCTCGACATACATGCCCAGTTGCATGTTGTTCGAGTCAAGCTTCTTCTTGAACACTGCCAGTCCATCCCCAACCGAGGCCAACGCTTGCTCAACCGTAATGTCACTCGGTCGGACTGGGGGCGACGAAAACATCCCGCATCCGGTCAGCGGCAACGCCCCAGCAACCACGCAAGCAAGCAATGCTGTTTTCATGTTGTGGTCTCCTTGTTATTCCCCATATCGGGGTAAGTACATTTATAGGAAACCGGCAGGAAGCTGCACGACTTGAATTTCGGAGGACCGTAACGAAAAAGCCCGCGCGGCTTACCGCGTGGGCTTCGTTTGGGCGCACCTCGTGCCCGACGTAGTCAATCTAGCGAAACGAGAGAAGGTTTACAAGCACTTTTTGCGCATGAGGCTGCACCAAACCAAACAAGCAGTTAGCGTCGGATCGACTGACTCAGTTCGGCGCGTTACGATCGCATGAAGCTACCGTTCGCCGTCCATCGGGTCACTCACTGAATGCACAGGCGAGCGTCTGCGGCCCGCTTATACGCGTACCCTTGCTAAGGATCAATCGATCCGAATCGCAAGGCGGCGTTCGATGTTGCCAATCAGGAACTACCGCGTTAAACGCATTCCCGCGACGCCAGGCGCAATTCGTTGGAAAGCGGCTCTTCAAATGAAATATCGAAAAGTAGCCAACGCAACCGCAGAGCGCTGACTAAGCACGCACGCCTCTCATCATCCACTTCCGCTGTCCCGCATGCCTTGCGGCGGGCTCAGAACCGGAACGTGCTCGGACCGACCTGGACTATGGCTGCTCTCAAACCAGCTCCCGAAAAAAACGTAGCTTTGGCCGCACCAGCGATTGAATTCGGCCGACCGCCTCCCCCGTTCTCATCCCATATCGAGGTCGGACGTCCACCGCCACCATTTTCGTCCCATATGCTGTTAGGTCGTCCGCCACCGAACTGATCGTCCCAAATCGAGTCGGGGCGGCCCCCGCCTATGCCGTCGCCCGCTGGCAGCCGGTTCGGCGATGGGCTGCCGCCGCCATCAGGATCCGGATAGAGGTCGCCTGGCTTAGAGTCCTTCGGCTTCGGCTCGTCATCCTCCTCGCTGTCGTCGATCTCTACAGTGGGCACCGTGATGACGGGTGGCGCAGCCTGAGCATCGGGAGCCTTCTCGGCTGGCTTCTCACCTTCGTTGTGAGTTTTCCCCCACTGCTCAATAGAGAGGCCAACGAACCCTGCCCCTAACCCGCCAACGACAACTTCGGCGCCGGTAATCATGAAGCCAGTCCCAGTTACTCCCAGCACGATAGTCGCGTCTTGCGCCGCACCGGCGACAATGAGGCCACCACCCACCGCCGTTGCGACTGCTCCGGCGCCCTGCACGGTCTTACCGACGACTTGTGCCGCATCGCCCCAAAAGTCGGAGGCACCGCCGTTCCCGAGGTAGGCGCCTGTACCGAACGGTCCACCGGGCGCGTTGAAGTCGATCGGCCCAAGGCCTCCCAGCACACCGAGGCCGTTGAATCCGCCGGAGCCAGGCTCGCCCCCGCTGAAGAGTCCCCCAGGACCCACGCCGTTGCCGGGCTGTCCGAAGCCACCCAAGCCCGAAGGCCCCATCCCGCGGCCAAGCCCAGAACCAAATCCGGCGCCGAACACGCCTGCACCGGAGCCCGGTTGGGTCCAGTCGATGCCGGAGCCTCCGTTACCGTTCCCGTCGAATCCGGTGTCTCCAAAACCATTGGAGCCAATTCCTCGCCCCCAGCCGGTATTGCCGAACGCGCTCGATCCGCTCCCATTGCCTTGTCCGCGGCCGAAACCTCCAAATCCGCCGAGGCCATTAGGACCGCCGCCCGGCCCCACGCGGCCCGGACCGCTGGGTACTCCCCAGCCGCCCCACCCGGAATTGCCGCTCAACACGTCGCCCCAATCGGGGCCTCTGGGTATAGACATACCAAGATCGCTGGCGTCCATTCCTTGGGTTCCCCAGTTGCCGGCAACGGCGTTTCGCCAGTCGAGCCAGCTGTCGACGTCGGCCTTGGCAAGCTCGCCCGGCGGCAGCATCGTGATGTTACGCGTAATGGGATCGCACACCAGTGCGGGAGTTTCTTGGATGAACTTCGAGCGCAGTATCTGGGAGTGGAAAATCTTCGTGACGGCACTCGTGCGCTGCGCGGACATCCATGGCCAAGTCGCGTTCAGCGTTGCAGCCATCAACGGCTCGAGGCCGCCAACGTCACCTTTCCGATGGATATAGTCAATGAGCGCGCGCAGAAAGACAATTCGCCACCGAGGCGGTACTGAGGCTAAGCCCATGCCAATGCGAGCGGTGTGGTAAAGCCAGGTGAGGTAAGCATTGCGCCCGCGCACGCGAAGAGCGAGGCTTGAGGCCACCTCTACCTTTTCATTTCGAATGCGAGTGGCAAGTTCCTGCAGTAGCGCTAAGCCACTTGTGAACGGAATAACCGCCAAAGATACTTCCTGATGGTAGATTGGTCCGGAAGCAGTAACGGCGATCAACCGACGCCGGATGCCGTCCTGCCGAGATTCGTTGACCGATGCCTGGTGCGTAGTCGGTCGCCGCGCCTGCCCCTGCCCCTGCCCACTGATCGTTGTGTCCATCACCGCTCCATACCAGCCGTCGTGTTGTAAGCGCCGCCATCATTTACACAACTCATGGAAAATCCGCTGAGTCGAAAGAGACGTATCACGCGGCAGCGGCATCGTGATGCGCAAATTTCACATGCAACGCCCTTGATCCGAAAGCAAATCGAAATGCAATTCTCTTGGAGAGTAGTCGGAAAATGGCGTTTTTCAAGAGAACTGCTGCGAGTGCCCACCGCGACATTGAAGCGCTCGACCGTACTAGCGAAGTCGCGAACGACTCCGTTTCGTGCGCGCGGGACCAGCCATTCTTACCGATCATCCGCACTCGATAACGGCCGGTGACGAGGAGACAGTGACAGAAAGAGCCGGTCTCTATGCCTACGCGCCTTACGCGGGGCACGGCTCCTTCAACAGACCACGCGCTTTCACGCTCGGATACAAAGCTGCCTTCGCGGCCTGGTAGCTTGCATGCGCGTCCGACAGATCAAGTCCGCGCGGATTGCTCCAGACATTTGCGCCACATGCCTCGCTCATTGCTCCGATTCGCTTCGCCTTCATGTGTCTCTGGATGGCTGAGCGCTCCTGCCACGTCAGCGCATCGACGCACACGTCAACCTGTTCCGCCCGTCGCTTCGTCGCCTTCCGGTCAGCCTCTTCCGCCCGTTCGGTAGCCGTAACGGCGCGATCGGATTCCGAGAAGCCGCGGCATGTCGGATCGACCCGACCGTAGCCGAGCCCCGGCGTGTACCCCGCCTGCCATGCGTACCATTCGTCCAGAAGCTCCTCGATCTGGTTGCTTTCGTCGATCGTCATGTTCATCCTGTTTTAGATTTGCTTGAGACGCCGGGTTATTCGTCGTTACATGACTACCGTGAAGTTGATGCCGTAGTGCGTGAGCCAATCGCCGATCGCATGGCGCATCGTCCGGTTGCGCGGCCACGGAAACGCGATCTGCGTGCCGTGCTCCGTCTCGGTGATCTCCCCCGAAAACGGGCATTCGTCGAACGCGATGAGATCCGCTTCGGTTACGCCGTCACGGTGGCGAATCGCTGAAATCAACAGCCGTTCGGGTACATCGCTGTACAAGATGCATGCGGCAGCGCTCATGCTTCACCTGCGCTTGCGATCTTGTCGTGGTCGATCGTCACCTCCACGGTTGCCGAATGCTCCGACCCACCGCTACCCATCCGACTCGACAGGTAGATCCTCACCTCCACAGCATCCGCAACGCTCGCAACGCCCACGAGTCCACACACCTCTTCGGCAAGAATCCGTTTGATCTCTCGCTCATCCAGCACCGCCCGATGCGTCGTCGTGTTCGAGCGGGCAACGCTAATCTTGATGTCGCTCATACCCGAATACCTCCCAACTCCTGCAAGAGCTGCTGCAGTTGGCGAGCCTTCATTACGGCCGCCTGTGTCTCCGCCCCTTGCTCCGCGATGATGAGTGCCGCCGTCTCGATGTCGGACGCCAGAGTGTCCGCGTCATCTCGCAACTGGCGCAGGCGGCCTGCAATCCCATCCAGTACGTCGATCGGCGATCCCGTCGTGGCCGGTGCGGCCGATTTCGATTCGGTCTTCTGGTTTGGCACGTCAATTTCTCCATTCACTTCGGTTTTCGCTGCTTCCTCGCGCACCTCGACGCGCTGGAAGCATCCCCGCTCCGGCTCCCTGACCAACCCGGAATCTTTTAGGGCGTTCAAGCAGCCTTGCATCACCCGGTAGTCGATGTGGCTCTTCGTGATCTTCGTCAGGTGCGACATCATTTGGTGGATCGACCATGCGGAACGAATCGGAACTGCCTCGAACACCTTCTTTGCGATCGTCGCCTGACCTTCCAAGCGCTTCCTCTGTGCAGTCGGCGTCATCGCGTCTCCCTCAAGTCCAGTACCAACGCACCGCTCGCCAGGAACTGCCCCAGCTCGCGCGACTTCTGGTTGCGATAAACGTATGCCTTCGTCCTGAACACACCCGGTTCCACCCATCGCCAATCGGCCTTCGGCATACGCGCCCGCCACATTTCGGGAATAAACGCGTCCACCTCGACGGCCGTGATCAGTTGGCGTTTGACAGTCGCGATTCGGGCGATGCGAAACACGGTCGCGTCGATTTCGCGTGTGTGCTCATGAAAAACGATTCCGCCCGAGCCACGGCGTCGAGGCGCGCTATACACGCCGTCCGGGATCTCAACCCACAATCTCACTGGCAATTTGCTTCTCCCATCTTTCGGGCTCGCACTGGCGCCCATTCGTTGTATGCCCCGAAAAACACGTTCGATTTCTGCCAGCGTGGAGCCTTCCCCTGATCGAGCCATGCATGGCACCAGAAACAACCGGGCACCGTCCGCTCATGGCTCGCCTTGATTCCCATCCCCTTGCCCGCCGCGAGGCTGTTGTCGTGACACGGCACGACCGTTTCGTCGCGCGGATCGAGGCGGCAGACAGTCGGCACACGCAGGTAGCACGGCTCGCCTCGGCAGGCGGCCAGATACTTCGCCCCTTCAGCAACGGTCGGTCGCTTTCGGCGACGTCTCATCGCGGTTTTCCGTGGGGCCTCCTCGGGAAGTGGTGAGCTTTTACGAGACCACGATCCGCGCGACATTGGCTTTGCACGCGGCTTGAATCCGGATCGTTTCATGCTGCCGCTCGTCCTGCGTCAACCATTGCGCGAATTGCCTTCCCGGCCCACGCAGTCGATTCGGCCAGTCGCTGTTCCCTCTCGATCTGTGCCGCGATTCGCTCTTGAATTTGCCGCGAACGCTTCGAGAAGCGACCTTCGTTGATACCCTCGTAGGGCTTGCCGGTGTACTTGAGCGGCAGAGCCGTGTGAAACAGGCCGTGCGGAACGCCATCCACTTCTACCCTGGAGAGATAGCCGTCCGAAATCAGCTTCCGAACGGTCGACCGGAATCCACCACCCGGGGTGACGCCCAGTGTTCGCGCGGCCCGAGCGGCATGGATACCCGGGTTTGCCTTCACGCAATCGATGATCTTTTTCGAGGCCGGCCCAACCTTCCCCACCTTTTCAACAGCCATCACACCTCCTTGATCGTGATTCCGTGCACCGCCAACATGGTTTTCCGCTTCTGGATGTACGTTGGGTTTTTCCGGGTGATCGGCGACTTCACGTCCTCGACCACCTGCTTTCCCGTCTTGCAGTCGATGTAGACGAAATCCGCCACGTATTTCGACGCGCGCTCCCATGTCCCGTCGTCGCGCTGCATGCGCTCGGTCAGTACGAACGGCATCTGAAGCCGCAAATCCCGAATCAGGCCGGCCGCTTGCATTCGAACGAGATCGGAATACCGCGCGCGCTCTTTCTCGCTGTCGAATCGGATGCCTTCGTGCTCGCATTTCCTGTTGCGGTATTTCGGCGAATGATTCGGCTTCTGCATCGACTGTGGCACCGGAGCGCCGGGATTAAACCCGCTCGCGATGTCGTCGAAATCCGACGGCGGCTGAACGCCCGTATGCTCGGCGATTTGTCGCGCAGCAGAGCTACGGCCGACAGCCCAGCTATCTCGCACGCGAGCCGTTCCCACGGTCGTTGCATCTGCGTCGATTCGCATTGGCCAAGATGTTCGTTTCGTCATGCGCCCACCTGGTGCGCGCCCTGATCACGCGGAATGTCGTTGAAGTAGGCGTACAGCGCCTCGTAGCGTTCTTCGCTTTCGCGGCTGACCGTACTGAGCATGTCTTCCATCCATTCGCCCGGCCCGGCAGCCTTGAACACCTTCGCCTTGTACTGCTCGAAGACCTGGTTCGGTTTCTCTTCGATGCCGAGCTGCTTGCCGAGCTTGCGAATGCCTGGTGCCGTCTTCCACCAGTCCGGAGCGATCGCGGTGTCGGAGCCCGACGACGTTGCAGCCACATCGCCCTTCAGCGGGAACAGGCCCGTCCAGCCGCGCAGCACGGCCTCCTCGATGCATGCCTTCGGGTCTTGCCCCAGCGAACGCAGCTTCGTCAGCTTTCGGATCGATACGGTTGCAGCCGGGCGCGTCCACGGGGCGTCCTTGTGCTTCGCCTCACGGTGTTCGCACCACATGTCCCAATCCTCGAACGCGAGCCAGTCGGGCAATTCGATCGAGCGCAGCTCGGCATGCAACGCAACTCGCGGCGCACGCCGAGCGCCTTGGTGGTTCTCTGACGGTTCCTGTGGTGGTTCATGGTGAATCGGGTGCAACCCATTGCACCCTTTTGCGAAACCCATTGCACCCTTTCCGTCGTTCGTTGCACCCTTTTTGCTGCTCGTTGCACCCTTTCCGATGGGTGCATCCGTTGCACCCTTTGAGCCAGTGGAAATGGGTGCAATCTCTGCACCGTTTATCCAGTCGGGATTGATGCGGTACTCGCAGGCACGACCACGACCGCCGCCCGCGTTGGCAACCAGAATCAACCAGCCGCGTTCCACCATGCTCTTGAGCTGGTACTGCACGGCACGCACCGAACGGCGCGTCTTTTCCGCGAGCCTTTCGATGCTTGGGAAGATGTGTTCCCCGTTGTCGTCGCAGAAGTCGGCCAGCTTCAAGGCGAGTAACAGCTCGTGGTCCTCGCCCGGATACCGGTCCCACACCATTGTTTGGACCTTGATGCTCATGCAGCCTCGTCGATAGACAACTGGCGCGGATCGGCCTCTTCCGCGCCCGGCTCACTATCTGCCAGGTTGAGAACCCACCGCAGAGCCTCTGCACGCTCACCAGTGGCGTTCGTCAATTCGGCCGCGATCTGCTTGCGAGTACGCATGCGCGGAGCGGCATCGCCCGTCAGCGCCGCCTTCTGCGCGCGCGAGCGCTCGTGTCCCTCCTTGCCGTCAGCTGCAGCGATGACCGCCTTCACCTTCTCGCGCTGCTGCTCCGGCGCCAGCTTCGCGAGCTTCAGTGCATTCGACACGGTGATCTGGTCCGCTTCGAGCGCATCACGGACCGCAGCCGTGCAATCGAGCAGCTTCAGTTGCTGGCGGACAGTTGGCACCTCGACGCCGAAGTGGATGGCGACGGTTTCTTCCGTATGTCCGACGTCGAGCATGCGCGCCATCTTCTCGGCACGATTGATCGGCGAGTCCTCATGGCGGATCTCATTCGCGCTGACCATCACGGCAGTGAATGACTTCCCACCGTCGTTGATGACCTTCTGTGGAATCGCAGGAATTGTGATCGGCGGTTCGCCAGCGGAAATCAGCTGTCGATTTAGCTCACGGGCATTGATAACGCGCGTCCGGCCATCGATAACCAGGTTCTTGCCGGTTTCCGGATCCTTGTAGAACAGCACCGGCTCGCGCACACCGATC
This sequence comes from Burkholderia sp. 572, assembly GCF_040545135.1. NCBI lineage: Bacteria > Pseudomonadati > Pseudomonadota > Betaproteobacteria > Burkholderiales > Burkholderiaceae > Burkholderia > Burkholderia sp. 572. Next base: position 22,438 of record NZ_JBEPLH010000039.1, on the reverse strand, counting down.
GCACGGTAGTTCAGTACCGTCTTCGGGTTCGGCTCTTGATGCACGCGACGGTCGTACAGGGGGTGCGAAGGGTCGACAACGAGCTCGAGGTCATTCGGGTCCATCGCGAGCGCAGTTACCTTGCTCTTCGCGCCATATGCTTCAACGGAGCTTTTTGCCACGTTTCCTCCAGAAGAGATTCAGGCCGCCAACGCGTCGGGCGGCGGATTGCGATCCGCAAAATCGGGATCGCCAGGTGATCGGGTCGAACCATCCTCTCGGTGCCAGCAGTACAGCGAACCTCGCCGATGCCAGAACCAGTAACCAGCGCACGTGCAAGCCATCAGGCGCGTATTCCGCTTCTGCATCCACGCATCAACTCGGAAATCGCGCCGGCCACAGACGTTGCATTGCGGCTGCCGTACGTACTCGTCAGGACGCTTCTTCAGCACCCGGCGCGTCTCGCAGTGCCGGCAGCGGCAATGGAAGCGGGCCATTTCAGTGACCGCACGGCACCGAGCCGTCGAGAGATTCGACTGCACCGCACGACAGGCACTTGCGCGGATACGTCGGGTGTTGGTTGGTGTCGCGCACAATGCGCTTCAGCTCGTCGGTCAGAACCGGATGCTGCTGTCGCACATCGGCGGTTTGGTTGGTTTGTTTCGCTTCCATAAATTTTAAATTTTTAGGATTCCTAAACCCTGACAGAAGCGCTCTCCGTCGAAAACGCTTTTGGCGGGGCCAGTCGCTTACATCAGAATCGGCCGCCGCACTCCCCGAACCCTTCCCGCGCGCAATGGCAGTTCACACCCACCTTGCTCATCGTCGACAGCCCGTCCAGGTACTCCCGCGAGACGACGCGCAGTTCAAGCGCATTCAGGCCCGCGTCGATCTTGTTGATCGGAACGCCGAGGTTCCCCGAGAGGAAACGGCTCACCTGCGAATCGTCCCAGCCGAGCGCATCAGCCACCGGCCCGCGACTACGCGGATCACTCAATGCTTCCCGGAACGCCCGTTCGATGCTTGGCCTCCGGATGACTTCAATGGTGTTCATAGCAACTCAACTCCGTTCAAAACTGATTGAATGACCTTGAAGGTCAAATTTTCTAAACTTCAAGCATCGGATCTCGACGCAGATCGGACTATGGCGAGGGTTCCGGCCCTATCTGTAGAATTGGCAGTTCTCACACAACCATTCCGATACGGGGAACCCTCATGAGCTTGACCTTTGAACAAGAAGTCACCGCCGTCCTCGCCGCGCAGCAGTTGACGATTTCCGCGGCACTTGCACTGGCCGCGAAACAATTCCCGAACCCTGTTGATGAAATTGATTCGCGCCAACCCGCTTTTCTCAAAGCCGGCGAGGTGACATTCGCGGACCCCGAAATGCGCGCGCGTTTCCGGCGTGAAATCGAAGCGATCTGCATGCGGGCAACTCTTCACATCACCGAGGATCGTCAGTCCGAAGGTTGATCGTGGCGATTGGTGCGGACAGGCGACTATCCCGATAGCGCAAACTAGATTCATGTGCCTCCCCTGCAGCTTGGCTCCGCAATTTTTCAAGGCGCACATGCGACGTGATATCGCCGTCAATGCGCATCATGGCTTCGCGCTCAATCCGTTCGACCATTCGGCGCTCGACATCTTCGAGCGCCGGTCGGATCAGCCAGAGGATCAGACGTGCGTACAGGCGCTTCATGCGATCTCCTTTTTCTTAAATAGCGTCACACTGCAATCCATACCCGGGAGCCTCGAAATTGCGAAAGAGCACAATCATTGCGACCTGCCTCGTCAACGTGAAAAGCGGGATCAAACTGGAACAGGCCGAGCTCATCGTCCGCGAAACATTCGATGAGAATTTCCCGAGAGACTCGTTCGACGACTGGAACCTCAACATCGACGAGCGAACAGCCAACCACATCATTCGATCGGTCGGAAATGCGTCACGGATCAGAGTCGAACAGTTCATTCGCGACCTGTGGTGATGTCGGCCTGCGGCAAAGCCCCAACGCTTTTGGCAAACGGATGCTTGAACGTGCGGCCTTCGGCCTGCGCCAACGCCTCCATGTCAAACAGCCCGATCACGTCCTGCACGAATCCGAGAACGTCGAGTCCAGTCACACCGTCTCGCCGCATAACGATCACTGGGGCCTCGCCGCTCTCGCTACCGACAACGACCTTGATGTATCGAGGCATGTCAGGCGATCTCCTTTTGTTGAGCGAGCTCAGGCCAGATCTCTTGCCAGTCATACGGGCGCAGCACTTGCCGAGTGACGACCCCATTCGACTCGCGCCAAATGGCCACGCACAGTTTCTCGCCGGGCGTCCGTTGCCCATAGATGACATTCCGAAGGAACGCGTACGTCGTGCCGCACCGCGCCGCGAAGGCGTGGCGCTCAGCGACGGGGATGACCATCAAGAATTTTTTGAATTCGTCCATGCCCGCAAGGCTACACCATTCAGTGAAGCCAATCAACACCATTCGGTGAATTCACCAAATGATTTCACCGTGCTCTAATCGCGCCCATGAAAGAACTTCCCGACATCCGCCGGCAAAACCTCCAAACCCTCGTTGACGAACATACGCTCGCCGAGGTCAGCCGCCGAACAAAGAAGCCCGCTAGGCAGATCAGCGACATGCTTGCCGCCCGGAAGTCGTTTGGGGAAAAGGTCGCCCGAGCGATGGAGGCATCATGGGATCCGGATTTGCCACCTGGCTGGCTCGACAGCGAGCGCACCGATACAAAGGCCACCGGTGCCCCCCAAGATCCACTGCCTAAAGGACACCATCCGGTGCTTTTGAAGTATCCTATTAATACAAAGAACTTTCGCTGCGTGTTCGTTGTAGGGCGAGCGCAAGGCGGTTTACCTGAGAGAATATGGACGGACGGGGATTATCCGGTGGGAGCAACAGACGACTATGCAGAGATCGCAACCGGCGATCCACATGCTTTCCTTTCCCCGGTCGTAGGCACGTCAATGGCGCCCCGATTCAACCCGGGAGAGTTTGCCTTGGTCGAGCCTGGTACCGAACCCGAGATAGAAGACGATGTTTTGGTTCGCCTTGCAAGTGGAGAAACGATGCTAAAGCGCCTACTTTCGCGTCGAGGTGGTTTAATACGTCTCGGAAGCTACTCGGAACACGCTACGTTCACCTATCGCCCAGAAGAAATCACGTGGATGTATTATGTAGCGCACCAAGTTCCGGCCAGAAAAATAAAAATCAGAATGTAAATTCAAATTCAACATCAAAAATAGCAAATAGTATCTAATCGACACTATCACTGTAGCGCGCACAAGCCACTCTTTCCCCCCCTAAAAACGCCCCCGCAACTAAGATCTAAATCGCAAGATTGCACACAACAGCCGACAACCGTCAATCGCAGCATCTCCCGTGATCAAAGAGAGTCTTCTTCGATCACATCACGAAACGATCAAGTATAAGATGGCGGCAATGAGCATTCGGTCGCTTCTACCACGTCTGCATGGAACTCCAACAGGTTTGCTAACGACACGACGCATGAAGAGCCCACAACTTTGTGGGCTCTTCATTACATTTTCACGAGATCCAATGCATTTTGCATGAGATCGAAAATGGATCTTCAGTGACAATCAACATTACCATTTGATCCACAGCTTCACCAACACTCCAAGCAATCATACATTCATGCCACGTCTTGAATATTAATGTTGCTCACTTGACTCAGGCGACTTGGCTTAATTCTAATAGACGACAACTCAATTCCAGAAAAACTCGCCCCCGCCAAATTCGCCTTTGAGAAACGAGGTTTAACCTCAAACTCGATATTGTCAAACCGAGCATTCGATAGATTCGCACCCGAGAAATTTACACCCGAAATATCCGCTCCGCTAAAATCGGCATTTCTGAGATCTGCATTCGAAAAATTTGCGCCTGTTACCTTCGCATCGCGAAAAACTGCATTACCAAGGTTAGCGTTCACGAAATTTGCATCATCGAGATCAGCGTCAGAGAAATCCGCATCAGAAAAATTTGCATCTGCGGCGGATAATCTAAAACCATGGGCACCTCGGAAATTGGCGGCATTGCCGTATGCCCTATCAAATGTGGCAAGATTCAATGCTGTCGAACGGAATACGGCGTTCGCAACGTTACTCCCGTAAAAATCAGCCAAATCAAGGATTTGCTCCGAAAAATCTTGCCATCCCAACGACATAAGTAGCATCGCTGGAGTCGGGCCAATCCGCTGCGGCACAACCGCGCGAAGAAATGATCCGAAGGAGTTTGGCGCAGCAACTTCGAGCCAAACAACCTTCGCAGCGGCTTTCGCAAGAAGGTGCGTGACTACCAGTAGCGCTTCCTTGGCGTTTCGCGCCTGAGCAACGACTTCACGATACGGAAGTGTTCGCAACTTATCCATCGGCAAATCGCGATTGATGGTATGCGAAAGAAGCTGTGACGTCTTTTCCAGCCAACCTTCACGCTGCTCGGCAGCTTGCAGCGCAAATTCATTGGATAGAAATTTGGAAATGTAAGGTGTCAGTGGAGATGGTCCCGTCAAACCAATCCAATGTTCAAGTGCTGTATCTATGTCCCAGCCATCGTCCGGGTCGGCTTTCCTTCGATCAAGGTGCATGCATATTTTCATCACGCCACGACGCAAGCGGAGTGCGGTTAAGTATTCACCAAAACTCTTGTGAGTGAATACGAATGCAGCACTTCCATCAACAGTCCGACTGTGTCGTCGGAAAAAGAAGGCAGCCAATAAACGAGTAACGCCATATTCCGCGCCTTCGCGAAATACATCGAGGAGACTTCCCAGACCACTTTGCTGGCAATGTCGAAGAATATCATCAACCGAGGTGGAGCGCCCATCGCTGCTTTGCCATGCAGCCAGCCCAATCTCCTCTAATACTCTACAGAAATCTGCCCTCTTCATCTGCGCAATTGGGCGATAAGGGCGATTTTTTTCGTATCCCCGCTCATACACAGCAGTCAACAAGTCACCATATACAGTATTTAGCGAAACCTCCTTGGTAAAATCAACCGTTCCTCTATTAAAGCTCAGAGCGACAAGATAGCTCAAAAGCGGTTGTGCAGTTATCTCAACTAGGTCACGTTTGTTCAACGACCTCGGCAATGCCGAAAAATTTGCTCCTGTGAGTTGTCCATATTTTTTCCACCAAATATCGCGCAAGTCATTTTTTAACAATTCCTTCGGATCGTTATACTCACCCCTCTCGTGCGGCGCTACGAAATAAGGAAGTATGGTTAAAACCTCCCCCGGCTTTCTAAACGACGTTTCGTTTTCCTGCACCACTAGCTCGCGACCACTTAAGACGGCTCTCAACCTCAGATCCCGTTGATTTCGCCTCATCAACAGCAGATCGACCGCATCAAGGAAATTTTTAGCGACATTGCTCGCGGCCGCGCCTTGGCTAGCGAGTTCGTCGAGGCCATCGAAAACAAGGATAATATTTTTTTCCGAAGATGATGCGTCAATTGGAGCCGATGAAAAAATTCCTTCATCACGAAGATAGCCAGCCACTTCGTCAGCCACATCTTTCGTTGGATCAATTAAATGGAGTGGAATATAAATTGGCTTAAATTTCCCAGCCTCCGCCAATTTAGCGCAAAATATCCTCATAAACGAAGACTTGCCGCTTCCAGGCCCACCACTAATGACGCGGATTGCATCATCTTTATTCGCCGCGTTGAGCCAAGACATTAGCTGCCCCTCCAGCTCAACAACCTCTCTAACTTCTTTCTTTAACTCACCAGCCCCCATATTGCTGACGGATGTACGCTCTCCAGACTTCTCAAAAACAACAGTGTATGCATTCAATGGCACATAAATCTGGGATAGACCGAACGGCTCATCAAATACATTTTCATCGATTCTCCTGCGCAACTCAGATGAGTACTCAGCCCACTCAGATAAGCGCTCAATCGCACCGTGAAAAGGGCCATCGACCTCATCAAAAATGGCCTCGTAATCTACTTTTCTAGATCTCCACTCTTTATGCAGCGCGTAAACGAAATAGGACGGGAATCTTGAAGAGATTGATTCGGCGGCATGAGGGCCCGCCCCCACATCTATTAGCCATTGCGACAAAATAGGCAAAAATGCAGAAACTATTTCAGTCTTGTCTGGCGCCCGAATAAAATCAGAATTTACACTCACTGAAATATCTGCAAACACACCATCTATTGCAGAATTAAGCTTACTGTTTACATCCGCACTTCCATCTGCTAGAAAGTTCAGCGCATCGAAAGCCAGATCATAGCTGGCCGCAGCCAACGAACGCTCAATAAGCTTGTATGCCCTTTCCTCGGTTGTCGCAGACAAACTCAATGCTCCAAGTGCGTCGACGATATCAACCGGCACGTATTCGAGCTTACCAGAAAGAGAATGGATTACGCCCTTTGCGACTGCTTTCAGCAAGGGCGCCGTATCGATTTTAAATTTCTTCCAAAATGCCGTAGGCGATTTAGCAACAACGCTGTCTTTTTCCGGGATTTTCATTTTATGCCGACCAATCTATTATTCTCATCTCTGACTCGTGCCACACATTAAGTGTAGCGCCCCGTTGTCCCACTTTTAACTTCGTTTCCCACATCCGCAGCGACGTTCAGTTTTATGTTAACTGCGGCTTGCACCCTCGGCCCGTTGTCACCACACGACCTAAACCGTTTTCTGACCGGTTCATGCGCATCGTTGACATCCCCGCCCATCAAAGCTCGAACTGCAAAGCATCCACCCACCTTTGCGCGAACTAGTGTAATCGCAGCGTCCAAAGATCGGCAACGTATGCTCGCATTCTCCCGCGCCAATCATTTCCAATTTCCATACCTGCATCGAAAATTCACCGTTCGGTGTTGACACAAACATCACCATTTGGTGTAATTGACCTCAACGCAGCTTTGATCACTGCGCCACCGCTCTAAGCGGTCGATCTTTAAGAGTGCTAGTGCGCCGGGACCGCAGTACGGGGAGCAACCGGCCGGCTCAACGGTGTAGCCGAGAAACGGGGTAGCGCCCGACACCGCTCAACAGCTTTCAGTGAGGGCGCCTCAAGCCGGCGCGGCGGCTCTAAATAGCCCGTATCTCTCGACACCCCGTAGTGGTATCGAGGCGCCCTCCCTGAACGTTGTTGGAATGCCGGAGCTTTGAACGACGCGCGTTCGGCCCGCGGATTGTTCGCATCCTATGACCGAGTGCGCGCCCTTGAATGCTTCGACAGCGTTGATCGGACGACATTGGAGATCAGTGTCGCTCGTTGAGCGTTGTTGTCATTTCGGATTTCTAATCATATTGGAGAGGCACATATGACCACCGTCACCAAGGAACAAATCTATGACGAGCAGATCTCGCCGCTCATGACCCAGATCATCGCCATCTGCAAGGAGCACAAGATCCCGATCGTTGCGTCGTTCTTTACTCCCAGCGACGACGATCCCGAGCTCGCAGTCACGACCGCACTGCTCGGCAACGGCTTCGAGGCTCCGAAGAACTTCAGCAACGCGTTGCGCGAACTTCGCCCTGAGCTTTTCGGCGGAGCACCGTTGATGCTTCGCACTGAGCATAGCGACGGCAGCACAACGCTGACCGCCATTCTCTGATACCGGTTACACCAAGCCAAAACAGCAAAGTGAGATGACCATGAATCGAGATTGGATTCCGCTGTGCGTGATCGCCGGCTTCTACCTGCTTGCCGGCGCCGTCGCTCCCCCGATCGAAGCACTGATAGGAGTGTGGTCGTGAAAGCCCTTCTGATCCTGTGGCTCAAGAGTATTGGCGTGTTGATTGTCTCCATCCTGGTTCTCGCCACCACGCAACAATGGGACGAAACAGCACGCTGTGCGGCAACCTACTGCACTTAGTCAAATCACGTGGCAGTGACGTCTTCATTCCAGGTGGTGAGTCCATATCAAGCTGTCGATCAATTCCATCGAATACTTGATATATCCAGCTTGCAACACAACAACCGCGTGCTCCGGCATCTGAAAGACATTCGGATACGCGCTTAACCCAGGCGCTTTCGCGTCCTTAAGTACGCGAGCAGAATCCGCAATGCGCTCGCATGCAGTTCGAATCGCAATAATTGGCATAACGAATTCTGGTGATGGCAGCTCTAATACGGGAATTTCACGGAGAGCCACACCGACTACTTCAAGACGATTCGGATCGTACAGGCTCTGAAGGTATTCGAATGTGCTCTCGGAATCTCGAAGATTGGTCAAGAGCTGATCGGCCATCGTGCTTGCCTCGCTCGCAACCTGGCGAAGATACAGCGCGCGCTTGCGAATGCTTTCTTTCTGGTCGTTTTCTTGCTGCAGTCTTTGCTTATCGAACTGCCATTTAACCATTACGGCTGAAGCAAAGATAGCAACTATTCCCCCAGTTGCTTGCACCCACGACGCCATGAAATCTGGTTTGTAGGCTTCCGTTCCAGCTGATGTCGCGCCGAACAAAGAAACCATAATCACGATCGCAATTCCACCAAGAATTCCGAACACCGCATTCCATTGCCTCATCGCGTCCTCGTTGTGAAATGAAGCGCGAATCCTAGCATGCCCCCTTCTCCGAGCCGCGCAAATTCCGTTGCCTCGGACGCGCGGCTTTTTCTTGTGGGCGGCTTGTATAGCGCCCGCTCTTTTCGTTTTTCCCCTGGTAGTAGCACTTTGCGGGCGCCCCCTGTGGCGCCCGCTTCTTTTCTGATTTGAGGATGCGATGAGCGTACCCACCGCAGTTTTCCTGTTCGACAGGACCGGCAACATGGCTAGGCCATGGGCAGATGCCGGATACCGCTGTATCTGCTTCGACGTGCAGCACGCCGGCCGCGTGGTTCGAGACGGGATCATTTTCCAGCACTGGGACGCGTTGCTCGGTGCGCCAACGCTTCCGGCTGACTCGACCGCGGTGTTCGGTTTTGCGTTTCCGCCATGCACCGATCTCGCGGTGAGCGGTGCGCGCTGGTTCAAGGACAAGGGACTGCGCCGGCTCGCCCAAGCGATCGAGATGGTAGCAGTCGCCGACGAGTTCCTGAGCGGCCTCGGCGTGCCGTACGGCATCGAGAACCCCGTGAGCGTGATCTCGACTCATTGGCGCAGGCCGGACTACACGTTTCACCCGTACGAGTTCACCGGCTTCGAGCTGTCCGACAACTATACGAAGAAGACGTGCATTTGGGCGGGCGGCGATTTCGCGATGCCGCCGCCGAACCGCGCGGGAGGTCTCGGCGTGCCAGACAACCGGATCCACGCTGTCCCCCCATCCGACGACCGCGGCGACATCCGCTCGGCTACGCCGATGGGGTTCGCGCGCGCGGTGTTCGCGGCGAACGTGAAGCAACTGACCAGCTGAGGACCACACCATGACCACCGACAACGCGTCGCGCGGCGACAAAACCATCACATTCCGCGGCGAATCGCTGACTCTGTCCGGCGCGCAGCTGCTCGAAGCGCTCGACTTCCTGGCGCCGGAACGCGATCGCGACCAGCTTGAAAGCGAACTAACGTTCCGGCGCGGCGAAGGCCACGCGGGCAATGGCATGTATTGCTGGCTTACGGAGTACCCCGAGGAAGGTGCGCTCTTCGTCGATGGGTCGACCACCGTCCCGACCGAAGCCGCCACCGCGCCGGCGGACGAGCGGGCGGAAGGTGTGGACGGGCTCGCGCACGAAGTCTGGTCAGCGGCGCAACTCGCGCCGGGCGAAGGAATCGAGGACGCGGTGCAGCGAATCGGCGCCATCCTCTCCCGCTCGCCTGCTTTGGCGGCGGAATCAGAACAGCCCAGTCACACTGTGGGCTAAATATGTGAACACCAGTCAGAAATCGAAATCGTCAAGCTCGATGTAGAAAACCGTAGCAGCCGCCTGCGACCGGCCATCAACGTCACATCCCCTTTGACTCGCAATCGCCAACAGGTGATTTGGTAATCGGTTGTTGACACTCGAAATCACGCTCGCTCGACGTTCGCGGGTCAAAAGCGCGCTCACCTCGCCATCAGGCCAATAGACAAACACGTTGAACGAATACTGATGCTGTGCCGAATCCGAGCGATCGGCCGTAACGTGAATACCCGGCCTAGGCCCAGCCCCCATAACTCTCGGCTGAGCGTGACTTCCTTCGATTGAGACTTCGATGGCGTTCGCCCAGGGAATCAGACAGTGCCGCTCGAATGCATCAATCTCAGCGTTTGAAAGTGCCATGATTCACTCCAAAGTGCATTCGCATGCGGATGAGGCATGTTAGACGCAACCGGGAGATCTCATCCGTATCGACTAAGCCATTCAACCGAAAATTGCTTCGCATACTCGACGGCCTGGACCTCGGTATCGAATTCACCGAGGTTCCGAAACGCGGCCTCCCTGCTGTACCCCAGCTTCGTCACTTCGACCTGGGCGGCGAATTTGCCGTCCGCCGACACGCGCGGCTCGCAGTTCATCTCGTACCCGCGCATCACAAATTTCTTTTGCATCGCATCAGTAAATCTTTTTGAGACTGAGGGATCGTAGCATGCCCGCATCAACCACCATAAAGCCGCTCTACCTCGACCTGCCAGCAGTGGCAACCGCTCTCTCGCTATCGGAAGCGACCGTCCAAAAACTGGTGCGCGAGAACAAATTCCCGAAGCCGCGGCTTCTCTCCGATCGGCGAGTTGCGTGGCTGACACGCGAGGTCGAAGCCTGGGCAGAAGCATGCCCTGAATCGGATCTCGCGCCTCCTCCCAATACCGGCCATAGTAACCGGCGCCGCAAGTTCACTTGCGCAAGCCAAGACCTGAACTCTCGGTCAGCATCAGATCAAATCTGAGTTGACATCGCCGTCACCTCCTCAAGGGCCGTCACCGGCCCGTTCCGGCCGCTCAACGCTCTCGAAAACGGCCAGTCGTTGTGTATGCCAAAATTACGCTCGATAGCGCCCTCTCTTACTTTATGTTCGCAAACGGGGGAACCAATGAGCACGAACAGCATAACCGATACTCACAACCTGTCGGTGTACAAGTGGAAGAAATTGGGAAAGGAGTCGCTTCTAAATGCGCTTAGGCTTCACCGAGATGCGATTCTTCTCTTTGAAGCCAATTCTTTTCCGTCTGCGTTCCAGTTGTCGGTTCTGTCATTGGAAGAATTTGCGAAAGCCAAGTGGATCGAGCACTATTATTACAGTTCGATTACGAATTGTGGGTTCGAAGAGGCGAGGTTTGAGCAGCAGGGGTTGAAGCTTCTTTACATACATTTAGAGAAGCAATATGCCTTTGTTGCGCGCGACATGTTTGAATATCCCCCATCCCTTGTCGAATTTATAAAAAATGGCGGCTTGGAGCGGCGAAAGCAGCAAGCTGTCTACGTCGGACTGGATCGCGATCGAAAAACTGTATTCGTAAAAGATCGCATTTCACTTCCCTCGTCGATCAAGCAAAAAGAAGCAAAGCGAATGATTTCGTGGATAAACGCAGAGTTTGTTCTCATACACAAGAAACTGACGTTTTACGAGCAATACTTTGGAATTAAAGAAATGGATGAGGTTATGCTATCACCATCGGCCAGTGTGATATTTGAGTGGCCTTACAAATCTAGAACGAGATCACCCAAACACCGCCACGCGCATCTGCGTCAGCCGTCAACCTCCGTAGCCGGCTCATAACGATCAAATGAATCCGATGATAGCAGTCAGTCGCCCACCTGTTCGGCCCGGGCAGGCGACGCTATTTTATTAACTCGTTACCGATTCTTTTTCGCGAAACTTTCCGTGGATCTTCCAAGTGGTAGCGCAATGATCCTCAAACGACCCGCCGAGGTCCAAACCCGACTTGCCGGCAGTCAGCTTCAGTCCTGCATTGATCCCGAAGTCGTCTTCGTAGTTCACAGTTAGTGAAAATTCAGTCAATCCGAATTTGATTCTGCCTTTCGCAATTGATTGCCACGTGGGCTCGTGTGGGTACCATACGAGCGGTTCTGGTAGAGAGGGTTGAGTGGTTCCACAGAGGTTAGCTTCATACAAAAGTGCGGACACGCCCGACTGCTTGCTGGAAATTTCGATGCCAGCATTAGCGTCCGGCATTGGAGCAGAGAGGGTGGCTGCGAATTCTCGCGACCAGCCTCTTACATGCTCCACCTTAATTTCACTCGCTCCCAAAGACATCAGTAGATCAATCGCTTCCGAGAATTTGTGCTCAAAAGCAAGGCGATGAAACGAGGCAACGGTGAAATAAACCCCATTTACCGCCGGGTGGGCCACATACAGTACGCCGTCGCGTGGGTGGCCCGGTGGGAAGGTCAGTGAGTTAGCTTGCGTCCGGCTTATCTGGGTGATGTCGAGCCCGCTTTGGCGCGCTTTGCTCCATGCGATCAAAGCTTCCGCACCAGCAACCAAGACGCCTGCTAGATTTGCGCCGTAGAGCGCCCTCAGCGCGTTTTCGCCAATCTTTGCAAAGTCAATTCCCTTTTTGGGTTGGAGCGCAGCGGCTTCTGCTTCCTCAGCTGCCTTTACCACCTCGTCCGGTGCAACAACGATTAATTGATTATTCATTAGTGGAGACCGAATTAGATCAAGATTTCGATTTGCTTTCGGAAGCACGCTTCAGCGTATTCCTCAAATCCGAGAAAGATCAAAGAAGTCGACGTCGCGCGCATCCTCGAGATCGATTGTGGACGATCTGAGACGCCATGTCGAACGGCTGCAAGTGGCCGGCAACTGCCTCTGGTGACCAGCGCATACCGGCCCAACTCAGCTGGGCGGTCTGGTATCGCCTCGATGGCCATTCCGGGCCGACCGCCACCCGCCGCGATTGAGCACCCGCGCCAGCACGTGTCCAGCCTGGTGGGTGAGCGTGATGTGCAGGCACGCGTGGTTGCTGCCTTGAAACCGGCCAGCCCGGCCAAGGCGTTCGCTTCACCCAAAGCCGCCGGGCGCTTGACCTCACACGTTGAAACTGCCCCACGACAGGATGCGCAAGCGGCACCGAAGAAAACGCACACCGCCGGACGCGCCGCCGCCCGACGTGATGCGACTGGCTTTCAGCGTAGGCGCCGCTGGTTGACAGCATTCCCATAATCGTCAATCCTTGTGTCCATGGAACATCGAGCCATCGCCATCGCGCTGATTATTCGCACCATTCTCCGAATGGTGGGTTAGCGCGTACTTGCTCGATAACGAAAACCCGCCGCCGAGGCGGGTTTTTCATTTCCGCTTCTAGGCTTGCCCACCCTGACCTGGAAAGGAAATCATCGTGTTCATGCACCGAAACCCATTCGACGCGCACGTACAGAGCCCCGCCCATCCTTCGGCGCCGTTCGATTACCTCAAAAAAATCCTGACCGCGCGGGTCTACGACGTCGCGATCGAAACCGATCTGGATTTCGCGCACAACCTGTCGGTTCGGTGTCGCAACGCGATCCATCTGAAGCGCGAGGACAAGCAGCCGGTGTTCTCGTTCAAGTTGCGTGGTGCGTACAACAAGATGGCGCAGATGCCGGCTGATGCGCTGGCTTGCGGTGTCATCACCGCGTCGGCCGGCAACCACGCACAGGGCGTTGCGTTCTGCGCGGCTCGCATGGGCGTGCACGCCGTGATCGTGGTGCCGCTCACGACGCCCCAGGTCAAGGTGGATGCCGTGCGCAGGCATGGTGGTTCGCGTGTCGAGGTCATTCAGGCCGGGGAGTCGTACAGCGACGCCTACGCGCACGCGCTCACGTTGCAGAAGGAGCGGAACCTGACGTTCGTGCATCCGTTCGACGACCCCGACGTGATCGCCGGCCAAGGCACGGTGGCGATGGAAATCTTGCGCCAGCATCAAAAGCCGATCCATGCGATCTTCGTGCCGATCGGCGGCGGCAGCCTGGCGTCCGGCGTGGCGACCTACGTGAAAGCCGTGCGACCGGGCATCAAGGTGATCGGCGTGCAGACGGAGGATTCATGCGCGATGGCGCAGTCGCTCCGTGCGGGTGAACGCGTCGAACTGGTGGAGGTCGGTTTGTTCTCGGACGGTACGGCGGTCAAACTGGTTGGACAAGAGACTTTCCGGTTATGCCGCGAACACCTCGACGACGTGGTGACGGTCGATACCGATGGCCTGTGCGCGGCGATGAGGGATGTGTTCCAGGATACGCGGAGCGTGCTCGAACCGGCCGGTGCCCTGGCCGTCGCAGGGGCAAAGCTGTACGCCGAGTGCGAAGGGATCGAGAACGAAACGCTCATCGCGATCACGTCCGGCGCCAACATGAACTTCGATCGGCTGAGTTTCGTTGCGGAGCGCGCGAAACTGGCTGTCGCGTAGAAACCGATACGCAGGCCGGTGCATTGTTTGAGAGGCCGGGCCACCGGCCCTGTTGTTTTTACTCCGCTTGGTTGTCCAGGTACGCTCGCACGGCCCGATACGTGCCCTCACAATCGAAAGCAACCGACGGAAATCGACCCGCAACGGCCCGTCAACCCGAGACGCGGCCGCTGGCTCCTCTCGACGCCATAACGGCCATTCGTACCTACCACGAGACACACAAATCGAAAGGGCAATTTCGCTCACTGAGAGACAAGTTCAATGCTGATCCCGCGCGCAGCGTCGCGCTCGACTCCGGCAAAGCGGCGGGCCTTCTCCCTGAGTACAATCTTCGCTGACGAGCCAACTTGGGTTCGCGGCGCCACGGTATCGACGCGCATGGGTCCACCTGCCTAGGGTTGAATCCCGGTGTCCTGTCGCGCGCATATCCACGAGCGGAACCAGAAAAAAGAATAGGTGAAGCATGAATGGATCGGTTGTTGGTGCCACCCTTATCGAGCCGTCGCTTGCGATGCCGCTTGGCAGCGACAGTCCGCAGGTACATCCCACGCAAGATGCGTACGGATATGCGCCGTTCGCGCGCGCGATTGCGAGTGCCGCGCGCAATACCCCCGGGCCAAAGGGCCTAGTCATGGCGATAGACGCACCATGGGGAGCTGGGAAGACATCGCTGCTCAACTTCGTGCGGCACTATCTCACAGATTCCTCGGGGCAAGCGCCAGCCGACATGGAATCCGCTCCCGTGGTCATTGACTTCAATCCGTGGTGGTTCGCAGACCGTGACCAACTGGCGGCCCAGTTCCTCGCCCAGATCAGCGCTCAGTTTCCGGCTGAAAACGAGGTGCTCATGGCGTGTGCTGAAGCCATGTCGACGTACGCTGATGCTATCGGCAGTGCGGTATCGACCTCGATAGCGGCGAGCACTGGGGTGAAGCTCCCGCTGCTCGACAAGATGGTTGCCTATGCGCTGGGGCGTTTCCGCACTTCGCCCAAGGACGTACCAAAACTCAAGGCGACGATCGCCGAGAAGCTCGCTCAATCCGGACGGCGCTTTGTGGTCTTCGTCGATGATATTGACCGGCTCGCGCCCGATGAAATACGCGAAGTCTTCAAGGTAATCAAGGCGCTCGCGGACTTCCCCAACGTCGTGTATCTGCTCGCTTTCGACCGCCAACTTGTGTCGCAGGCGCTCCGTTCGTCGCTCAACATTGAAGACGGAGACGCATACGTCGAAAAAATTGTTCAGGCGCAATTCTCGCTGCCAGCGGTCGACCACGATCTGCTTGTTGCCAAACTGATTGCCGACCTGAACGAGCTCTTCGGCGACATCGACGCTCCAGAGTTCGCGACCACATACTGGGGCAACGTTTTCCACGACGGCCTGTCTCCCCTCATTCAGCGACCGCGTGACGTCGTGCGCATCATCAATTCGCTTCTGGTCACATTTCCGGCAGTACGCGGCGAAGTCAACCCGGTGGACTTCATCGCGCTAGAGTTCCTGCGCGTGTTCGTGCCGCCTGCCTATGCGGCTGTGCGTGACAATCTCGACTACTTCACTGGCACCGGCGGCCGCGAGGGACGTCGTGAGCGGGAACGTACCTTTCACGATGCATGGCTCGCATCCCTAGATGAAACCTACAGGACGCCCGTGAAGGCCTTGCTTCAAAGGCTGTTCCCGCGGCTGCAATCCGTCTGGGGTAACACGTTCTTTGCAGCGGAGCACGTACGGGAATGGAATAGGCTGGCCCGTGTGTGTTCACCTGAGATGTCCGATGTTTATTTCCAGTTTGGGGTCCCACCGACAAGACTGAGTCGCGCCGAGCTGCGCGCCTTCATTGCCCTGAATGACGAAACTGATGCGCTTGAGCGCGCGTGGTCGAACGCACTCGACGACCGTCGCACCGACGGGAGTACCCGCGCGCATCAACTTCTTCTTCGCCTGATCGAACTCGATGATCTTGGTGTGGACTTCGCGCGCTCATGCCTGCGCGCGGTTTTCCGTATCGGCGACCGGATGCTCGCCATTGACGGCGATCGAGTACCAGGTTTTTATTCGATTCATGCCTCGGTCCAGTTCTACTGGCTCGTGCATCATCTGGCAAAGTGCCTGCCGACCGCGGAGCGGGAGCCTTTGTTCCTTGATCTCGCCCGTAGTGCCGTCGCCTTGAGCGCGGTTTGCCATATCACCAGCAGCATCGACAATATGCACCAGCCGGATGCAGGGGAGCGTGATTCGGTCTTTCGGGAGTTCTCTCCCGAGACCGTGGCGGCAATGCGGACGGCAGTGGTCGAGCGCCTCAGACATCTTGCCGGCGACGGTCGGTTGTTGGATCTGCCGGAACTGTTCTTCAACTTGCACCTGTGGGATAGCTGGGGACGACCGGACGATGTGAGCACGTGGCTTGGCCAGATGGTGGGTGTTGATGCCACCCTGCTTCGCGTTCTGAGGCATGCGCTCAGAGTCGGCAGTTCGCAAAGCCACGGCGATCGGGTGGCACGTCGTGTCTTATCGATGAATCCGCGAGATATTGAACGCTATCTTCCGCCTGCGATCGGGCTGGAAGATCTCGCAGCAAGGGTTGAAGTCGTTGCTGGCCGAAATCCGCTGACGGACGACGATAAGGCGTGCATCCAGGCGTTCCGACTGGGAATGGAAGCACTCAGGCAGAGAGAAATTCCAGAACGTGCCGAAGAGTGAGGTGTGGCCGGAGCCGTACTGAGTTTCGCCCTCACGCGCGCAGTGCAGCGCGCGCGACCGCAAACCGTGCTTCGTGGTCGCGTCGATGCATAAAACCCGTGCACTGGCGGCGCTAGCACGCATTGAGTGTCCGTTTCGGAAGGTGCAGCGGCCGCTCCAAGATGCCCGGAATCAAGCGAACGATGTCTCCTGTTGGCCGAACAGAGTCAGACGATCTGACGCTGTCCGTTTGGTCTAACCTCGCCTTACACAACAGATTACTTAGTCGGATATCGCAGCACGAGTTCATCAAGGAACTGCGACAGGCGCGTGAGCCACTCTCGACGTTCCCGATCGTAGTGGTGCCGGTTATACACGCCGGCTACACCCGGTTGAACATGACCAAGTACCGCCTCCGCGACATCATGCGGGCACCCAAGTGCGGCAAGCATAGTTCGGGCGGTCCTCCGCAAATCGTGAGGCGACCAGTGCGTGACGGGTAGCCGCGGCCGATTATGATTCGGCGCCTGCTTACAGTACGGCTGATGATAGTAAATGCCGTGCGAAATGACGGTCTGCTTCATCATCTCGCCGGTCGACGTCGGGAACAGAAAGCCGTTCACAGCCTGGTCCTTGCGTCGACGGACAACGGCCTCGGCTCGACCAACGAGCGGCACCCGCAAATCCCCTGCTTTCGCGCGCCACGAGTTCTTGGTTTTTTCCTTCGGCACGGTCCACCAGAGGCCGTCCGCCTCGTCGGCGATTTCGTGCGACTCCATAGAAATGATTTCGCCGCCGCGGGCGCCCGTCCACAGATACAACGTGATCGCGTCCGAAACCGTTAGGCTCATATTCGGCAGCCAGCGGAGCAGCGTGCCAACCTCATCCTCGCCCAATACCCGCTTTTTTGTGCCCATGGCGACGCCGTCGATCGTGCGCCCCTTGCTACGAAGCTTGCCGCGCAGGATCATTCGCCACCAGTTCGGCGTGCCGTCAGGCAGCCTCCCAGCGTCCATCGCATAGTCCCATGCTCCGCCTAACTCCATGCGGAGGCGAGCGGCGAGCGCCGGCGTGGCACGATAGGAATTCAAGAATTCGAACGCCTGCGCACGAGTTATCGACGCAGCCGGAACGCTCTCGATCGGGCCGAGCATCGCCTTGAACATCCGCCTAACCTCGATCACGCCCTTATCCTTCCGGGTCGGCTCCAGATAGCCGCCCATGTAGTCGAAACACACCCGCTTGACGGTGTATGCGTCGACAGTGCGCGAATTGGCAACCGCAGCGCGCTTCTCGCGCTTTGCAGCAGCAGGATCGGCCCCGGCATCGCGCTCCGCTCGCCTTTGCTCCCATTCAGAAATCGCTGCGGGAAACCCCATGGCCGGCCACTCGCCGAGCTTCACCTGACGCATCCGGTCGTCAATGGGGGATTTATATCGGTAGATCCAGGAGCGACGGCTCTCGCTGGCCTGAAAGCGGAGTCCCGGGAATCCGTCAAAGGTCATGTGCTGCCCTGCAGGCAGCTTGCTCGCGGTTCGTGCGTCGAATCTCATCAGCGGTCGGCGTAGGTTTTTGTTGTAGGCCGGGACCGCAGCGTAGCTTTTCGGTCTGGCGTAGGAAAATGTTACGCCAGAGTGCCAAGTTTTCGCCTATTTCGTCAAGTGCAGACAATGCACCTGACAAACGCAACTTTCGGCTCAAACCCTTTACCATAAAGGCTTCGAGGTGCGAAATCCAGATGGAGCAAGGGGCTCCGCAGAGCCCCTTGTTTCCGTTACTCGTTTTCTTCGAAGTAATGCCCGAACTTCGTCTGCTTCGTGCGGATATAACGCTCGTTTTCCTCGCGCACGGGCACCGCAAGCGCCACGCGTTCGCAGACGGGAATGCCGTGCTTCGCGAGCGTGTCGAACTTCGCCGGGTTGTTGCTCATCAGCCGCACCGACGTCACGCCGAGGATCCGGAGGATCGCGGCGGCCGAGTCGTATTCGCGGGCGTCGTCGGGCAGGCCGAGGTCGAGGTTTGCCTCGACGGTGTCGCGCCCCTGCTCCTGCAGCGCGTACGCGCGAATCTTGTTGCTCAGGCCGATCCCGCGCCCTTCATGCCCGCGCAGATACAGCAGCACGCCGCGGTCTTCGGCCGCGATGTAGCGCAACGCGAGATCGAGTTGCTCGCCGCAGTCGCAGCGGTACGAGCCGAACACGTCGCCGGTCAGGCATTCGGAATGCAGCCGCGTCAGCACGGACTGCTCGCCGGCGACGTCACCCATCACGAGCGCGAGATGTTCGGCATCGCTGCCCGATACGCGGAAAGCGTACGACTTGAACGTACCGTAGCGTGTGGGCAGCGACGCTGTGGCGACGAGCGTCACGCACTCGTCGGCCTGGCCATTGCCCGGCGTGGGCAAACCTGAATCTGTCATAAGTAGTTGATTTCGTGGAGTTTCTTCGACCTGCCGCGTAAGTTGTCGCGTAAGTACAACAAAACAGACCTCTATCCTGCGAGTTTACCTCACTGCTCCCCGGCAGGTACTTTACTTCCCGAGACGCCGAAGGATGCCGCGCGCCCTGCTTTACCACGCTCCCTCCAAGGTCAATTAGGTCCTGCCTTATCGCCGCGTGTACCGACGCTTGCTTGCCCTGACGTGTACCCCACAAAAAACGCCCGCAAGCCTATTCACTTGTGGGCCGTGACTCATTTCTTTTTCCGCTTCTCGATCGCTGCTCCCCACAGCATCAAGATCAGCAAGACGACCCACACCCACGTGGGAATCCCGCCAAATACGATGCGGAACACATCAACCAGCACGTCTATGGGCCCCCCTCGATCCCGTGGGCTAACCGACAGGGGCGAAACGGCGAAAGATAGTCCAGGTACAGCGCCCAGCAACCCCGCTAGTAGTTTTCGCATTTTCGTAAGGTTTAGTAGTTGTCCCGTTATCTTACTTTCGTGCCGCCGGACTACGCCCCCGGCAACCTCTCGAACATCTTCCAGTTCGATAGTCAGCATTCACAGGCCCGTCAGCTTACCGTGGTGAAGTTATGAGGGTTGCATTCCACCGAGCACGCGCACGCCCGCCAACTTCCAAGCCACCTCCGAGGGTCCGGCACTATAATCGACAAACAACAACTTCCGGGGAGTCGTGATGGTTATTTTTCTGCTTTGGCTTGTATTTTCGGTTGCGGTCGGCATGCTTGCGGTCAAGCGCGGCCGCTCCGGGTTGGGGTGGGGATTCGTTGCGTTAGTGTTTAGCCCGCTCATTGCCGTTATTTTTCTGTTGATCGCACGTGATCTATCACCACAAAACGGCATGCCCACGCCAGAAACACATGTCAAATGCCCTGACTGTCGTGAATTCGTTTTGCGTGATGCCCGCAAGTGCAAGCATTGCGGTTGCGCTCTAATTCCTCAACCGCTCGAAGACGCAGGCAACTAAATAAATCTTCGCGACTTGCAACCCTACTCAGAACTATTACAAACCACGTTTAAATTCGTTACCACACATATACGGGGATTAAAATGAAAGGATTTTTGCTGTCAGTATTACGGATCGTTCTCGCTGTACTCGTGCTTGGCATTATCGGACTTGCAGCCATCAAATATTTCTCGGACAGGAGTTCAGGAGTCACTCAACCCGAAATTGATGCAGCGCGCGGCCATGATCCTGTCGCAACTACACCAAATGCAAATCCCACTCCCGAGGACACCAAGCGCGCCGAAGAGGAATATTTGCAGCGAGCTGCGCAACAACCAGTCGTCCAAGTTAAACAAGTCGTAGCCGACTATGAAGAAAATAAGCTCAACGCTGATGCAAAATACAAGGGAAAATCGATCCGTCTACAAGGTTTGATGGAAAGTGTTGATGGCTCAAACAGCATGATCCTGAAAACTTTCCCGACGAACTCGAAAAATGAAGATATCGATCCTGTAGGTGCGTTCAAAGAAGGAATGGACAATGAGTCGGCTCGCGTCAGCCTTTCGTTTCATGAAAGCGCAAGAGCAGCGCTTCCTACCCTGCGGCGCGGTCAGCGTCTCGATTTGCTGTGCACGGGCGACGGACAAGGAATTGGTTACCCTGATTTCAAGAACTGTATCTTTATCAGTATCGATAAAATTCTGACGCCACAAGAGACTCAGGCAAAGAAATTCGCTGAGGATACCTAACGTACGTTGCCGGACAGGGTTCAACTAGCGCCCTGACTGCAACGTTGCCGATTCAAGGACTGTCCGGACTCAATGCCGGAATCTCTCTCAACGTCCTGATTCCCTCAACCAACACGGGCGCATACACATTCAACCTGAACAACTTTGGAAACCGGGCTGTGGTGGATGGTCTGGGTAATCCTCTCGATGCGGGATATCTGGTCGGCGGAGTGATTTACCAGTTCGTCTACGACGGCACGCGATGGGTTGTCAGTTCTGGAAACGACAAGGCGCGTGCGTTGTACGTTGATGACTCAGCACCCGCGAGCGCACCCAATGGATTAGTCATCAACACGGGCCTGAATCTCACGTCGTTGACGCGTGGCTTCGTCGTCTATGTGCGTGCCGCGAATACGAACTCAACGGGGGTCACCCTCAAGGTAGACAACCTGGCCCCCGTCTCAGCCGTGGCGTCGGACGGCAACGCGATTCAAGCAACCGGCATCAAATCCGGCGGCACCTATCGATTCCTGTTTGACGGCCAACGGTTTGTCGCCGACGTTTCGAATAACCAATCATTCCCGATTGGGACGGTTCTAGACTTCTGGGGCAACCAAGCGGATATCGTGACGAAATACGGCCCCGGCTGGCAGGTTGCAGATGGATCTAACGGTACGCCGGACTTGCGCGACCGTATGACCATCGGTGCGGGACTCTCGTACCAACGCGGGGCCGCTGGGGGCGCTACAGCCGTCGCACTGGCCGTCGCTAACTTGCCTGCACACTCGCATCAAGTACAGGACGGTGGGCACTCGCATCACGCCTCTTGGGATCACGCCCACGGCATCAACGACGGCGGCCATTCTCACGGTGTCTACCAAACCCCGCACGGGCACGGCGTGAATGATGGCGGACACAACCATGCGGTTGGCATGGGTTCGGATTCGGCCTTTGCTACGCAAATTGGACGCGCGTATGGCCCGGACAACGGCCGATACTTCAACGTGTGGACGGACGTTTCAGGATCGAACATCAGCATACAGCCACAGTACGCGAACGTCTCCATCAATGGATCAGGTGCAAACATCAGCGTCCAAAATTTCCACACGGAAATTGATACCCAAGGCGCAAACGCCAACATCACGATTGGCAACACTGGCAACGGAACAGCGATAAGTATCCTCAACCCATATGTTGCTTTGTGGAAGATTATTCGGGTGTCCTAATTTTTCAGACCTCAAAGGACAACAATATGGCATTTCAGCTATCAAGAAAGTGGCTGGTCGGTAAGCGTGGCACCGACACCGTATTGCTTTAGCATGGCGGCTTTCCAATCGAGATCGCCGAGATGCCAGTGGAGCCACGTTTTATCGCGAACCGA
>NZ_JBEPLH010000038.1:0-60663 GCF_040545135.1 Burkholderia sp. 572 | reverse complement strand
GCGGAGAGGCGGAGAGGCGGAGAGGCGGAGAGGCGGAGAGGCGGAGAGGCGGAGAGGCGGAGAGGCGGAGAGGCGGAGAGGCGGAGAGGCGGAGAAGCGGAGAAGCGGCCCGCGATGCGTCACGCGGGCCGTTTGGCCGATCAGTGCGCGCCGGCCTTCGGCTTGCGCGGCGCCTTCTCGAACAGGCGGTCGTAGAGCCAGCGCGGCAGCACGTGCAGCACCTTCGCGACGACACCCATCTGCCACGGAATCACGCGGAACGCGTGCTGCCGCGCGATCGCCCGGGCCGCACGCGCGGCGAAGCGGTCGGCGTCCATCAGGAACGGCATCCGGTACGGATTGTGCGCGGTCATCGGCGTGCGGATGTAGCCGGGCGCGATCGTCACGACGCCGACGCCGGCCGGCCGCAGCTCGACGCGCAGCGCTTCGAGGTACTTCATCGCGGCCGATTTCGACGCGCTGTACGCGCCGGAGCCCGGCAGCCCGCGCACGCCGGCGACGCTCGCGACACCGACCAGCGTGCCGTGGCGCGCGGCCGTCATCGGGCCGACGAACGGCTCGAACGTCGCGACCATCCCGTAGTAGTTGATGTCCATCACGTCGCGGAACGTTGCGAGATCGCCCTGGCCCGTGACGGCGCCCTGGCTGATGCCTGCATTCGCGATCACGACGTCGGGGCAGCCGTGCGTCGCGATGAACGACGCGGCGGCCGTCGCGAGCGCGTCGGCGTCGCGCACGTCGGCGGAGTAGACGGAGATGGACAGCTTCGGGAAGCGTCGCGCGAACGCGTCGAGGGCATCGGTGCGTCGCGCGACGAGTGCGAGCGTGGCGCCCTGGCGGGCGTATTCCTCGGCCATCGCGAGGCCGAGGCCGCTCGATGCGCCGGTGATGAAGACCTTCAGCGGAGTAGTCATGCCGGCGCGCGGGCGGGGATCAGAGCTTCTTGTCCTGAACCTGCTTCACGAGGAAGTCGAGCACCTGGGCGGTACCCGGGATGCTGTTCGCGTAAGCGGGGCCCGTCTTGTACTTGCCCTGGACGACGACCGTCGGCACGCCGTCGATCGCGTAGTCCTTCAGCAGCTTGGCCGACTGGTTCACTTCGCCCTGCACGCTGAACGAGTTGTACGCGTCCATGAACTGCTTCTTGTCGACGCCCTGCGTGGCCAGGAAGTCGGCCTGCGCCTGCGGCGTCAGCAGGTAGTTCTTCTGCTTGTGGATCGCGTTGAAGATCGCCGGCGTGACCTTCTCGGAGATGCCGAGCGCGGACACCGCGTAGAACAGCTTCGAGTGCGGGACGAAATCGTCACGGAATGCGACCGGGATGCGCTTGAAGTCGATGTTGCTGCCCTGCTTCTTCACCCAGGCCTCGATCGTCGGCTCGAATTCGTAGCAGTGCGGGCAGCCGTACCAGAAGAACTCGATCACCTCGACCTTGCCGGCCGGCGCGGACACCGGCTGCGGCGACTTCATCACCTCGAAGTCCTTGCCGGCGACCGGCGCGGCGGGCGAAGCCTGCGCGAGACCGGCGGCCAGGCCCAGGGAAAGAAGGAGCGTGCTAAGCAGTTTTTTCATGTTGTGAACGTCGAATCAGTTGCTCGGGTTACGGAACGTAACGGGTTCTGAGTGGGCTCGGCCGGTTGCTTACTGCTTCGTGAAACGGATCACCGCCGTGTCGACACCTGCATCGGACAGGCGCTGGCGGGCCGAGTTCATATCCTCGAACTTCGAGAACGGGCCGACGCGCACGCGGAAGTACGTCACACCGCTGACATCGCGCTTCGACACCTTCGACTCGAAGCCCTGGAAGCCGAGGCGCGCGCGCTGCTGCTCGGCGTCGCTTTCCGTCTTGTACGCGCCCACCTGCAGGAAGTAGCCGGTATTCGCGTCGTTCGCGGTCGGCGGCTTCGCTGCCGCGGCGGCCGTGGCCGACGAGGTCGGCTTCGGCGTGTTCGCGGCCAGTTGCTGCTGTTGCTGCTTTTGTGCGGCGGCTTGCTGCGCCTGCTTCTGCGCGGCGAAACGTGCGAGGTCGTCCTCGCCGCCTTGCTGCTGCTGTTGCGCCTGCTGCGTCTTCTTCGGCGGCGGCGTGGTGTCGGCCGGCTTCGGCGCGACGGCGACGCCGTTGCCCGACGACGCATTGTTCGACGACGTGTTGTTCGACGCGGTCGTGCCGTTCGAGCTGCCGGTATTGTTCGAGCCGCTCGACCCGTTGGCCGACGGCGGCACTTCGACGATCTGCGGTTCGGGCAGCAGGCCGCCCTGGGTCTGGTTCGCGGCCTGGCCGGGCGCGGTGTTCGGCGGCGCCGACTGCGCGGCCTGCGGCACCGGCTGGCCGGGCGTCTTGCCCTGCAGCGCGCGGTTCGGATCGAACTGCTGCGGCTGGCTCGCGCCGTTGTCGGCCGGCGGCGGCGCGACCTTCGACACGAACGGCGACGGGGAACGCGTGATGTAGAGTGCCACCACCACCGCGATCGCGAGGCCGACGATCAGGCCCAGCACGATTCCAAGAAATGTCCCTCCGGCTTGTTTCGATTGTTTCGAAGTGCGGCGTGGTTGTGCCATTGCTTGAGTCACCTGCAAAAAGAATCGTGAAAAGGCTGCGGCGGGCGTCCGACGGCGGGCATCCGACGGCGGGCGCTGCCACGGCCATTCGCTGCCCGGTTCGGGCCGCTTGCGTCGTTACATCTTGGCGGGCGCGGACACGCCGAGCACCGCCAGGCCGTTCTCGAGCACCTGCCGGGTCGCGGCGAGCAGCGCGGCGCGCGCATTGCGCGGCGCTTCGTCGTCCACCAGCACGCGCTCCGCATTGTAGAACGAGTGGAATTCACCAGCGAGGTCGCGCAGGTAGAACGCGACCGCGTGCGGCGCCAGCTCGTTCGCCGCGTGCGTGAGCATGTCCGGGTACTCGGCCAGCTTCTGCATCAGCGACGCCGCCTGCGCGCTCGTCAGCTGCGACAGGTCGGCATCCGGCAGCTGCGCGGCGTCGACGTTGTAGCGCGCCTTCAGTTCGTTGAGCACCGAGCAGATCCGCGCATGCGCGTACTGGACGTAATAGACCGGGTTCTCGTCGTTCTGTTTCAGCGCGAGGTCGATGTCGAACACGAACTCGGTATCGGCCTTGCGCGAGATCAGGAAGAACCGCACCGCGTCGCGGCCGCGCGTGATGGTCGCTTCGTCGATCAGGTCGGGCGCCGCTTCCTGGCCCGCCGCCGCGCCGCCCGACCATTCGATCAGGTCGCGCACCGTCACGTAGCTGCCCGCACGCTTCGAGATCTTCACTTCCTGGCCGTCGCGCATCACGGTGACCATCTTGTGCAGCACGTAGTCGGGGTAACCCTTCGGGATCCCGATGTGCAGCCCCTGCAGGCCGGCGCGCACGCGCGCGATCGTGCCGTGGTGGTCCGAACCCTGGATGTTGATCACCTTCGTGAAGCCGCGCTCCCACTTCGTCACGTGGTATGCGACGTCCGGCACGAAGTACGTGTACGTGCCGTCCGACTTGCGCATCACGCGATCCTTGTCGTCGCCTTCGTCGGTCGTGCGCAGCCACAGCGCGCCGTCCTGTTCGTAGGTCATGCCGGCCTTGATCAGCGCGTCGACCGTCTTCTCGACGCGGCCTTCGCTATACAGCGACGACTCGAGGTAATACTGGTCGAACTTCACGCCGAACGCCTGCAGGTCCATGTCCTGCTCGCGGCGCAGGTACGTGACCGCGAACTTGCGGATCGCGTCGAGATCCTCGACGTCGCCCGTGCCCTTGACCGGCTCGCCGTCCGACGCGGCGACCGTTTCGCCTGCCAGGAAGTCGCGTGCGATGTCGGCGATGTATTCGCCGTTGTACGCGGCTTCCGGCCAGCCCGCGTCGCCCGGCTTCAGCCCGCGTGCGCGCGCCTGCGTCGAGATCGCGAGGTTGCCGATCTGCACGCCTGCGTCGTTGTAGTAGAACTCGCGGTGCACCGCGTAGCCCTGGCTCGCGATCACGTTCGCGAGCACGTCGCCGAGCGCGGCCTGGCGGCCGTGGCCGACGTGCAGCGGGCCGGTCGGGTTCGCCGACACGAATTCGAGCAGCACCTGCTTGCCTTTCTCGCGATCCGACGTGCCGAACGCGCGGCCCTGGTCGAACACGGCGGCGATCACCGCCTGCTTCGCGGCGGCCGACAGGCGCAGGTTGATGAAGCCGGGGCCGGCGATCTCGGCGGCGTCGACGAGGCCTTGCGCGCCCGGCTGGGCGGTCAGGGCGGCGACGATCTGCTCGGCGAGCTGGCGCGGGTTCGTGCCGAGCGGCTTGGCGAGCTGCATCGCGACGTTGCACGCGACGTCGCCGTGCGCGGCGACCTTCGGGCGCTCCAGCGTGATGGTCGGGGCGACGAATGCAGCGTCGGCGCCTTTCAGCGCGTGTGCGACCTGCTTGACGCTATCCGCGAGCAGGGCTTCGAGGGTCTGTTTGTGTGCTGGCAGCATGCTGGTAGAAGGCTTCGTTGGTGGCGGCCGGAAACGCCGGCCCGCCGGCGCGCTTTTTAAGCGCGCGTTTCAGGGATCGCAGAATTTTAACAGGTGCTAATATGCCGCTCAGGCGGCCCGCGTCCGCGAGGCCGGACGCCGGTCTGCCGGCGTTCCCCAACCTCGCCGCGCAGGCACAACAAGATGAAAAGGGAATTGTCATGATTACGTTCAAGAGCAAGGCGGCACAGGATCTCGACGTGCTGAAGGATTTCGCCGTGTATGTGCTGGGTCTCGTCGGCAAGCAGCTGGGCGAGCGCGGCGTGATTACGCACGACGAACTGGACCACGCGATCGCCAAGCTGGAAGGCGCCGTTGCGCAGGCGAAGCAGGAGCGCGCCGAGCATGCCGGCCATTTCCACGAGGACGAAGCCGACCACGCGCACCACGAAGTGCCGCCGAGCCTGGCCCAGCGCGTCGCGCCGTTCCTCACGATGCTGCGCGAAGCGAAAGCCGGCGAAGCCGACGTGCACTGGGGCTTCTGAGCGTCCTTGCCCGGCGGTCCGAAAGGATCGAAAGGCAGAAAAAAGCCCGCTTCCGAGCGGGCTTTTTCTTTTGTCTGACGATAGCGGGCGGCGCTGCGTCCGCCGAAGGGCCGGTCAGAGCTGCGGCGCAAGCGCGCGGCGCGCGTCGTCGAGCGACAGCGCCATGCGCTGCGCGTAGTCCTCGAGCTGATCCTGTCCGATTTTCCCGACCGAGAAATACGTGCTGTCCGGATGCGCGAGATAGAAGCCCGACACGCTCGCGGCCGGCAGCATCGCCAGCGAGTCGGTCACGCTCATGCCGATCTCGTCCGCGTGCAGCACGTCGAACATGTCGCGCTTCACGAGGTGGTCGGGGCAGGCCGGATAGCCGGGTGCCGGGCGGATGCCCGCGTACTTTTCCGCGATCAGCGCATCGTTGTCGAGCGTCTCGCCGCTCGCATAACCCCACAGCTCGCGCCGCACGCGCGCGTGCATCGCTTCCGCGAACGCTTCCGCGAAGCGGTCGGCGAGCGCCTTCAGCATGATCGCGCTGTAGTCGTCGTGGTCGGCTTCGAACTGCTTTTCCTTCACGTCGACACCCAGGCCGGCCGTCACCGCGAACATCCCGATGTAGTCGGCGACGCCCGATTCCTTCGGCGCGATGAAGTCGGCGAGCGAGCGGTTCGGCCGCATCACGCCGTCGACCACCGGACGCACGCTCTGCTGGCGCAGGTTGCGCCACGTGAGCAGCACCTCGCTGCGCGACTCGTCGCTGTAGATCTCGATGTCGTCGTCGTTGACGGTATTTGCCGGCAGCAGCGAGATCACGCCGCTCGCGGTCAGCCAGCGTCCCTGGATCAGGCGCGCGAGCATCGATTTCGCGTCGGAGAACACGCGGCGCGCCGATTCGCCGACGATCTCGTCGTTCAGGATCGCCGGGTACGGGCCCGCGAGGTCCCAGGTCTGGAAGAACGGGCCCCAGTCGATATAGTTCGCGAGCTCGTTCAGGTCGTAGTTCTTGAACACGCGGCGGCCGATGAACTTCGGCTTCACCGGCCGGTAGCTCGCCCAGTCGACCCGGGTCTTGTTCGCGCGCGCCTCGGCGAGCGTGACCATCGGCTGCGCCTTGCGGTTCGCGTGCTGGTCGCGGATGCGTTCGTAGTCGGACTTCAGTTCGTCGAGGTACTTCGCCGCGCCTTCGTCGGACAGCAGGCTCGATGCGACCGACACCGAGCGCGACGCGTCGGGCACGTAGACCACCGGGCCTTCGTAGTGCGGCGCGATCTTGACGGCCGTGTGCACGCGCGAGGTCGTCGCGCCGCCGATCAGCAGCGGGATCTTCTTCACGCGGAAGTAGTCGTCGCGCTGCATTTCCGACGCGACGTACGCCATTTCCTCGAGGCTCGGCGTGATGAGGCCCGACAGCCCGATGATGTCCGCACCCTCGACCTTCGCCTTCGCGAGAATCTCGTTGCACGGGACCATCACGCCCATGTTGACGACTTCGAAGTTGTTGCACTGGAGCACGACCGACACGATGTTCTTGCCGATGTCGTGCACGTCGCCCTTCACGGTCGCGATGACGATCTTGCCCTTCGCGCGCACGTCGCCGCCCGCTTCCGCGAGCAGGCGCTTTTCTTCCTCGATGAACGGGATCAGGTGCGCGACCGCCTGCTTCATCACGCGCGCCGATTTCACGACCTGCGGCAGGAACATCTTGCCCTGGCCGAACAAGTCGCCGACGATGTTCATCCCGTCCATCAGCGGGCCTTCGATCACGTTGATCGGGCGGCCGCCGGCCGCGGCGATCTTCGCGCGGACTTCTTCCGTATCCTCGACGATGAAGTTCGTGATGCCGTGCACGAGCGCATGCGAGAGCCGCTTCTCGACCGGCTGGTTGCGCCACTCGAGGTTCTCTTCCTTCTTCGCGCCGCCCGCCTTGAACTTGTCGGCGATTTCGAGCAGGCGGTCGGTCGAGTCGTCGCGGCGGTTCAGGATCACGTCCTCGACGCGCTCGCGCAGCTCCGCGTCGAGCTCGGCGTACACGCCGAGCTGGCCCGCGTTCACGATGCCCATGTCCATCCCCGCCTGGATCGCGTGGTACAGGAACACGGTGTGGATCGCCTCGCGCACCGGGTCGTTGCCGCGGAACGAGAACGACACGTTCGACACGCCGCCGCTCACCTTTGCGTACGGCAGGTTCTGCTTGATCCAGCGGGTCGCCTCGATGAAGTCGACCGCGTAGTTGTTGTGCTCCTCGATGCCGGTGGCGACCGCGAAGATGTTCGGGTCGAAGATGATGTCTTCCGGCGGGAAGCCGCACTGGTTCACGAGCACATCGTACGAGCGCTTGCAGATCTCGGTCTTGCGCGCGAACGTGTCGGCCTGGCCCTGCTCGTCGAACGCCATCACGACGGCCGCGGCGCCGTAGCGGCGGATCAGCTTCGCATGATGGACGAACGCCTCCTCGCCTTCCTTCAGCGAGATCGAGTTCACGATCGCCTTGCCCTGCACGCACTTCAGGCCCGCCTCGATGACTTCCCACTTCGACGAGTCGATCATGATCGGCACGCGCGCGATGTCCGGTTCCGACGCGATCAGGTTCAGGAAGCGCACCATCGCCGCCTTCGAATCGAGCATCGCCTCGTCCATGTTGATGTCGATCACCTGCGCGCCGTTCTCGACCTGCTGGCGCGCGACGGCGAGCGCCTCGTCGAACTGGCCGTTGAGGATCATGCGTGCGAACGCCTTCGAGCCGGTGACGTTGGTGCGCTCACCGACGTTGATGAAGAGCGTTCCGGACGTGACGTTGAACGGCTCGAGGCCGGCGAGGCGCATCATGTGATCGGTCATGGCGGTGCGAATTCTGGTGATGAAGGGCGTGGGGCGGTCGGGTCAGGCGTTGTCGCTGTACTGGTTCGGCCAGCGGCGCGGCTTCACGTCGGCGAGCGCCTTCGCGATCTCGGCGATGTGTTCGGGCGTCGTGCCGCAGCAGCCGCCCGCGAGGTTCACGAGCCCGGCTTGCGCGAATTCCTTCAGGAGCCCCGACGTGACGTCCGGCGTCTCGTCGAAGCCGGTCTCGGCCATCGGGTTCGGCAGGCCCGCGTTCGGGTAGCACGACACGTAGGTGTCGCACAGTTTCGCGAGCTCGGCGATGTACGGGCGCATCAGCGCCGCGCCGAGCGCGCAGTTCAGGCCGAACGTCAGCGGCTTCGCGTGACGCAGCGAGTTCCAGAACGCCTCGACGGTCTGGCCCGACAGGATCCGGCCCGACGCATCGGTGACGGTGCCCGAGATCATGATCGGCAGGCGCTCGCCGGTGTCCTCGAACAGTTCGTCGAGCGCGAACAGTGCGGCCTTCGCGTTCAGCGTGTCGAAGATCGTCTCGACGAGGAACAGGTCGACGCCGCCGTCGAGCAGTGCTTTCGCCTGCTGGTAGTACGACGCGCGCAGCTCGTCGAACGTGACGTTGCGGGCGCCCGGGTCGTTGACGTCCGGCGAGATGCTGGCCGTTTTCGGCGTCGGCCCGATCGCGCCCGCGACGAAGCGCGGCTTGTCCGGCGTCGCATATTTCGCGGCCGCCTCGCGCGCGAGCTTCGCCGATTCGATGTTCATCTCGACGACGAGATCTTCCATCTCGTAGTCGGCCTGCGCGACGGTCGTCGCGCCGAACGTGTTGGTCTCGACGATGTCGGCGCCGGCCGCGAAGTACTGGTCGTGGATCTCGCGGATGATCTGCGGCTGCGTGATCGACAGCAGCTCGTTGTTGCCCTTGATGTCGCGCGGGAAATCCTTGAAGCGCTCGCCGCGATACGCGGCTTCGTCGAGTTTGTAGCGCTGGATCATCGTGCCCATCGCGCCGTCGAGGATCAGGATGCGCGATTTCAGCAGCGCAGGCAGAGCGGCGCCGCGCGTGTAGTGCGCGTCGAGCGGGACGGAAGCGGCGAGAGGAGTCGCAGACATGGGCGAAAGACCGGCGAAGACGGGAAAACCGTCATTGTAGCCGGTGCGCATGGGCGCCGCCCGGCCTTGCGCGGCGCCGGCCGGGCCGCCAAATGAAAACCCCCGCCCGGCGAACCGGGCAGGGGCATGATCGGAGTGCTCGCGGCGCCGCGTCGATGCGCGGCGAATGGCCCGGCCGCGCGAGGCGCCGGGCCGCGGGTCGTCAGTGCAGTACGACGGGCATCATCATCAGGCTGTCGAATTGTCCGAGGAATTCGTCGACTTCATCGAGCGACGGTTCATCTTCGATCAGCTGCTTCACGTGTGCGCGGAATCGTTCGGCAAGTTCGCCGTCGATGAAGATCTCGCGCTGTGCGTTCTTGTCGACGATTTCGTATCCGCCGGCATTCATCAGGTGGTGGCCGGCCTGCGGCGCGAATTCGACGACGCAGTAGTTGGGGCTGTTGTAGATCATTTGCATGGCGGCACTCCTCTTCGCAGTGGCATCTGGCCTTGTTGTCCCCTAGGTGGGGCGAGCCTTGCCGGTTTCAAGGGGCTTGCGCTGCACACCCCGTTCCCGTTTGCGTGGGGTGTATCGGTTAGAAGCCGATGTCTATGAAACGTTTCCCATTGTCGACCGGTGGACTGAAATAGTTGTTAAAGAGTGTCATCGGCGATTTCACGGAAATCTGTAATCGGTCGAAATTGCCGAATCACGCGCATTCGCGCGCGAGTTCACTGTGTGACAGGCGATGTGACAGGCGAAGATGCGGGCGGTGCAGCCGGTTGTGCAGTCGGCGGTTGCACGGCGGCGGGCGGCGCGGGTTGTGCCGGTTCGGCGGCCGGTGCGGCCGACGGTTCGGGCGCCGGTGCAGCGGCGGGCGCATGCATGGCGCCGCCTGCCGGTGTCTCGTCGGACGGCGCGCCCGGCGCCGCGAGCGGGCCGTGCCACAACAGTTCGATCTGCGCGCCGTTCGGTTCGGTCTGCACGAGCCGCGCGGGCAGCCAGCCGAGCGACGGTGCGAGCCACATGTCGATGCGGCGCGTGTCGCCGTCGCGCCGCGGCAGGCGCATGAAGTGCCGCGCGCCGATGATGCCGGCCTGCGTCTGCACCTGCTCGTCGCCGATCACGGTGATCGGCCAGGTCTCGCCGCTGTTGTTGTCGATCACGAAGAACTGCTGCGTGACGCCCGGCTTGTACGCAGACGGATTGCCGCGCACGAGCCCCGACAGCTGCATCAGCATGCTGAAGCGGTCCTGTATGCCGTCGGGCAACGGTGCGTTGTTCGGCGTGCGCGTGAACACGACCTGCCGGATCTCGCGATTGAAGATCGCGATGTCTTCCGGACGCTTGCCGCGCTTCTCGACGTAACGGTCGGGCGCGACGCCGAACGCGTCGATGCGGCCTTCGCTGCGATAGGCGAACGGGCCGACGAACGGCACGGGCATCGACACCGACAGGTCGTAGGTGCGCCCGTCGGTACGCCAGTGGATCGTGCCGATCATGTTCTGCATGCCGTTGTAGAACGTGTCGTACTGCAGGTCGCCGGAGGGCGGCGCGATGAACTTCACGCCGCTCGTCGCGGGGCCCGGTGTCGTGGCGCCGGCGGCGCTGGCGGCACCCGCGGCCGACGCGGCGAGCGCGCCCGAGGCGCCCGGTACGCCACTCGCCGCGGACGCGGCGGCCGGCGGCTCGCCGTGTTCGGCCGTTTGCGTCGACGTGAGGACCGGCTCCGGCGCGGGTTTCGGCGCGGCGGCCCTGGGGGCCGCCGGGGCGGGCGCGGCCGGATGCTCGACCGGCTTCGGCGCAGGTGGCGCGGGCTGGCGCTCGATCGGCTGCGGTTTCAGCAGCTCGATCTGCACGGGGACTTCGGCGGGCGCGGGCGGCGTGAACGCGTCGCGGTTGCGCATCAGCCAGAACGCGGCGAGCGCGTGCAGCACCAGCACGACGACGAGCGCGATGCCCACGCGCAGCCAGCGGCGGGGCAAGGCGTGACTCGGGCGGATGTCGGCAGGCTGCATGGGCATCGGAACAGGATCGGGGCGCTCGCGTGATGTCGGGCGCGCGGCGCGCGCCACAGGAATCGGACTGTCGAATGCGCCGCGCGTTCGCGCCGCGTGCCGTGACGGGGGCGGAATGCGTCAGGCGTCGCGCGCGTCGGGACTATAGCCGAGTTCGTAAGACAGTTTCTGCGCGCATGCGCGCAACGCCGTGTCGATCTCGCCGCCCCATGCAATGTCGAACGAGCCTTCCTGGCCGAGTGCGACGATGGCGAGCGCGAGTTCGCCGACCGCATCGAACACGGGCATGCAGAACGCGTGGATCGTCGGCAGCAGCATCCCCTCGACGCGCGCGGCCTCGTGCTTGCGCACGTCGGCGAGCACCGCCTCGACCTCGTCGAGCGTGCGCGGGCCGCCATGGTGCGGCGAACGGCGCGTATCGGCGAGTTCGCGCTCGAGCATCGCGGCGGTCTTGCTGCGCGGCAGGTACGCGGCGAACAGCAGGCCCGTCGCGGAGCCGAGCAGCGGCATCACGTCGCCGAGCTTCAGCGACGCCTTCGCCGGGTGGCTCGATTCCATCCAGTGCACGATCGTCGGCCCCTGGTTGCCCCACACCGCGATGCCGACCGTCTGGTCGAGGCGGTCGCGGAATTCGGTCAGCGCGATCCGCGCGAGCTTCACGCCGTCGACGCGCGCGAGCCGCGCGAGCCCCATCTGCAGCGCGAAGCCGCCGAGCTCGTAGCGGCCCGAGACGGGATCCTGCGACACCACGCCGAGACGCGAGAAGCTGACCAGGTAGCGGTGCGCCTTCGCAGGACTCATGCCCGCGCGCTGCGCGAGGTCGCGCAGCATCATCGCGCGCGGCTCGCTCGTCAGCACGTCGAGCAGGCGGAAGCCGACCTCGATCGACTGGATGCCGGAACGGACTTTCTCGCTGTTTTCGCCGTGCTCGCCGGAAGCGGCGTCGTCGGTGTCGGAGTCGGCGAGATCGTCATCGGGAAGCGGGCTGGCGGGCATGGGCGGCGGGTGCGCGAAAATGCGGCAGGTATGGGGGTGAAAAATCGGGGGCGAAAAATCGGGGCGAAAACGGCGTGCACGATCGTGGCGCGCCGCCGGGATTCACCATCGTAAAATAGATTCCCTCCATCGTCACTACAACGGCAGAGTCCCCCTTATGAAACTTGCTTCGCTGAAGGACGGCACGCGCGACGGCCAGCTGATCGTCGTGTCGCGCGACCTGCACACCGCGGCGATCGCCGACGCGATCGCGCCGACGTTGCAGCGTGTCCTCGACGACTGGGCGTTCTACGCGCCGCAGCTGCGCGACCTGTACGACGCGCTGAACCACGGCCGCGCGCGCAATGCGTTCGCATTCGATCCGGCCAACTGCATGGCGCCGCTGCCGCGCGCGTTCCAGTGGGCCGACGGCTCCGCGTACGTGAACCACGTCGAGCTCGTGCGCCGCGCGCGCGGCGCCGAGATGCCGCCCGAATTCTGGACCGACCCGCTGATGTACCAGGGCGGCAGCGACGATTTCCTCGGCGCGCGCGACGACGTCGTGTGCCCGTCGGAGGAGTGGGGCATCGATTTCGAGGCGGAAGTCGCGGTGATCACCGGCGACGTGCGGATGAGCGCGTCGCCCGACGAAGCGCTGAAGGCCGTCCGGCTCGTCACGCTGGTGAACGACGTGTCGCTGCGCAACCTGATTCCGGCCGAGCTCGCGAAGGGCTTCGGCTTCTTCCAGAGCAAGCCGGCCACCGCATTTGCGCCGGTCGCCGTGACGCCCGACGAGCTCGGTGACGAATGGCGCGAAGGCCGCGTGCACCGGCCGATGATCGTCCACTGGAACGGCAGGAAGGTCGGCCAGCCCGATGCGGGCACCGACATGGTGTTTCACTTCGGCCAGCTGGTCGCGCACGCGGCGAAGACGCGCAACCTGCGCGCCGGGTCGATCGTCGGCTCGGGCACGGTGTCGAACAAGGACGCGAAGCGCGGCTACTGCTGCATCGCCGAGAAGCGCTGCCTCGAGACGATCGAGCACGGCGCGCCGCAGACCGAATTCATGCGCTACGGCGATACCGTGCGCATCGAGATGTTCGACGCGGCCGGCAAGTCGATCTTCGGTGCGATCGAGCAGTCGGTCGCACCGCCCGACGGCGCGGCGTAAGCGGCGCGGCGCTTGCGCGAAACCCGGCTTCGGCCTGCGCGCCGGGTTTCGCCTGATGTTTGCCCGCGCGGGCTTGGCTACACTCGATTCAAGAGCCTCGACTCGAAGGAGCGGCACATGGCCGATCTCGCCGCATACGGCGGTTACGAAGCACTGAAGGTGACGCGCCGCGACCATGGCGTGCTCGACATCGTGATGAGCGGCGAGGGGGCGAACCGCAGCGGCCTCGCGACCGCGAACGCGCGCATGCATCGCGAGCTCGCCGACATCTGGCGCGACGTCGACCGCGATCCCGACACGCGCGTCGCGGTGATCCGCGGCGAAGGCAAGGGCTTCTCGGCGGGCGGCGATCTCGCGCTCGTCGAGGACATGGCGAACGACTTCGACGTGCGCTCCCGCGTGTGGCGCGAGGCGCGCGACCTCGTCTACAACGTGATCAACTGCAGCAAGCCGATCGTGTCGGCGATGCATGGCCCGGCCGTCGGCGCGGGGCTCGTCGCCGGGCTGCTCGCCGACATCTCGATCGCCGCGAAGGACGCGCGCATCATCGACGGCCACACGCGCCTCGGCGTCGCGGCCGGCGACCACGCGGCGATCGTGTGGCCGCTGCTGTGCGGGATGGCGAAGGCGAAGTACTACCTGCTGCTGTGCGAACCGGTGAGCGGCGAGGAGGCCGAGCGGATCGGGCTGGTGTCGCTCGCGGTCGAGCCGGCCGACCTGCTGCCGAAGGCGTACGAAGTGGCCGAGCGGCTCGCGCACGGTTCGCAGTCGGCGATCCGCTGGACCAAGTACGCATTGAACAACTGGCTGCGCTCGGCCGGGCCGACCTTCGATACGTCGCTTGCGCTCGAATTCATGGGGTTTGCCGGGCCCGACGTGCAGGAAGGCCTCCGGTCGTTGCGCGAGCGGCGCCCACCCGAGTTCCCCGGCGACGCCCCGTTCTGACACGCGCCGGCGCTATGATCGATCCAGGCGCGGCTCGCGCGACCCATGGCGGCCGCCTCGTCCTCACCCAGTCAACCAGGATGCCCGTATGACGACCGATGCCCCCGGCTCCAATCCTTTCGCCGGCTTTGCCGGCTTCAAGCCCGCCGACATGATGGACCGGATGTGGGACATGATGCGGATGTCGCCGTTCGGCGCGATGACGCCGTTTCCGGGCGGCGCGCATGGGCTGCCGCCGTCGCTGTCGAGCATGTCCGACATGATGGCGCCGCTCACGAGCGTCGAGGAACTCGACAAGCGCATCACCGACCTGCGCGCGGTCGAGCAGTGGCTGAAGCTCAATCTCGGGATGCTGCAGTCGGCGATCCAGGCGCTCGAGGTGCAGCGCGCGACGCTCGCGACGCTGCGTGCGTTCGGCGCGTTCGCGCAGAGCTCGATGTC
This sequence comes from Burkholderia sp. 572, assembly GCF_040545135.1. Taxonomy (NCBI): domain Bacteria; kingdom Pseudomonadati; phylum Pseudomonadota; class Betaproteobacteria; order Burkholderiales; family Burkholderiaceae; genus Burkholderia; species Burkholderia sp. 572. Next base: position 46,206 of record NZ_JBEPLH010000038.1, on the reverse strand, counting down.
GGCGGCCGAGGAAGCGGCCGTCGCGGCGGCGCATGCGGCGAAATCCGCGTCGGCCGCGCCGGGCGATGCGCCGCCGGCGGAGGATGCCGATGCTTCCGCCGCGGATGCAGCCGCGGGCGACGCCGCGCAGGCCTTCGATCCCGCAGGCTGGTGGAACCTGCTGCAGTCGCAGTTCAACCAGCTCGCGAGCCTCGCGATGGCGCAGCCGGGCATGCAGCCCGCCGCGCCGGGCGATGCGCCGCCGGACGCGGCCGCTGCGCCGGAGCAGGCCGCGAAGCCGGCACCGGCCGCCGCCGCCGCGCCGCGCAAGCCTGCCGCGAAGCGTGCCAAATCGACCGGCGCGACCGGCGCGGCCGACGCGACCGGTTCGGCCGCGGCGCGCGCGGCGGCCGCATCGTCGCCCGAAACCCGTCCGCCGAAGCGTTCGACGTGACGCGGCGCAGGTAGCAGGTCGATCATGCGGCTCGCGCTCGTTCTGATGGGAGGCGGTGCACGTGCCGCCTATCAGGTCGGCGTGCTCAAGGCGCTGGCCGAGATCGCGCGCGAGGCCGATCCGCAGCGGCATACGCTGCCGTTCGCGGTCGTGTGCGGCTCGTCGGCCGGCGCGATCAACGCGACGTCGATCGCGAGCCACGCGGACGACTTTTCCCATGGCGTGCGGCGCCTGCTCGAATTCTGGGAGCCGTTGCGTGCCGACTACGTGTATCGCACCGACTGGCTCGGCATCGCGGCTGCCGGTGCACGCTGGCTCGCGACGATGACGTTCGGCTGGGCGGCCCGCCGCTCGCCGCGCGGGCTGCTCGACAACGCGCCGCTCGCGCACCTGCTGCAGCGCGAGCTGAGCTTCCACCGGATCGAGCAGATGCTCGAGGCGCGCCTGCTGCACGCGCTGTCGATCACGGCGCTCAGCTATTCGAGCGGCCGGCACCTCACGTTCTACCAGGCGGCCGAGCCGATCCAGGCGTGGCGGCGCGCGCAGCGCACCGCGCGGCTCGTCGACCTGTCGGCGTCGCACCTGCTCGCGTCGTCGGCGATTCCGTTCGTGTTCCCGGCCGTGCCGCTCGTGCTCGACGGGCAGATCGAGTACTTCGGCGACGGGTCGATCCGGCAGATCGCGCCGCTGTCGCCGGCGATCCACTTCGGCGCGCACCGGATCGTCGTGGTCGGTGCGGCCGACCCGCGGCCCGAGATTCCGGCCGCGAACGGCACGGGGCTGGTACGCGGCTACCCGACGCTCGCGCAGATCGGCCAGCAGGTGCTCGCGAGCGTGTTCCTCGACTCGATCGGCTCGGACATCGAGCGCATCGAGCACATCAACCGGATGATCGAGCACCTGCCGCATCAGGTCGAGGTGGACAGCGGCTGGCGGCACGTCGACGTGCTCGCGATCGCGCCGTCCGAGCGTATCGAGCTGATCGCCGCGAAACACCTGAAGCAGATGCCGGCGACGATGCGCGGGCTGCTCGGCGCGATCGGCGGCAGCCAGCCGGCCGGCGCGTCGTTTGCAAGCTACCTGCTGTTCGAGGAGGCGTTCACGCGCGAACTGATCGAGCTCGGCTACCGCGACGGGCGTGCGCAGCGCGACACGCTGGCCGGCTGGATCGCGCTGGCGGACGGCGGCAGCGCGCCGGCTGCCGGCATGGGCCTGCCGCGGGACGACGGTCTCGCGACCGGCGAAATACGGGTCTGATGCGCCGGGAGGGGGGCGGGGTTGCATTTTCGCGACGGCCGGCCGCGACCGATCGCCGCACCGCGATTGGCGGCGCGCGACCGGGCAGGCGTCTCGGAACCGTCATGCACGCGTGCTATCATGGCCGCCGCCGTATACACCATATCGAACAGCCCGCCGATCCGGCATCCGCACGGGGCCCTACGGGGAACCCGCCTGGGGCAGGGGACGGGCTCGTCAGCGAGCCGGCCAGCGCCGGCCCCCACTCAGGCAAGCGCGTAGCCGGTTCCGTTCGCACGGAGCGTGGCTGCGGCATGCCGCAACGGCGGCGCGGCCGCCCGGCTGCCGGACGAGCAATCGGCGTCCGGCCGGTCGGTTTCACGCGTAAAATTACAGTCTTGGCCGCAAAAAGCGCGCTTGGCGCGCCTTTGCGGCAACAGTCACGTTTAGAGAAGTCGCATTGCGCAGAACAGGGGTGGGACCATCATGAACACCATGCTTTATCCGGAACTTTACAGGTCGCTCGAAGCTGTCCGCTGGGACATGGAGAAGGACATTCCGTGGGACAAGTTCGACGCTTCGCTGCTCACCGACGAGCAGGCGAAGACGATCAAGATGAACGCGATCACCGAATGGTCGGCGCTGCCCGCGACGGAGATGTTCCTGCGCGACAACCAGCACGACAGCGACTTTTCCGCGTTCATGAGCGTGTGGTTCTTCGAGGAGCAGAAGCATTCGCTCGTGCTGATGGAATACCTGCGCCGCTTCCGGCCGGAGATGGTGCCGACCGAAGAGGAACTGCACGCGGTGCGCTTCGAATTCGACCCGGCGCCGCCGCTCGAGACGCTGATGCTGCACTTCTGCGGCGAGATCCGCCTGAACCACTGGTACCGCTGCGCGGCCGACTGGCATACCGAACCGGTCATCAAGCAGATCTACGAAACGATTTCGCGCGATGAAGCGCGCCATGGCGGCGCCTACCTGCGCTACATGAAGAAGGCGCTGAACAACTGCGGCGACGTCGCGCGCGCGGCGTTCGCGAAGATCGGCGTGCTGATGGCGTCGGCGCGCCGCACCGAGAAGCCGCTGCACCCGACCAACCTGCACGTGAATCAGGCGCTGTTTCCGCGCGATACCGTGCAGTCGCGCCTGCCCGATCCGGAATGGCTCGAGCGCTGGCTCGACGAACAGATCCGGTTCGACGGCGAGTGGGAAAAGAAGGTCGTCGAGCGGATCCTGCACAACCTGTCGATCCTGTTCGAGCGCACGTTCGCGACCGCGCAGGAGCTGAACCGCTACCGCAAGGAAGTCACCGGCCGCCTGCAGGCCGAAAGCGGCCCGTCGTCGGCCGCGCAGCCGGCCTGAGGCCGGCAGGCGCCGCCGCCGGCGTGAATCGCGCCGGCCGGTAGCGCCGCCGTGCCGTATCCGTTGCATGAAGCCCGCCTGGCCAGCCCGGCGGGCTTTTTATCTGGCGCCGCCGTCGCGCGCGCCGTTGCTCATTCCGTCCGACCTTCACCATGTCCGCCACCTTCGAACGCAAGCTGATCACCCGTGATGCCCTCGTCGCGCTGCGCGCGTCGCTGCCGTCGCCCGTCGTGTTCACCAACGGCGTATTCGACATCCTGCACCGCGGCCACGTCACGTATCTCGCCGACGCGAAAGCGCTCGGCGCGTGCCTCATCGTCGGCGTGAACAGTGATGCGTCGGTGCGCATGCTCGGCAAGGGCGACGACCGGCCGATCAATCGCGAGGAAGACCGCGCGGCACTGCTCGCGGCGCTGGAAAGCGTCGACTGGGTCGTGACGTTCGGGGAAAAGACGCCGGTGTCGCTGATCGAGGCCGTCCGTCCGGACATCCTCGTGAAGGGTGGCGACTACGACATGGACGCGCTGCCGGAATCGGCGCTCGTGCGCGGCTGGGGCGGCCGTGCGCTGGCGATTCCGTTCGAGCACGACCGCTCGACCACCGCGCTGCTGAAGAAGGTGCGCGCGCAGCAGTCCTGAGTACGGCCCGGCGCCGTCAGGGCGCGGATGCCGCGAGCGGGGCCGTCGTGACGGCCGGCGGCGCGATCGGGCCACCGACGACGGGTTGGTCGGTCGCCTGCGCGAGCGGCGTCACGCGCAGCGCATCGGGCCGGACCTGCCGCGACAGCACGCCGGGTTCGCGCGGGCCGGCCGACGGCAGCGGCCCGAACACGCCGCGCGCCACCACGAACGCGAGCATGTTGGCGAGAAAGAGAACAGCGATCAGCCAGCGCAGCATCGTCGAACCTCCTTGTCGTCATCGACGTCGTTCACGTCATTCAGTCGAGCCGGCCGCATGGCCGGCTTTTTCATGGCTTCCGCCGGTCGAGTGCACGGGCCGTTGCCGCCGCCCCGCGCGTACCGCTTCGTCAGCGTGCCGCAGGTCCGTGCGGACCCGCGTCGCCGCACGCCGGCGCGATGCCGGCGCCGGTTTCGTCAATCCTGCGCGGATTCGGCCGCAATCAGCGCGAGCCCGGACAGGATCAGTGCATCGTGCCGCGTATGCGGCACCGTCAGCGCGCGCGCGACGTCGTCCGCCGCGCCGCCGGCCAGCACGAGCCGCACGGGTGCGTGCCACGCGTCGGCAAGGTCGCGCCACGCGCGCTCGATCAGCCCGGCCTGCGCGTACAGGCAGCCGGCCGACAGCGAGCGCGGCGTATCGACCTGGAACGGATCGGCCTGCGCACCCGCGAGCAGGCCGCTCGCGATATCGGTGGTCAGCGTCGGCAGCTGCGCGGTGTGCGTGCCGAGCGCACGCATCATCAGCGCCCAGCCCGGTGCGATCAGCCCGCCGGTGAAGCGGCCGTCCGCGCGCAGTGCCTCGAGTGTCGTCGCGGTGCCGAACGTCGCGATCAGCAGGTGCTCGCCCGGAAACGCCGCGTGCGCGCCGATCAGGCCGGCCCAGCGGTCGCTGCCGAGCTGTTCGGGTGTCGTATAGCCGTTCGTCACGCCGCATTGCGTGTGACGCGAGCGTATCGTCGTGCGCGGCAGGCCCGGCCAGCGCGCGTCGAGCAGCGTGTCGAGCCGGGCGGCCACATCGGCGCCCGCGACGTTCGAGATCCACGCACCGCGCGGATGCGGCAGGTTCGACCAGTCGGGATCGGCGCCGCCGTCGCGCGTGTGGCCGAAGGCGCCCGTCTCGACGAGCGCGCGCTGCGCATCGGCGAGCGCCCACTTGATCCGGCTGTTGCCGGCGTCGATCAGCAGGTGCGGCTCGTTCATTGCGCTTCGCGCAGCGACACGTCGCCGGCCGCGATCGCCTGGATGCCGTCCGGCGTGTCGAGCAGCAGCTGGCCGGTCGCGTCGATGCCCGTCGCGATGCCGCGCGCGCGTTCGACGCCCTGTTCGAGCAGAACGACTTCGCGCCCCGCATACGCGTGCAACGCATGCCAGCGCGGCACGAACGGCGCGAGCCCTTCGGCGCCGAACTGCGCGAGCGCGGGCGTGAGCGCGTTCAGCGACGCGGCGAGCGTATCGGTGAGGTTGGCCGATGCGCACGCGATCGACAGCGCAGCAGGCGGCAGCCCGCTCGCGAGCGTCGCTTCGCGCGCGCGCAGCGCGTCGACCTGCGCGGCGACGGCTTCCGCGCCGCGGACGTTGATGCCGAAACCGATCACGACGGCGGTCGCGTCGGCGCTGGCCCAGGCGGTTTCGATCAGGATCCCGGCGAGCTTGCCGACGATGCGCGGCGTGCCGTCGTCGGTGGCGGTCAGCAGCAGGTCGTTCGGCCACTTGAGCGCAACGCGCGAGCGGGCGTCGAGCGGCAGCGTGGCCAGCCCTTCCGCAAGCGCGACGCCGATCGCGATGCTGAGGCCGCCGAGCGCGTCGACGGGGCGCGGCACGATGCAGCCGACCGAGCACAGGAGCGCGTTGCCGGGCTGTGCGAACCACGGGCGGCCTTGCCGGCCGCGGCCGGCCGTCTGCTCGAACGCCACGCGCACGAGCGGGGCGGGCAGCGCGTTCGCGTGGCGCGGCAGCGCCTTGAGCCGGGTGGCGACGTCGGCGTTGGTCGAGCCGGTGGCGGCGACGATGTCGAGCGGCCACGCACGCGGCGCGGCGTCCAGGTGCGCCTCGAGCCGGTTGCGCGCGATGTGCGCGTCGCCGGAATCGGGCGTGTCGGAGGAGGTGGGGGCGTTCATGGCGCCTATTGTAGCGACAGGGGGCGGTGGCGCGCGTCGAGCGGCGCGCGCCACCGGCAGTGATCGATCGGCAGTGATCGATCGGCAGTGATTGACCGGCGGCGACTGACCGGCGGCGACCGATCGGCAATGACCAACCGGCAATGACCAATCGGCAGCGACCGACCGGTAGCGACGAACCGGCAGTGACCAATCGGCGGTGACCGACCAGCATCCACCACCAAGGCGGCGCACGGCCGCCCGCATACGCGCGGCGTCGGCGTGCCGCCGCACGACTCAATGCTTTTCCATCTGCTCCAGCGCCTTGATGTCTTCTTCGGACGTCATTTCGCACGCGAGCAGCGTCTTGCCCTTCAGCGCCGGGCCCTGGCGGGCCGACACGAGGATCAGCGCGCCGCCCGGGCCGCGCACCGTCAGGCGGCGCGAATAGCCTGCCGACGACGCGCCCAGCAGGTGCCCCTTTTCAGGCGCGAGCGTGTAGCGTTGCGCGAGCTGGCCGGCGACTTCGCCGTCCACGAGCACGCCGATCCCGGTGCTGGTGAACACGACATGCTGCGTCGTGAAGCCGTCCCGGTGGATCGGCTCCGGCAGACGGAAGACCGCGGCGCCCAGCATCGATTCGTCCGGCTTCGGATCGGTGGCCTTGACGGTGTTGTAGATCGAGTCCATCAGGTCCGACGTGAACGGCGGATTGCAGATCGCGGCGTTGAAGATGTCGGGTTGGGCGGGCGGCGCGGCGAATGCAGCGAGCGGCGCGGCGGAGAGGGCAATGGCAATGGCGGCGGCGCCGACGGCAGCGGTGCGACGCCCGGACAGGCGAAGGGACATGAATGCAGTTCTCTCAGGTTTTATTGTGAGGCTGCATGTTAATGCATCGCCGCACGCCGGCCGATCGACGGGGAGCGGCCGGGTGGCGGCAATGCAACAGGCCCGCACCCGCGCGCCGCGATCGATTCCGTTGCCGGATGATCGATGCGCGGAGCGTCGGGGCTTGCCCGTCAGGCAGCCGGTGCGATGCGGGTTCGCGTTACGGCGCGACGACCGGATGCTTCAGCGCATGCGCGGTCTCGATCCACTGCGCGTGGAATTCGTCCGCGTCGGGCTTGAGCCCGAGCTCGCCGTTGCGATAGGCCATCGCGAGCGTCTGCACGGCCTCCGGCAACTCGTGCTCGGCGGCCCGGCGATACAGCGCGAGCGCGCGTGCGTCGTCGCGCGGCACGCCGCTGCCGTCGCGGTACGCGTTCGCGAGCATGAAGTCCGCGGCCGGGATGTCCGCGCGCGACGCGACCTCGAACCAGTGCGCGGCCTGCACGGGATCGGCGGCGATCCCGTAGCCGCTGCGATAGATCAGCCCGAGGTAATACGCGGCGGCCGGGTCGCCTTGCGCGGCCGCTTCGCCGAGCAGCGTGCGGGCGCGTGCATAGTCCTTCGGCATGTCGCTGCTGCCGAGCAGCAACGCCTTGCCGAGCGCGAGCTGCGCCCGCCGGGCGGCCGGCGCGTCGGCCTTGCCGTTCGCCGTCGCGGCCGTTTCCAGCCAGCCGCGCCCCTCGTCGCGCAGCCCCGGTTCGCGCGCGTCGACGAGCGCGATGCCGAGCGCCGCCTGCGCGTCGCCCGAGCCGCGGCGCGCCAGCGTGCGCAACTGCGCGAGCGCGTGCGGCTCGGTGGCCTGCGTGACCATTGCCTGCCACTCGTCGAGCTGCGCGGCGCTCGGCGTGGAGCCGGCGCCGCGCAGGCCGGTCGCGGCGACGACGGCCGCGACGGTCACGGCCGCCGCCGCGAGCAGCGCGGCCGGCGGAAGTTTCGCGCGCAGCACGCGCCGCGCGGCAGCGGCGAGGCCGGATTCGGCCGGCCGCATCGTCCGGATCGGTTGCGTCGCGTGTCTCATTGCGTGAGGTCGATCTCGTAGGTGGCGAGGTTCTTGCCCGAGCCGTCGTCGGCCGCGACCTGCGTGATGCCGGTCAGGCCGGCCGCCGCCGCGTCGCCGAGGCGGTTCGGTGCGGACGCGAACTGCACGTGCGCGACCGAGCTCGCGAGCTTCGTGAAGCGCCAGCTGCGCTGCGCGCCGTCCGCCGTGCGCGTGATCGCGCCGCGCTTCTTGATGAACGCGATCAGCACGTCGCGGTTCGCATCGGGCGACGCGAAGATCGTCTTGCTGCCGTCGAGGCCCGGGAAGTTGCCGCCGCCGCTTGCGCGGTAGTTGTTGGTCGCGACGATGAACTGCGCGTTCGGGTCGATCGGCGCGCCCTTGTACGTCAGGTTCCTGATCCGGCTGCCGACCGGCTGCGTGACGTCGATTTCATAGGCGAGATCGGCCGACGTGAACATGTCGAAGTTGTAGCCGGGGAAGGTGCCGACGAGCGGCTGCACGGTCGCCTTGGTCGGGTCGATCCGGTTGAAGCGCTTCGCGGCGGTTTCGAGCCAGTTCTTCACGTCGGCGCCGCTGACCTTCACCGCATAGACGGTGTTCGGATACAGGTACAGGTCGGCCGCGTTGTTGATCGCGAGCGCGCCCGGTGCGACGTCGGTGTAGTCGGTGCCGCCGCCGAAGCCGCTCTTGAACGGCGCGCTGACCGACAGCACCGGCAGCGACGCGTATTGCGGCAGGTTCGCCTGCACGTAGGTCTTCACGTAGTCGGCCTGCGCCTCGTTGACGATCTGGATCGCACCCGGATCGCCGACATCGGCGAAGTACGAGTTCATCCGGTAGTCGGTCGAGCCGATCGGCGTCTTCACGTAGTCGATCGTCGCCTGGTGCTCGGCGGCGATCGCGGCGGAAACCGACGGATCGGCCGCCACGTAGCTCTTGTCGGCGTTCTGGATCGGCCGCGCCTCGACGGTCGTCTGCGACTTGTCGACGCTCCACGTCTTGCCGTCGAACTTCAGGCCGAGCTTGATCACGCCGAGGTGCTTGCCCCAGTAGTTGGCCATCACGGTCGGCACGCCGTTGACGGTGCCCTTGACCTTGTCGACGCCCGGCAGGTTGAACTGCGACACGGTGCTGTTCGCGTCCGGGAACACCTGGTGCGAGTGGCCGATCAGCATCGCGTCGATGCCGGTCACCTTCGACAGCCACCAGCTGCCGTTCTCCATCGTCGGCGAATACGCGGAATTGTCGAGGCCGCCGTGCGAGATCGCGACGACGAGATCGGCGCCCTTCGCGCGCATCTCCGGAATGTACTTCTCGGCCGCTTCCTTCAGGCCGGTCGTGTAGACCTTGCCGTCGAGCCAGCGCTTGTCCCAGTTCATGATCGCCGGCGGCGTGAAGCCGATGATGCCGATCTTCACGGGCGCGCTGACCGTCTTGCCGTCCGGCGTCGTGGCGGTCACGGTGCGGGTCAGGATCGTGTACGGCGTGAACAGCGGCGCGTTGGTCTTCGCGCTGATCACGTTCGCGAGCACCTGCGGGAAGTTCGGGCCCGCGCATTTCTTCTGCTGGGCCGGCGCCGGCAGGCCGTCGACCTCGAACGTGTTGCCGGTCACCTGCGACAGGTACGGCAGCCCGTAGTTGAATTCGTGGTTGCCGATCCCGCCGCCGTCGAATTTCGCGGCGTTCATCACCTTGTAGATCGCGAGCGTCTGGTCGCAGCCGACCGGTTTCACGAGCGCCTGGTAGTCGGACAGCGCGGTGCCCTGGATCGTGTCGCCGTTGTCGAGCAGCAGCGTGTTCGGGTACTGCTTGCGCGCCTGCGCGATCAGCGTCGACACGCGTTCGAAGCCGAGCGAATTGTCGGCGGCGAGCTTGAAATAGTCGTACGACAGCACGTTGGTGTGCAGGTCGGTCGTCTCGAGCAGGGCGAGCGTGGCCGTCGTGCCGACGGGCGCCTGGGCTGCCGGCGGCGTCGACGGCGGCGAGGTGACGTCGTCGCCGCCGCAGGCGGCGAGGATGAAGGCGAGGCTGGCGAGCGCGGCGATGGCCGGCACGCGACGGCGGGAAAGCAGGGGGAGACGCATCGGTTGTCCTGTTCGGTGTTCTGTTTTATGAAACGCGAGGTGCGCAACGATTGGCGGCGCGGGGCGCCGACGGCCTGATGTGCGGCGCGAGAGAGTATCGAAAGGAAACGTGACGGAAGAATGAAAGGTGGTGACGTCGGCATCGGGCGGCGAGCGGCGGCTTCCCCGCGCACGCGGGGGCGGGCGCCCGGCCGCCCCCGGCTGCGCGCCCCGAGCTCGCCGCCCGCACGGAAATCCTCACGTCGCGGCGCCGGGCGGTTCGCTACAATGGCCGCTGTCACCTTTTTGCAAACAACCCGCCCTTGGACTTCGAGACTCCTCCCGGCCTGTCGGTCGACGCCGGCGGCCAGGGCCAGACGGTGCGCCTGACCGGCCAGTGGACCGCGCTCTCGCTTGCACGCAATCGCGGCGCGGTGGCGCGCCGGGTCGCGAGCATCGCGTCCGGGCGCGTGAGCGAATGGGATCTGTCCGGCATCGAGCGGCTCGACCACGTCGGCGGCCAGGCGCTGTGGCGCGTGTGGGGCCGCAAGCTGCCGGACGGCGTCGCATTGAGCGCCACGCAGCGCACGATCTTCGAGCGCATCGAGCGGCTAGACAGCGAGCGCGAGGCGCCCGAGCGCGTCGTGCGCGTCGATCCCGTCACGCGGCTCGGCCAGGCGATCTTCCGGTTCGGCGAGCATCTGCAGGGCGGCATCGCGCTGTTCGGCCTCGTGATCCTCGATGCGCTGTCGGTGTTGCGCCGTCCGCAGACGATGCCGTGGAAGGAGACCTCCGCGAACATCTACAGCGCGGGCGCCCAGGCGCTGCCGATCACCGCGCTCGTCGCGTTCCTGATCGGCATCGTGCTCAGCTACCTGTCCGCGCAGCAGCTGCAGATGTTCGGCGCGAACCGCTACATCGTGAACATCCTCGGGCTGTCGGTGATCCGCGAGCTCGGCCCGGTGCTGTCGGCGATTCTCGTCGCGGGCCGCTCCGGCTCGGCGATCACCGCGCAGATCGGCGTGATGCGCGTGACCGAGGAGCTCGACGCGATGCGCGTGATGGGCATCCCGCACGGGCTGCGGCTGATCCTGCCGCGCGTGCTCGCGCTCGGCGTCGCGATGCCGCTGCTCGTGATGTGGACCAACATCATCGCGCTGACGGGCGGCGCGCTCGCCGCGAAGCTCGTGCTCGGGATCGACGTCAACTATTTCGTGCGCTCGCTGCCGGGCGTCGTGCCGATCGCGAACCTGTACATCGGGGTCGGCAAGGGCGTCGTGTTCGGCATGCTGATCGCGCTGGTCGCCTGCCATTTCGGCTTCCGGATCAAGGCGAACTCGCAGAGTCTCGGCGAAGGCACGACCACGTCGGTCGTGACGTCGATCACGGTCGTGATCCTCGCCGACGCGGTGTTCGCGATCCTGTTCCAGAACGTGGGGCTCGGATGAACGCATCGAACGAAACGACCGCGCACGCCGCGGCCATCGGTGCCGGGTCGGTCGGCGAGCGGCCGGCCGCGGCGGCCGATCCCGGCGATCTCGTGATCGAGGTGCGCAACCTGACCAAGCGCTACGGGCGCAACATCATTCACCAGAAGCTCGACTTCGACGTGCGGCGCGGCGAGATCGTGTCGATCGTCGGCGGCTCGGGCTCCGGCAAGACCACGCTCGTGCGGCAGATCCTCGGCCTCGAGCGGCCGACGTCGGGCACGATCAAGGTGTTCGGCGAGGATACGGCGACGATCGACGACGCGAGCGCGCGGATGATGCGCACGCGCTCCGGGATGCTGTTCCAGCAGGGCGCGCTGTTCTCGTCGATGACGGTGTTCGACAACGTCGCGCAGCCGCTGCGCGAGCTCGGCCGCGTGCCGCCGGACCTGCTGCACGACATCGTGATGCTCAAGCTCGAGATGGTCGGGCTGCCGTGCAAGCACGCGTCGAAGATGCCGGCCGCGCTGTCGGGCGGGATGGTCAAGCGGGTCGGCATCGCGCGCGCGATCGCGCTCGAGCCCGAGCTGCTGTTCCTCGACGAGCCGACGGCCGGCCTCGATCCGCAGGCGTCGGACGAATTCGTCGAGCTGATCGCGACGCTCCACCGCACGCTCGGGCTGACCGTCGTGATGGTGACGCACGATCTCGACACGATGGTCGCGCTGTCGACGCGCGTCGCGGTGCTGGCCGACCGCAAGGTGCTGGTCGCCGCGCCGGTGGAGGAGGCCGCGAACGTCGACCATCCGTTCATCCACGAATATTTCCTGGGGCTGCGCGGGCGCCGCGCATTGCAGGCGCTGCCGCCCGAGCGGCGCGCGAAGCTGCCGAAGGCGGCCCTCGAACCGGCGCTGTCGAGCGTCGAGCTGTAGGAACGAAGGAATCCGCGAATGGAAAACAAATCACATGCGTTCTGGGCCGGCCTGTTCACGATCGCGCTGACGCTCGCGATCGCGGGCACCGTGTTCTGGTTCAACGTCGACCGCACCGTGCGCGTGCCGTACGACCTGCTCGCGCGCACCAACGTGACGGGGCTGTTCCCGGACGCGGCCGTGCGCTTTCGCGGCCTCGACGTCGGCAAGGTGCAGTCGATCGGCTTCGACCGCGCGCACCCGGGGCAGATCCGGATCCGGATCCTCGTCGACCACGACGCGCCGATCACGCAGTCGACCTACGGCAGCCTCGGCTTCCAGGGCGTGACGGGGATCGCGTTCGTGCAGCTCGAGGACACGGGGCGCGACCTGGCGCCGCTGCCGTCGTCGCCGAAGGCGATCGCGCAGATCCCGATGCGGCCGAGCCTGTTCGACCAGATCCAGGAGCGCGGCGACGTGCTGCTGCGGCAGCTCGAACTGGCCGCGAAGAGCGCGAATGCGCTGATGTCGCCCGAGATGCGCGAGCAGTTGCGCGCGACCGCCGAAAGCCTGCAGCACGCGGCCGACGGTGCCGCCACGCTGACGAAGCAGCTCGGCCCGGCGGTCACCGCGCTGCCGGAAACGATGCACGAGGTGAATCGCGCGATGGCGTCGGCAAACACGCTGCTGCAGCCGAACGGGCCGCTCGTGTCGAACCTGAACAAGGCCGGCACGGCCGCCGAGCAGGTCGGCGTCGCGCTGAACGATCTCAACGCGCGCGTGCAGTACGACACGCTGCCGCGCTTCAACGCGCTGGCCGGCAGCGTCGGCGATGCGTCGCGGCAATTGAAGGACGTGGCCGGTGAACTTGGCCGCAACCCGCGCAGTCTGTTGTTCGGTTCGCCCGGCGCGGCGCCGGGGCCCGGCGAGCCGGGCTTCGTCTGGCCGGGCGCGACGGCCGGGCAGTGACACCCATCGAAACCGGAAACATCATGCAGGAACACGCCATGCCACGAATCCTTGACCGCGCGCTGCGTCCGGCCGCGGCCGCGCTTGCCGTGCTGACGCTGACGCTCGCGGCCGGCTGCGCCGGCAACAGCGCGGCGCTGTCGAATGTCCGCTACGACCTCGGGCCGGCCACGCAGGTCGCGACCGCGGGCTCGGCCCCCGCGCTGAAGGTGCTCGACGTCGTCGTGCCCGATGCGCTCGACTCCGACAAATTCGCGTACCGCCTCGCGTACGTGGACGCGCAGCACGTGGCCGTCTATCGCGACAGCCGCTGGACGGCACCGCCCGCACAACTGCTCACGCAGCGGCTGCGCGGCGCGCTGTCGTCGCGCGGCACGGTGCTCGAAGGGGCCGACGGCGTGCGCGCGCCGACCCTCAAGGTCGACCTGAACGAATTCGAGCAGGTGTTCGACGGCCAGTCGCAGAGCTACGGCGCCGTCACCGCGCGCGCGACGCTGATGCTGGACGGCAAGGTGCTCGGCCAGCGCACGTTCGTCGCGCGCGCGCCGTCTAGCACGCCCGACGCGGCGGGCGGCGCCCGCGCGCTCGCGGCGGCGAGCAACGAGCTCGTGTCGCAGATCGCCGCATGGGTCGGCGTCCAGGCGTACGCGGGCACGCCGTGACGCGTGCCGCGCAGCCGCGATGAGCGCGACCGGCACGCCTCGCGCATCGCCGCTCGCGCGACAGGCCTTTGCCGCTTACGCGGCGCTCATCGTCTATGCGTCTCTGTATCCGTTCGCAGGCTGGGTGTCGCTCGGCATCGGGCCGTTCGACTACCTGTTCGCGCCGATGCAGCGCTACGTGACCGCATTCGACGTCGTCACGAACGTGCTCGGCTACCTGCCGTTCGGCGCGCTCGGCGTGCTCGCGCTGCACCCGCGCTGGCGCGGCGTGGCCGCGACGCTGATCGTGGCCGGGCTCGGCGTGCTGCTGTCGGGCGCGATGGAAGCGCTGCAAACCTACCTGCCGGCGCGCGTCGCGTCGAATCTCGATCTCGCGGCCAACGCGCTCGGCGCGCTGCTGGGGGCGGCGCTCGTCGCGCCGGCCACCGGTGCGCTGCTCGATCGCGGCGCGCTGCGCCGGCTGCGCTTCGCGTGGTTCGAGGACGACGGTGCGACGCCGCTGCTGCTCGCCGGGCTGTGGCCGTTCGCGATCCTGTTCCCGTCGCCATTCCTGTTCGGCATCGGCGACTGGCCGGCCGCGCTGTGGGAGCGTGCCGACGCGTCGATGCAGGATGCGCTGCTCGCGTGGCTGCCGGCCACGTGGCGCGTGGGCGAATGGCCCGAGCGCGTCGACGGCTGGCTGTCCGACTCCGGGTGGGAGGCCGCGCTCGGCGGCCTGATGCTGTTCGCCGCGCTGGCGATCGCGTCGCTCGCGATGCGGCCGCGCGCACCGCGCATCCGGCTGCTGATCGCGCTCGTCGCCGCGACGCTCGTGCTGAAGGCGGCCGCGACCTTCATGCAGTCGGCCACCGGCCTCGTCGTCGTGTGGGCGACGCCCGGCGCGCGGCTCGGGATCGAGCTCGGCTTCGCGGCCGCGCTCGTCGCGCTGCACGTGCCGGCGACGTGGCGCGCGACGCTGGCGGCGCTCGCGCTGCTGGCCGGCGTGGCGCTCGTGAACCTGCTGCCCGTCAACCCGTTCTTCGACTTCACGCTGTCGGGCTGGCGGCAGGGCCGCTACGTGCACTTCAACAGCCTCGCACGCTGGCTCGCGTGGATCTGGCCCTACGCGGCGCTGATCTGGCTCGGCCAGCGCGTCGAGCACGCGTGGCTGCCGGCCGTGCTGCGCCGCTGACGCGAAGGCTGCGGCGGTTACGCCGCGATGGCCGCGGCGGTACCGCGGGCAGCGGCGTGCGCCCCTCGTTATAATCGTCCGCACGAGTGCAGTGTTCGGCACCAATCGGCACTTGTGTGCGGCGCCTTCGCCCCCGTGGCCGCGTTGCAAATCCTCGCGATGCCGCCAGGTATCGCTGCGGTTTGCGCGTTGCCGCGAGCACGAATCCGCCGGCACGCAAGCGCCGCCTGGCACCGAACACTACACGCCCGTTGCCCCGCGCAGCGGCAACCGCTCCTCTTTCCGCACGGCCTCGCGCCGGGCAGCTCGCCACCACCATGGATTCCTACTACCAGCACCACGTCTTCTTCTGCCTGAACCAGCGCGAACCGGGCGCCGAACGCCCGAGCTGCGCGCAATGCGACGCGCAGACCATGCAGGAATACGCGAAAAAGCGCGTGAAGGAGCTCGGCCTCGCGGGGCCCGGCAAGGTTCGCATCAACAAGGCCGGCTGCCTCGACCGCTGCGAGGAAGGGCCGGTGATGGTCGTGTATCCGGAAGGCACGTGGTACACGTACGTCGACCAGGCCGACATCGACGAGATCGTCGAATCGCACCTGCGCGACGGCAAGGTCGTCGACCGCCTGAAGATCTGAGCGGGCCGGCCGAATGAACGTTCATACGCAGAAATCGCTGATCGCGGGCCCGGTCGGGCAGATCGAAATCGCGGTCGACCTCCCCGATGCCGTGCGCGAAGGCGGCGCCGCGCCGCGCGGCATCGCGCTCGTCGCGCATCCGCATCCGCTGTTCGGCGGCACGATGGACAACAAGGTCGCACAAACGCTCGCGCGCACGCTCGTGCAGTTGAACTACGTGGTGTTTCGGTCGAACTTCCGCGGCGTCGGCGCGACCGAGGGCGTGCACGACAACGGCACCGGCGAGGCCGACGACCTGCTCGCGGTGCTCGCGCACATGCGCGCGCAGCCCGCGTACGCGGACCTGCCGCTCGTGCTCGCGGGCTTCTCGTTCGGCACCTTCGTGCTGTCGCACGTCGCGAAGCGGCTGCGCGACGCGGGCGAGACGATCGAACGGATGGTGTTCGTCGGCACGGCAGCGAGCCGCTGGCAGGTGGCCGACGTGCCCGAGAACACGCTCGTGATCCACGGCGAAACCGACGACACGGTGCCGATCGCGTCGGTGTACGACTGGGCGCGGCCGCAGGAACTGCCGGTCGTCGTGATCCCCGGCGCCGAGCATTTCCTGCATCGCAAGCTGCACGTGCTGAAACGCATCATCGTCGACGCCTGGCGCTAGCCGGCGCGCGGGCGGCCGGCGTGACGCCGGCGGCCCGCACGGTGTTGCATGCACGCGCTCCGGCCGGCGCCGGATGCGCGTTTCCCTTCTCGCGACATCGCGCCGCGGCGTGCGGCGCGACCCGACTTCTCCTTCGCCTGCGCACACCTTTCGCACACCTTCGCGTGCGATGACGCGCAGCTTGCCGGCACCCCGCGCCCGATGAAGATGGACGGCGATCCTGCGCCAGGTTCGCGAAAACGCGCTGCGCGGCCACGTATAATGGCCGGATTCCGCGTCGCCCGCGGCCCGGCTGGGCCCATGCGGCGCTCGTTTCGCCGCCTGTCCGCCCGCTCGCGACGGCCGCGAACCGAACGCGTCCGCACGAGTCCAACCGGCGCGTTTCGCGTCGCCCGACGATTTCGGGCGAGTGCCCGAAACGCCCGCCGCCTTGCCGTTCAACCCTGCGCGTTTCGCACCGCACTTTCTGCCATCAGCCTGAATCGATCATGCGTCTGTCTTCCCAAGGCCTCAAGTCCCTCGCTTCCTCCATCGCCTTCGGCACCGCCGCGCGCAACGTCGCGCTCGGCGTGATGCTGCCTGTCGCGCTCGCGTCGACGATCGTCGTTGCCGAGGCCAAGCCGGCCGCCAAGGCCAAGGCCGCGCATGCGGCGCCGGCCGCCGAGCAGTTCACCGGCGCGCCCGCGACCTACATGCCGGGCGCGGTGCCGCCGCCGGGCGTGAATGCGCGCTCGTGGGTGCTCGTCGATGCGACCAGCAACACGGTGCTCGCATCGGGCAATGCCGATGAACGCGTCGAGCCCGCATCGCTGACGAAGCTGATGACGGCGTACCTCGTGTTCGAGGCGCTCGACAAGAAGAAGATCTCGATGGAGCAGATCGTCACGCCGAGCGAAGCCGTGCGCCGCGTCGGCCGCGACGAGTCGCGCATGTTCATCGAGGCGAACAAGCCGGTGTCGGTGCACGACCTCGTGTACGGGATGATCATCCAGTCGGGCAACGACGCCGCGATCGCGCTGGCCGAACTGGTCGGCGGCAGCGAAGGGCAGTTCGTTACGATGATGAACGACGAGGCGGCGCGCCTCGGCATGAAGGGCACGCACTTCGCCGACGTGAACGGCATGCCCGACCCGAACCACTACACGACGGCCGGCGACCTCGCGAAGCTGTCCGCCCACCTGATCCGCGATTTTCCGCAGTACTACAGCATCTTCTCGGAGAAGGAATTCAAGTACAACAACATCCGCCAGGGCAACCGCAACCGCCTGCTGTGGCTGGATCCGACGGTCGACGGCCTGAAGACGGGCCATACGCAGGCGGCCGGCTACTGCCTGATCGCGTCGGCGAAGCGCGCGATCCCGGGTGTGGACGGCCAGCGCCGCCTGGTGTCGGTGATGATGGGCGAGCAGAAGGAAAGCGAGCGCACGCAGGACAGCATGAAGATGCTGAACTACGGCTACAGCGCGTTCGATTCGGTGCGCCTGTTCAAGGGCGGCCAGGCGATGTCGACGCCGCGCATCTACAAGGGCAAGGAAAACACCGTGCAGGTGGGCGTGAAGGGCGACCAGTGGGCGACCGTGCCGCGCGGCCTCGGCGACAAGGTCAAGACGGAAGTCGACGTCAACGCGCCGCTGATCGCGCCGCTCGCGGCAGGCCAGCAGGTCGGCACCGTGAAGATCGTCGCCGACGGCAAGACGCTGTCCGAATTCCCGGTCGTCGCACTGCAGGCCGTGCCGGAAGCGGGTATCTTCGGGCGTATCTGGGACTCGATCCTGCTGATGTTCAGCAAGAAGAAGTAAGCACGACGGGCCTTTGTTTTCACGACTTCATCCCCATCTGTCATAGCCATGAGCCAAGCCGAATTCGAACCGATCGTCTACCTCAGCGTGTCGTCGCAGGAGGAAATGGTGCCGCTGTCGGAAGCCCGTGTACCGGTGCTCGACCGCGGGTTCATCTTCGGCGATGGCGTGTATGAGGTTGTCCCCGTTTATGCGCACGACGGCGCGCACGTGCCGTTCCGGATCGAGCAGCATCTGGCGCGGCTCGAGCGCAGCCTGAAGAAGATCGGCATCGCCAGCCCGCACGACGACGCGGGCTGGCGCGCGCTGATCGAGCGCGTCGTCGCGGCGAATGCCGAAGGGCTCGGCGACGGCAACGCGCTCGTTTACCTGCAGGTGACGCGCGGCGTCGCGAAGCGCGGCCACGCGTTCCCGGCGAACGCGGTGCCGACGGTGTTCGTGATGACGAGCCCGCTGCGCCTGCCGTCCGCCGACGAACGCGCGCAGGGCGTGCGCTGCGTGACGGCCGAGGATCGCCGCTGGCTGCATTGCGACATCAAGTCGATCTCGCTGCTCGGCAACGTGCTGATGGCGCAGCATGCGGCCGAACGCGATGCGTTCGAGACGCTGCAACTGCGCGACGGCAACCTGACGGAAGGTTCGTCGTCGAACGTGTGGATCGTGAAGAACGGCGAGCTGCTCGCGCCGCCGCGCAGCAACAAGATCCTCGAAGGGATCCGCTACGCGCTGATCGAGGAGCTGGCCGACGAATGCAAGATCCCGTTCGTCGCGCGCGAGATCAGCGAAGTCGAATTGCGCGCGGCCGACGAGATCATGATCACGTCGGCCACGAAGGAAGTGCTGCCCGTCACGTCGCTCGACGATCTGCCCGTCCATGGCGGCAAGCCGGGCCCCGTATTCGCGGCGTTGTATGACGCGTACCAGCGTGCGAAGGCACGCGAGTTTGAACAGTTTGACCTAACCCGGAGAAAATGATGAGCGAACCGACCAAAACCATCGAGGTGACCGGCGCGATCGATACCCGGAAGGAGTCGCTGCTGGAGTTTCCGTGCGATTTCCCGATCAAGATCATGGGCAAGGCGCACCCCGAGTTCAAGGACACGATCTTCAAGGTCGTGGCCGTTCACGACAACGAGATCGACGTCGAGAAGATCGAGGAGCGCGCGTCGAGCGGCGGCAATTACACGGGCCTCACGATCACCGTGCGGGCGACCAGCCAGGAACAGCTCGACAACATCTACCGCGCACTGACCGGCCATCCGATGGTCAAGGTCGTACTTTAAGCGCCTTCCATCCTCCTTCCTGCGCGCACTCGGCGGGGGTCTTCCCCGCCGCGCGCCGCGCGTCCAGCTCGTCGCACAGCCGCTTGTATTCGGCGACTTCCTCAAGCAGCCAGGTCCTGAACGCCTGCACGCGCGGCGCGTTCAGCAGCGGCGGCGGACACACGAAAAAATAGTGCCACGGGCTCGGCCCGTCGATGTCGAACAGGCGCACGATGCGCCCGTCGAGCAGGTCGTGCACCGCGAGCGAGCGGCGCACGAGCGCGATGCCCTGGCCGTCGATCGCGGCCAGCAGCAGGTTCGACGAATCCTGGTACAGAATCCCCCGTTTCGGCTCGGTCAGCGTCTTGAGTCCGGCCGCGTCGAACCACGGCCGCCACAGCTCGTCGTCCGAGCGCAGCAGGTTGTAGTGCGCGAGATCGGCGGGCGTTTGCGGCAGCTTGCCGCCGTTCAGCGTCGGCGCGCATGCCGGAAAGAACACTTCGTCGAACAGCGGCTCGACATGCAGCCCCGGATAACTGCCGTGGCCGAAGCGGATCGCGAGATCGACGTCGTCGCGCGCGAAATCGGTGAGCGAGTTGGTCGACTGGAGCTCGACGTCGATTTCCGGATGCCGTTCGATGAACGAGCCGATGCGTGGCGTGATGAAGCGCGCGGCGAACGACGACAGCATCGACACCACGAGCCGCCGGTCGCGGTCGCTCGCGCGCACGTCGCGCGTCGCGTCGGCGATGACCATCAGCGCGGTGCGGATCTGCTGCGCGTAGCGCATGCCGGCGTCGGTCAGGCACAGCCGCTTGCCGTTGCGCGTGAACAGCTGCACGCCGAGCTCTTCCTCGAGCGCGCGCACCTGGTGGCTGACCGCGCCGTGCGTGACGTACAGCTCGTCGGCGGCGCGCGAGAAATTCTCGTGACGGGCGGCGGCTTCGAACGCGCGAATCGCGTTCAGCGCAGGCAGCTGGCGGAGGTCCATTTGCTAATTTTCCTCACATCGACGTGAAAATTGGTCGTTTTGTCGGACGCCTTGAAGTGACTACGATTGTAGCCATCGAAGCACTTATTGGCGGAGTCGATCATGCAAGAAATTTCTTCAAGCATCACGTTCGAAATCCCGGTGGGCGAAACCGTGCCGTTGAAGGTACAACGCAGCACGCGGCTGGTGGTGCAGTGCGGGCCGGTGTGGGCGACACGCAGCAACGACGTCGACGATTACTTCCTGGTCGACGGCGAGACGCTGAAGCTGCGCCGCGGCGAGCGGCTGTGGCTCAGCGCGGAAGGCCGGGAGGGCGCGCGCGTGGCGTTCTCGGTGTCGCGGCCGCCCCGGGAAGTCGCGCTCGGCGGGCTGGCACGGCTGCGCGAACGCGTGAGCGCGCTGCTCCACGACGGATGGCGCACCGTCTGACCATCATTTCCTCCGACGGATACCGGCGATCCGTCCCTCCTCCGAGGCCGGCGAGACCGACGGGTTTTCGGTAAACTACCGCCCATGTCCGTTTCGCCGGTTTCCATCGTGTCCACGCCTGTTGCCGTTTCCGCATCGCCCGCCGGGTCCCCGGATCAGCCGGCCCCGCCGGTCACCGTGCGGTGGCGGGGCGTCGAGACTTACGAGACGAGCTTCGACGCGATGCGCGCGTTCACCGACACGCGCACGGCCGATACCGGCGACGAGATCTGGCTGGTCGAGCATCCGCCCGTCTACACGCTCGGCCAGGCCGGCGACCCGGCCCACCTGCTGGTGGCCGACAGCGGCGTGCCGCTCGTGAAGGTCGACCGCGGCGGGCAGATCACCTACCACGGCCCCGGCCAGATCGTCGCCTACCTGCTGCTGGACCTGCGCCGGCGCAAGCTGATGGTGCGCACGCTCGTGACGAAGATCGAGGAGGCCGTGATCGAAACCCTCGCGGCGTATAATCTCGCTTCGGTCCGCAAGGCGGGCGCGCCCGGGATCTACGTGGCGTCCGGCGTGCACGAGGGCGCGAAAATCGCGGCCCTCGGCCTGAAGATCCGCAACGGCTGCAGCTATCACGGGCTGAGCCTGAACGTGAAGATGGATCTGCGCCCGTTTCTTGCGATCAACCCGTGCGGCTATGCCGGACTGGAAACTGTCGACATGGCGAGCCTCGAGGTTGCCGCCGACTGGAACGACGTCGCCCATACGCTGGTGCGCCGTCTGATCGCCAACCTCGACGGCGCATCCGCGGCCGCCGACAAGCCGCAGGCACTGGAACAACATTCGAATGACTGACGTTACCGCTTCCCCCGCACCGGCCGATCCGGCCGCGACCCCTGCCTACGATCCGACCGCCAAGCAGAAGGCGCAGGCGAAGACGGCGCGCATCCCGATCAAGGTCATTCCGATCGAAAAGCTGAAGAAGCCCGAGTGGATCCGCGTGAAGGCGGCTACCGGCAGCTCGCGCTTCAACGAGATCAAGACGATCCTGCGCGAGCACAACCTGCATACGGTGTGCGAGGAAGCGAGCTGCCCGAACATCGGCGAATGCTTCGGCAAGGGCACCGCGACGTTCATGATCATGGGCGACAAGTGCACGCGCCGCTGCCCGTTCTGCGACGTCGGCCACGGCCGTCCCGATCCGCTCGACGCGGATGAACCGAAGAACCTCGCGCGCACGATCGCCGCGCTGAAGCTCAAGTACGTGGTGATCACGAGCGTCGACCGCGACGACCTGCGCGACGGCGGCGCCGCCCACTTCGTCGAGTGCATCCGCGAAACGCGCGCGCAGTCGCCGGACACGCGCATCGAGATCCTGACGCCGGACTTCCGCGGCCGTCTCGACCGCGCGATCTCGATCCTGAACGCCGCGCCGCCGGACGTGATGAACCACAACCTCGAAACGGTGCCGCGCCTGTACAAGGAAGCGCGCCCGGGTTCGGACTACGCGCACTCGCTGAAGCTCCTGAAGGACTTCAAGGCGCTGCATCCGGACGTCGCGACGAAGTCGGGCCTGATGGTCGGCCTCGGCGAGACCGAAGAGGAAATCCTGCAGGTGATGCGCGACCTGCGCGCGCACGACGTCGACATGCTGACGATCGGCCAGTACCTGCAGCCGTCGGAGCACCACCTGCCGGTGCGCGCGTATGTGCATCCCGATACGTTCAAGATGTACGAGGAAGAGGCGTACAAGATGGGCTTCACGCACGCGGCCGTCGGCGCGATGGTGCGGTCGAGCTATCACGCCGACCTGCAGGCGCATGGGGCGGGGGTGGTCTGAGCGTCGCGTTCGCGCGGCAGTCTCATGCAGTCGAAAAAAGCCCGCAGCGATGCGGGCTTTTTTGCTTTTTGTCCGGAGATATGGCGAAGCCGCGGTTTTCGAATCAAGCGATCGAAACATGCGTCCGCCTATGTTTATCCGGGCTCTAATTGATCCGTCGTCACCCAGCCTTGGCATTTCTTCTCTTCATAACAAAGCGCGGCAATCTGCCACCGATCGTCGCTGATTATCCATAGCTCCAGGAAATCAAACCGGCTAAGTATCCTTCCGCCACGTTGCATCGAGCCAGTTCCTGAAATCGATGCCCAAAGCCGGCCTTCTTCGAATTCCGTGATCTCATCACGAACATGCAACGCAAAACCGCGCCAAGTTTTTTCGGACAGGTGCCGTTGTATAGACGATATTTGTTGGAGCCTGGTTAGTATCCGGTTTCCTCGCTTGACGAAGAAATGAGGGCTCTCTACAAAATTTAGTTGATCAATGTCGCCGTTCACGTAGGCATCGATCCAGACATCCCTCATTTCCAGTAAGCCGTACTTGGTATTCATGGAGCTCTATTGGATGGTAATTGAGGAGGCGATCCTCCCGGTTCGATATGGAAAACTAACGTTCTCTTTGGCGAATTGATATGGGACTTGTATGAAATGTTGCACGCTTGAAGGAGCGTGCAGGATTCCAGCGGGTGGTCAAGGGAGAACGGTGAGGGCATGTTTTCATGCGCCAATTGCTGCTCGATCGTCACCTCCATTCACTCGAGCATGGAAAGCAAAGCTGAAACAGCATCGATAGCTTCGCAGGATAAGTTCGCTCCCGCCGCGCGCAAAGCTCCTATAGTCGGCTCTCCCGCAGCAATGCCCGCATTCGAAGGAGAGCCGCATGTCCCGTTTCAGCTTCATCCGCCGCGCCGTCGTCGCGCTGACCGCCTTTGTCGCGCTGGGCGCGGCGCACGCCGAATCGCGCGAAGTCGTGATCGCGTACCAGGACATGGTCGTGCCGTGGCGCTATGCGCAGGCGAGCGGTGAAGTCGAAAAGGCGACCGGCTACAAGGTCACATTCCGCAAGCTCGACAGCGGCGCCGACGTGATCCGTGCGCTCGCATCGGGCTCCGTGCAGCTCGGCGAAGCCGGCTCGAGCCCGATCGCGGCCGGGCTGTCGCAGGGGCTCGACATCTCGCTGTTCTGGGTGCTCGACAACATCAACGACGCCGAGGCGCTCGTCGCGCGCAACGGTTCGGGCGTCACCAACATCGCCGCGCTGAAGGGCAAGAAGATCGGCGTGCCGTTCGTGTCGACGTCGCATTTCCATACGCTCGTCGCGCTGCAGGCCGCGGGCGTCAATCCGAACGACGTGAAGATCGTCAACCTGCGTCCGCCCGAAGTCGCGGCTGCGTGGGCGCGCGGCGACATCGACGCGACCTACATCTGGGATCCGGTGCTCGCGAAGGTCAAGCAGTCGGGCACCGTGCTCACGACGTCGGGCCAGGTTGCGAAGGAAAGCGGCAAGGCGACCTTCGACGGCTTCGTCGTGAGCCGCAAGTTCGCGCGCGAGAACCCCGAGTTCGTCACGCGCTTCGTGAAGGTGCTCGCGGCCGCCGATGCCGACTATCGCGCGCACGCTGCCGCATGGAAGGTCGGCTCGCCGCAGGTCGCGGCGGTCGCGAAGGTGTCGGGCGCGAACGCGCAGGACGTACCGGCCAGCCTCGCGCTCTACGCGTTCCCGACGCCGGCCGAGCAGGCGTCGCCGACGTGGCTCGGCGGCGGCGCGCAATCGGGCGCCGCGAAATCGCTCGCGGCCACGGCCACGTTCCTCAAATCGCAGGGCACGATCCAGACGGTGCTCGCCGACTACTCGGCCGGCGTCGATCCGCAGTTCGTGCAGAAGGCGGCGCGCTGAGCGCGGCCACTCAGCCCACCCGTCGCGGAGTCCTGAACATGAGCACGCTGGAAGTCCGTCAGGTATCGGTCGACTATCCGGGCGAACGCGGCCGGCCGACGACGCAGGCGCTCGCGCGCGTCGACCTGCGCATCGAGGCCGGTGAATTCGTCGTCGCGCTCGGCGCGTCCGGTTGCGGCAAGACGACGCTGCTGAACTGCATGGCCGGCTTCGTCGCGCCGACGACGGGCGACGTGCGCGTCGACGGCGTCCCGGTCACGGGCCCCGGCGCCGATCGCGGTGTCGTGTTCCAGAAATACGCGCTGCTGCCGTGGCTCGACGTGCTCGACAACGTCGCGCTCGGGCTGCGCTTCGCACGCGTGTCGAAGGCCGAACGCGAAGCGCGGGCGCGGGAGATGCTCGCGCTCGTCGGGCTCGACAGGCATGCGCATGCGCGCGTGTACGAGCTGTCGGGCGGGATGCAGCAGCGCGTCGGCATCGCGCGCGCGCTCGCGAGCGACCCGCGCGTGCTGCTGATGGACGAGCCGATGGGCGCGCTCGACGCGATGACGCGCGGCACGATGCAGGCGCTCGTGCTCGACGTATGGGCACGCACCGGCAAGACGGTGTTCTTCATTACGCACGATGTCGAGGAGGCGCTGTTTCTCGCGACGCGCCTCGTCGTCATGACGCCCGGCCCCGGCCGGATCGCGGAAACCTTCGAACTGCCGTTCGCGCGCCGCTACGTCGAATCGCGCGATGCGCGCGCGGTGAAGTCTTCACCGGATTTCATCGCATGGCGCGAACGGCTGATCGCGTACCTGCATCGCGACGAGGCCGCCGAGGCGGCGGCGTGATGCACGAACTCGCGCGACAGGGCGCGTCGGTCGGACGCGGTCGGATCAGCACCTTGCACAGGCAGGACAGCATGAGCACGCAGGATTCTTGGGCGGCCGATCGCACGGCCGCGAAGCCCGGGCAGGATCAACGCGCGACGCAACGGCGTCACGCGGCGCGTCCGGCTCGCGCATCGCAGCGCTACCGGCTGCCGGGGCAGGGGAAGACGGCCGGGCTGAGCGCGGCGACGGTCGCGGCACTGGCACTGCTGTGGTGGGTCGCGACCCATCGCCAGTGGCTGCCGCCGCTGTTCCTGCCCGCGCCGGAAGCCGTGTGGACGGCATTCGTCGACGCATGGCACGGCCGCATCCAGGGCGGCCTGCCGTTGTCCGAGCATTTGTTGTGGAGCGCCGCGCGCGTGTTCGGCGCGTTCCTGCTCGCGACCGCGATCGGCGTGCCGGCCGGCATCCTGATGGGCGTGAGCCGCATCGCGCGCGGCGTGCTCGATCCGCTGCTGGAGTTCTACCGGCCGCTGCCGCCGCTCGCGTACCTGCCGCTCGTCGTGATCTGGTTCGGCATCGACGAAACGGCGAAGCTCGTCGTGATCTTCCTCGCGTGCTTCGCGCCGATCGCGATGGCGGCCCGCGCCGGCGTGCGCGCGGCGACGGTCGAGCAGATCAACGCCGCGTATTCGCTCGGCGGCAGCTTCGCGCAGATCGTGCGCCACGTGGTGCTGCCGGCCGCGCTGCCGGAGATCCTCACCGGGCTGCGGATCGCGATCGGCTTCGGCTGGACGACGCTCGTCGCGGCCGAGATGGTCGCCGCGACAGCCGGGCTCGGGCAGATGGTGCTCAACGCATCGAGCTTCCTGCGCACCGATATCGTCGTGATGGGCATCCTGATCATCGGCGCGATCGCTTGGCTGTTCGACCTCGCGATGCGGTGGGTCGAGCGGCGGATCGTGCCGTGGAAGGGAAGGGGCTGACGCCACGCAGGCGCGCGGGCGACGTCCGCGTGCCGCCACGGCCCGCCACCCTCACTCTCCCATCGCGATCCCTTCCCGCCGCGGATCCGCCCCGCCGAACCACACCGTCTGCCCCTGCACGTTCAGCCGCTGGATTCCCTGCAGCCCCGAGTTCATCTCGACCACCCGCACGTCGTGCCCGCGGCCCTTCAGCCCGTCGGCGAGCGCATCGGACACGCGGCCGCGTTCGAGTTGCGTCGGCCCGTTCATCGACCCGAAGTTCGGCAGCGCGATCGCCTGCTGCATCGTCATCCCCCAGTCGAGCACGCCGACCAGCGTCTTCGCGACGTGATTGATGATCGCGGGGCCGCCGGCCGAGCCGACGATCATCGTCACCTGCTTCGTCTTCTTGTCGAACACGAGCTCCGGCGACATCGCCGAGCGCGGCCGCTTGCCGGGCTGCACGCGGTTCGCGACCGGCCGGCCGTTGTCGTTCGACACGAACGAGAAATCGGTGAGCTGGTTGTTCAGCATGAAGCCGCGCACCATCAGCCGCGATCCGAACGCATCCTCGATGCTCGTCGTCATCGACAGCGCCTGGCCGTAGCGGTCGACGATCGCGATGTCGGACGTCGACGGCAACTCGGGGCTGCGGTCGTCGGCCATCGCGAGCGTCGCGCCCTGCGGCGTGCCGGCCTGCGCGACGCCCATGCTGCTGTCGCCGATCAGGTGCGCGCGCTGCGCGAGATAGGTCTTGTCGGTGAGGCTCGCCCAGCTGCCGCCCGGCAGCGGCACGAAATCGGGATCGGCGACATAGCGCGCGCGGTCCGCATACGCGAGCCGCCCGGCTTCGCTGAACAGGTGCGCGGCGAACGGCGTCGGCTCGTAGCCAACGTCGTTGCGCACCGGCTTCTGCGCGCCGATCTGCTGCCAGTCGGGCATCGCTTCGAGGATGCCGAGCATCTGCGCGATCGCGAGGCCGCCCGACGACGGCGGCGGCATCCCGCACACCACCGAGCGCCGGTAATCCGCGCACAGCGGCGCGCGCACCTTCGCCTTGTAGCGCGCGAGATCCTGGAGCGACAGCAGGCCCGGGTTGGTCGGGTGCCTGCGCACCTTCGTGACGATGTCGCGCGCGATCGCGCCGCTGTAGAACGCGTTCGCGCCGCGGTCGGCGACTTGCCGCAGCACGGTCGCGAGCGCGGGGTTCTTCAGCACCGTGCCGGCCGCCTTCGGCGTGCCGTCCGGGTTGTAGAAGTACGCGCGCGCGGCCGGGTCGTTCTTCAGGTACTTGTCGTTGGCGATCAGCGTCGCGAGCCGCGGGCTGATCGTGAAGCCGCGCTCGGCGAGCCGGATCGCCGGCTGGAACAGCCGGCGCCACGGCAGCTTGCCGTGTGCGCGGTGCGCGGCGTCGAGCATGCGCAGCACGCCCGGCGTGCCGACCGAGCGCCCGCCGACGACACCTTCGTAGAAGCTCATCGGCTGGCCGGTCGGCCCGTAGAACAGGCGGTCGGTCGCGGCGGCCGGCGCGGTTTCGCGGCCGTCGTACGCCTGCGTCGCCTTGCCGTCGAAGTACAGCATGAATGCGCCGCCGCCGATTCCCGACGATTGCGGCTCGACGAGCGCGAGCACCATCTGCGTGGCGATCGCCGCGTCGATCGCGGTGCCGCCCGCCTTCAGCATGTCGTAGCCGGCCTGCGTCGCGAGCGGATTCGCGGCCGCGATCATGAAGTGCTGCGAGGTCCAGCCCGGCTTGTCGGTCCAGCCGGACGACAGCTCGGGCGCATGGACGCCGGGCAGCGGCACGGCGGCGCCCGATGCGGCGGCGACGGGCACCACCGCGCCCGACGGCGGCGTGGACGGGGACGTGCAGCCGGCGTTGAACGCGACGAGCGCGACGGCGGCGAGCAGCGTCCAGGAGCGCGAATGCGGACGAATCCGGTCGGACATTGAACCCTCGGCAGCAGTGAATTCGAAGGAGGCGACGATGCCGGCGCAACGCGGCTGCCCGCCCCGGCGCGCTATTGTCGCCGCGCGGCCGGCGGGTTGTCACCCGACAGGAAACCCTGACGCATCGCGCCGGGCCCGCCCCGGCCGGTCTTTCCGGCCTGTTCGAGGATGAACTCTATGAACGTCGACGTCGCGCGCGTGTGGTGCCGGTTCGGCATGTAGAGCATGTACATGTGCGTGCCGAAGATGCTGAGCCGGTACGCGTCGAGCGACGTGACGACCGTGCCGCGCTGGATGTCGTCCTGCACCACGTAGTCGGGCACGATGCCGACGCCGATCCCGCCGAGGATCGCCTGCCGCAGGAACAGGAAGTTCTCCGAAATCAGCGTGGGCTCAAGCAGCACCTCGTGGCGCTCGTCGCCGAGATACGCGGCGATCCTGAGCTGCCGGCCCATCACCGTCGCGGTGACGACGGGGGAGGCCGACAACGCGCCGAGGCTCGCCGGCATCCCGTGCTCGGCCGCGAACGCGGCCGATGCGCACGCGACGTAGCGCACCGCGCCCATGTCGCGCGCGACGAGGTTCTGCGGCGGCTCGGGCATCACGCGCACCGCGATGTCGATTTCGTCGCGCATCAGGTCTTCCACGCGGTTCTCGAACACGACGTCGAGCACGATGCCCGGATGCAGCCGCTTGAACGCGAGCAGCCAGTCGGACATCACCATCTGCCCGTAGCCGCTCGGCACCGACAGCCGCACGCGGCCCTGGAGGTCCTGGCCGAGCGTCGTCACCGATTCCTGCGCGGCGAGCAGTTCGTTGCGGATGCGCCGCCCGTGCTCGTACAGCTTCAGCCCGATTTCGGTCGGCTCGATGCGCCGCGTCGTGCGCCGCACGAGCTGCTGGCCGATCGAGCGCTCGAGCTGGTTCAGCCGGTAGCTGACGTTCGCGCGGCTCATCTTGAGCCGCTGCGCGGCCTTGCTGAGATTGCCGGCGTCGAGGATCTCGACGAGCAGCGTCAGCGCGTTCAGGTCCATGCGTCGCGTCTCCTGATCCGTCCCGTTTAACGGTCGGAAAGCATTCAGTGTCAAGGCAGACTTGACAGCTTGTAAAAGCGGGAGGGAATTGTCAATGAATCTCGATCAATCGAGAATCGGGTCATGCCCGGCGTACGGCCGGATCTTGTCCCGCTTCGTGCGGGACCGGGGCAGGCGCCCCGGCGCCGCTCGCGTGGCCGCGAGCCACGAACCGGCGTCGACGCGCCTGCCGCCGCGTCAAGGAGACACGATGAACTCACCCGCTTCCCCCACCGGCCCGGCCGGCACCGTCACGCGCGAGCGGCGCGACAAGGTGCTCGTCGTCACGATCGACCATGCGCCCGTCAACGCGCTGTCCGCCGACGTGCGGCGCGGCCTCGCCGACGCGCTCGACGCCGCGCAGGCCGACGACGCGATCCGCGCGGTGCTGATCGTCGGCGCCGGCCGCAACTTCATCGCGGGCGCCGATATCCGCGAATTCGGCAAGCCGCCCGTGCCGCCGTCGCTGCCCGACGTGTGCGAGCGGATCGAGTCCAGCGCGAAGCCGGTCGTGGTCGCGCTGCACGGCGCGACGCTCGGCGGCGGCCTCGAAGTCGCGCTCGCCGCGCATTACCGGCTCGCGGTGCCCGGCGCGAAGCTCGGGCTGCCCGAAGTCACGCTCGGCCTGCTGCCCGGCGCGGGCGGCACGCAGCGCGCACCGCGCCTGATCGGCGCGAAGGCCGCGCTCGACCTGATGCTGACGGGCCGCCACGCGAGCGCGGACGAAGCGCTCGCGCTCGGCCTCGTCGACCGCGTCGCACACAGCGACGACACGCTCGCCGAAGGCCTCGCCTACGCGCAGGAACTCGTGTCGCTCGGCGCACCGGTGCGCCGCACGCGCGACGCGCAGGGGCTGGCCGACCGCGCGGCCGCGCAGGCCGCGATCGACGCGGCACGGGCCGATCTGCCGAAGAAGTCGCGTGGCCTTTTCTCGCCCGCGAAGATCGTCGACGCGGTCGAGGCCGCGCTCACGCAGTCGTTCGACGCGGGGATGAAGCTCGAACGCAGCCTGTTCCTGCAGTGCATCGACAGCCCGCAGCGCGCGGGCCTCGTGCACGCCTTCTTCGCGGAGCGTGAAGCGGCGAAGGTGCCCGAGGCACGTCGCGCGAGCGCGCGGCCGGTCGAGCGAATCGGCGTGGTCGGCGGCGGCACGATGGGCGCGGGCATCGCGGTCGCGGCGCTCGATGCCGGGCTGCCGGTGACGATGATCGAACGCGACGAAGCGTCGCTCGCGCGCGGCCGCGCGCACGTCGAGAAGGTGTACGACGGCCTCGTCGCGAAAGGGCGGATGACGCCGGCCGCGCACGCCGCGCGGCTCGCGCGTTTCAAGGGCAGCACGTCGTACGACGCGCTCGCCCAGGCCGACGTCGTGATCGAGGCCGTGTTCGAGGACATGGCCGTGAAAAAGGCCGTGTTCGCCGAACT
The DNA here is from genome assembly GCF_040545135.1 of Burkholderia sp. 572. Taxonomy (NCBI): domain Bacteria; kingdom Pseudomonadati; phylum Pseudomonadota; class Betaproteobacteria; order Burkholderiales; family Burkholderiaceae; genus Burkholderia; species Burkholderia sp. 572. The sequence goes on along the minus strand of NZ_JBEPLH010000038.1, from coordinate 15,582 downwards.
CGCGCGCGCGTGCAAGCCGGGTGCGGTGCTCGCGACCAACACGTCGTATCTCGACATCGACGAGATCGCCGCGAGCATCGACCGGCCGGCCGACGTGATCGGCCTGCATTTCTTCTCGCCGGCCAACGTGATGAAGCTGCTCGAGATCGTCGTGCCGGCGCGCGTGAGCGCTGAAGTGGTCGCGACCGCGTTCGCGCTCGCGAAGCAGTTGAAGAAGACGCCGGTGCGCGCCGGCGTGTGCGACGGCTTCATCGGCAACCGGATCCTCGCCGTCTATCGCACGGCGGCCGACTACCTGATGGAAGACGGCGCGTCACCGTACCAGATCGACCGCGCGGTGCGCGAATTCGGCTTCCCGATGGGGCCGTTCCAGGTCGTCGACCTCGCCGGCGGCGACATCGGCTGGGCGACCCGCAAGCGCCGCGCGGCGACGCGCGACCCGCGCGCGCGCTACGTGGAGATTTCCGACCGGCTGTGCGAGCGCGGCTGGTTCGGGCAGAAGACGGCGCGCGGCTACTACCTGTATCCGGACGGCGCGCGCGTCGGCACGCCGGACCCGGAAGTCGAGGCGATCGTCGCGCAAGAGCGCGCGAAGAAGGGCATCGCGCCGCGCACGTTTACCCACGACGAGATCATGCGCCGCTACCTCGCGGCGATGATCAACGAAGGCGCGAACGTCGTGCACGAGAAGATCGCGCTGCGCCCGCTCGACGTCGACGCGGTGTTCCTGTACGGCTACGGCTTCCCGCGTTATCGCGGCGGCCCGATGCATTACGCGGACACGGTCGGCCTCGCGAACGTGCTCGCCGATATCCGCGCGTTCGCGAAGGAAGATCCGCTGTTCTGGAAGCCGTCGCCGCTGCTCGTCGATCTCGTCGCGCGCGGCGCGGATTTCGCGAGCCTGAACCGCCTCGACTGAACGCCAACCGCATTCGCCACGGACTGACGATGGACCTCAATTTCACTCTCGAAGAGGAAGCCTTCCGCACGGAAGTGCAGCGCTTCCTGCAAGCCGAACTGCCCGAGCGCATCGCGCGCAAGGTGAAGGGCGGCCTGCATCTCACGCGCGACGACATGCGCGAATGGCACGCGATACTCAACGCGCGCGGCTGGCTCGCGAGCCACTGGCCGCGCGAGTACGGCGGCCCCGGCTGGAGCGTCGCGCAGAAGTTCCTGTTCGACAACGAATGCGCGCTCGCGGGTGCGCCGCGCATCGTGCCGTTCGGCGTGAACATGCTCGGCCCCGTGCTGATCAAGTACGGCGACGAAGCGCAGAAGCGCCGCTGGCTGCCGCGCATTCTCGACGGCACCGACTGGTGGTGCCAGGGTTATTCGGAGCCGGGCGCCGGCTCCGATCTCGCGTCGGTGAAGACGAGCGCGGTGCGCGGGCTCGACGCGCAGGGCGAGCACTACATCGTGAACGGCCAGAAGACGTGGACCACGCTCGGCCACTACGCGAACATGATCTTCTGCCTCGTGCGCACCGCGACCGACGTGCGCAAGCAGGAAGGCATCAGCTTCCTGCTGATCGACATGAACACGCCGGGCGTCGAGGTCCGCCCGATCATCACGCTCGACGGCGAGCACGAAGTAAACGAGGTGTTCTTCACCGACGTGCGCGTGCCGGCGGAGAACCTCGTCGGCGAAGAGAACCGCGGCTGGACCTACGCGAAATACCTGCTCACGTACGAGCGCACCAACATCGCCGGAATCGGTTTTTCGACGGCCGCGCTCGACCGGCTGCGCGCGGTTGCCGCGAAGGTCACGAAGAACGGCCGGCCGCTCGCCGACGACCCGTTCTTCGCGGCGCGCATCGCGCGCGTCGAGATCGAACTCGAGAACATGCGCACGACCAACCTGCGCGTGCTGGCGGCGGTCGCGGGCGGCGGGGTGCCGGGCGCGGAAAGCTCGATGCTGAAGATTCGCGGCACGCAGATCCGCCAGGAGATCACCGCGCTGATGCGGCGTGCGATGGGGCCGTACGCGCAGCCGTTCGTCGAGGAGGCGCTCGATGCCGACTACGACGGCGAGCCGGTCGGCCCGGACGAAGCGGCGAGCGCCGCGCAGCAGTATTTCAACAACCGGAAGCTGTCGATCTTCGGCGGCTCGAACGAGATCCAGAAGAACATCATCGCGAAGATGATGCTCGGGCTGTAACGAGGAGCGCGACGATGGATTTCCAGCACACAGAAGACCGCCGGATGCTGGCGGACACGTTGAACCGCTTCATCGCCGAACAGTATGCGTTCCCGGTGCGAGACCGCATCGCGCAGTCGGCCGAGGGCTTCGATCGCGCGATGTGGCAGCGCTTTGCCGAACTCGGCACGGTCGGCGCATTGTTCGCGGAAGCCGACGGCGGTTTCGGCGGCGCGGGCTTCGACATCGCCGTGGTGTTCGAATGCCTCGGGCGCGGGCTCGTCGTCGAGCCGTTCCTCGGCGCGCTGCTCGCGGGCCGCGCGCTGTCGCTCGCCGGCGGCGACGCGCATCGCGACAGGCTTGCCGCGCTGATCGACGGCAGCGCGAGCGCCGCGTTCGCGCACGACGAGCCGGGCTCGCACTACGAACTGACGACCGTGCGCACGCGCGCCGAACGCTCGGGCGACGGCTGGGTGCTCACGGGCGCGAAGGGCGTCGTCGACCAGGCCGCGCAGGCGGCGTTCTTCGTCGTCAGCGCGCGCGTGTCCGGGCAGGACGACGACGCGGCCGGCATCGGCCTGTTCGTCGTGCCGGCCGACGCACCGGGCGTGTCGCTGCGCGACTACCGGAAGATCGACGGCGGCCGTGCGGCCGAAGTGCGCTTCGAGCGCGTCGTGCTGCCGGCCGATGCGGCGCTCGGCGCGCACGACGGCGAAGCGGGCGCCGAGTTGCTCGAACGCGTGCTCGGCTACGGGCTGCTCGCGCTGTCGGCGGAAGCGCTCGGTGCGATGGACGTCGCGAAGGAGCACACGCTCGAGTACCTGCGCACGCGCAAGCAGTTCGGGCTGCCGATCGGCAGTTTCCAGGCGCTGCAGCACCGGATGGCCGACCTGCTGCTCGAAGTCGAGCAGGCGCGCTCGGCCGTGATCAACGCGGCCGCGCAGCTCGATGCGCCGCGCGTGGTGCGCGAACGCGCGCTGGCCGCGGCGAAATTCAGCATCGGGCGGATCGGCACGCTCGTCGCGGAGGAGAGCATCCAGTTGCACGGCGGGATCGGGATGACGTGGGAGCTGCCGCTGTCGCACTACGCGAAGCGCCTCGTGATGATCGATCACCAGCTCGGCGACGAGGATCACCATCTCGCGCGCTACATCGCGCTGTCGAAACAGTAAAGACGAACGACGCGAATGGAGGAGACAAGGATGACGAACGAATCGCGCGTTTTGCCGCTGGCCGGCGTGAAAGTGCTCGACTTCTCGCGCGTGCTCGCGGGGCCGTGGTGCGCGATGGTGCTCGCCGATTTCGGCGCGGAAGTGATCAAGGTCGAGCATCCGGCGCGCGGCGACGACACGCGCGACTGGGGCTTGAGGATCGGCGACACCGAAACGACCTACTTCAACAGCGTGAACCGCAGCAAGCGCTCGATCTGTCTCGACCTGCAGACCGACGAGGGGCAGCGGCTCGCGCGCGAGCTGGCCGCGCAGGCCGACGTGGTGCTTCACAACTTCAAGTTCGGCGGCGCGGAGAAGCTCGGACTCGGCTACGACGCGCTGGCCGAACTGAACCCGCGCCTCGTGCACTGCGCGATCTCCGGCTACGACCGCTCGGGCGCCGAGGCCGCGCGGCCCGGCTACGACCTCGTCGTGCAGGGCGAGGCCGGGCTGATGGCGCTGAACGGCGAAGCCGGCCAGCCGCCGCTGAAGTTCGGCGTCGCGGCGGTCGACCTGTTCACCGGCATGTATTCGGCGCAGGCGATCCTCGCGGCGCTGTACGAACGTCATGCGACGGGGCGCGGGCGGCGCATCGAGATGGCGCTGTTCGACTGCGGGCTGATGATCACCGCGTACTACGGGCTCGACGCGCTGCTGATGGGCGAGGACCCGCCGCGCTACGGCAACGCGCATCCGTCGATCGTGCCGTACGGCGTGTTCGACGCGGCCGACGGCCCGCTCGTGATCACGGTCGGCAACAACACGCAGTTCGCGCGCTTTTGCGACGCGATCGAGCGGCCCGACCTCGCCGCGGACGAACGCTACAAGACCAACCTCGGCCGCTCGGAGAACCGCGCCGACCTGCTGCCCGAGATTCGTCGCGAACTCGCGCGCCGTTCGCGCGCGACTTTGCTCGCGGCGCTGGCCGACGCGGGCATTCCGTGCGGCGAAGTGCTCGGGCTGCACGAAGCGCTGAAGTCGGAACGTGCGACGAGCGCGGGGCTCGTGACGCGGCAGCCGCATCCGGTCGCGGGCGGCGTCGACGTGCTGGCGCCGCCGTACCGGTTCGACGGCGCGCGGCTGCCGGTGCGCGGCGCGCCGCCGGTGCTCGGCGCCGATACGGACGATGTGCTCGGCGGCTGGCTCGGGATGTCGGCCGACGAGGTCGCGCGGCTGCGTGCGGATCGCGTCGTGTAATTCGATTTGCCGCCACGGCGCGGGCGGGGGAGTCGACGCGCGCCGATCATTCCACACAACACCCTCGCAATGACGAGTTGGTTTGCCCTGCGGGGGCCTGAGTAGGCGCTGAAGCGCCAACTCAGGTCGACCGCGAAGCATGGGACCAGAGTAAGCGCTAAAGCGCTAACTCTGGTCGACAGGAGACACCATGGAGCTTTCCTTCATCGAATCGGTCACGGCGCGCCGCGACTATCAGCAGCTCGTGCGGGCGCGGCGCCGTTTCAGCTTCACGCTGACGGCACTGATGATCGCCACGTACTACGGCTTCATCCTGCTCGTCGCGCTCGCGCCGCACGTGCTCGCGGCGCCGCTGTATCGCGGCGCGACGACGACGGTCGGGATCGCCGCGGGCGTCGCGATCATCCTGGTCGCGATCGGGCTGACCGCGTGTTACGTGCTGCGCGCGAACCGTGCGTTCGACCGCCGCGTCGACGCGCTCCTGCAGCGTTCGTGAAGGAGGCCGACATGCGACGCATCTCGATCGCGCTCCGCGCGCTTGCCGTTCCCGCGACCCTCGTGTCCTCCGCCGCGCATGCGGTATCGGTCGCGGGCCCGATGCCCGACAAGGTCGAACTGAACCCGGTCGCGATCGGGATGTTCTTTGCTTTCGTGTTCGCGACGCTCGCGCTCACGCGCTGGGCCGCGCGCCGCACGCGCTCGACGCGCGACTTCTACACGGCCGGCGGCGGCATCACCGGGCTGCAGAACGGGCTCGCGATCGCGGGCGACTATATGTCGGCCGCGTCGTTCCTCGGGCTGTCGGGGATGGTGTTCATGTTCGGCTTCGACGGGCTCATCTACTCGATCGGCTTTCTCGTCGGCTGGCCGTTCGTGATGTTCCTGATCGCCGAACCGCTGCGCAATCTCGGCAAGTTCACGTTCGTCGACGTCGTTGCGTACCGCTTCGCACAGCGGCCGATCCGGCTGCTGACGTCCGCGAATTCGCTGACCATCGTCGTGCTGTACCTCGTCGTGCAGATGGTCGGCGCGGGCAAGCTGATCCAGCTGCTGTTCGGGCTGTCGTACGGCACGGCCGAGCTGATCGTCGGCGTGCTGATGGTCGTCTACGTGTTCTTCGGCGGGATGACCGCGACCACCTGGGTGCAGGTGATCAAGGCCGTGCTGCTGCTGTGCGGCGCGACGCTGCTCGTCCTGCTCGCGCTCGCCGAATTCGGCTTCAGCGTCGACGAGATGTTCCGCCGCGCGGTGGCCGTGCATCCGGGCGCGCTGTCGATCATGGGCCCTGGCAAGCTGATCCGCGATCCCGCCAACGCGCTGTCGCTCGGCATCGCGCTGATGTTCGGCACGGCCGGCTTCCCGCACATCCTGATGCGCTTCTTCACGGTGCCGAACGCGAAGGAGGCGCGCAAGTCGGTGCTCTATGCGACCGGCTTCATCGGCTACTTCTACCTGCTGACCTTCGTGATCGGCTTCTCGGCGATCGTGCTGCTCGCGCAGCATCCGGAATTCTTCAAGCTGGGTGCCGACGGTTCCTTCAACCTGACGCACGACCTGCTCGGCGGCTCGAACATGGTCGCGGTGAAGCTCGCGCAGGCGGTCGGCGGGAACTGGTTCTACGGCTTCATCGCGGCGGTCACGTTCGCGACGATCCTCGCGGTGGTCGCGGGCCTCACGCTCGCCGGCGCGACGACGATCTCGCATGACCTGTACGCGCAGATGTGGGCGCGCGGCAAGCCCGACGAGCGCCTCGAGATGCGCATCTCGCGCGCGGCGACGATCGCGTTGTCGGCGGTCGCGATCGGGCTGTCGATCCTGTTCGAGCACGTGAACGTCGCGTTCATGGTCGGCCTCGTCGCGGCGGTGGCCGCGAGCGCGAATTTCCCGGTGCTCGCGATGTCGATCTTCTGGCGCGGGATGACGACGCGCGGCGCGGTGCTCGGCGGCGGCCTCGGCCTCGTGTCGGCGGTCACGCTCACGGTGCTGTCGAAGTCGGTGTGGGTCGACGTGCTGCATCACGCGCACGCGGCGGTGTTCCTCGACAACCCCGCGCTCGTGTCGGTGCCGCTCGCGTTCGTCGGGATCGTCGTCGGCTCGCTTGTGGATCGCGGCGAGCGTGCGCGACGCGAGCGCGCTGCGTTCGCGCAGCAGGAGTTTTATGCGCAGACGGGGGTGCTGGCGGGCGAGGCCGTGCAGCACTGATTCATCGGAAGAATGCGCCAATCCCGTCCGAATCCCCGGACGGATATTTTCCGGAAATCCGGAAAGCCGGATTTCCTTGCCTGCCGCATTATGAGAAATACAATGAAAACAACGGTTTGAGGGGTTGCGGAAACCTGGCATCGACCTTGCGATATAAAGCGCACGGCCAACCCCCCGGCCGAACTACTACAGCAAGCAAGGAGACAATCGATGACCACTGCCTTCCTCCCCTGTCGGATGTCCTGAGGCATCGCTTGTTGCGGCACGGCAGCCGCGCGGGCGATTTGTTTCCCCTGACATTCGTCCGCGCGCGTGACGCCGTTTCCATCGGCTCATCTACTTCAGCAGGAACCATCGTGAAGAAGAAACCCTTCTACAAAGTGCTCTATGTGCAGGTGATCTTCGCCATCATCGTCGGCGTGATCCTCGGCCATTTCTACCCGTCGATCGCCACCGACATGAAGCCGCTCGGCGACGGCTTCATCAAGCTGATCAAGATGGTCATCGGCCCGATCATCTTCTGTACGGTCGTCACCGGCATCGCCGGCATGGAGGACATGAAGAAGGTGGGCCGCGTCGGCGGCAAGGCACTCCTGTACTTCGAGATCGTGTCGACCTTCGCGCTGGTGCTCGGCCTCGCGGCCACGCACATCCTGCGTCCGGGCGTCGGCTTCAACATCGATCCGGCGACGCTCGACGGCAAGGCCGTCGCGTCGTACGCGGCGAAGGCGCACGGGCAGTCGACGGTCGACTTCCTGATGCACATCATCCCGAACACGATGGTCGATGCGTTCGCGCAGGGCGAGATCCTGCAGATCCTGCTGATCGCACTGCTGTTCGGCAGCGTGCTCGCGCACCTCGGCGAGCGCGGCAAGGTCGTCACCGACTTCATCGACGGGCTCACGCGCGTGCTGTTCGGCATCGTGCACATCGTCACGAAGCTGGCACCGATCGGCGCGTTCGGCGCGATGGCGTTCACGATCGGCAAGTACGGCGTCGGCTCGCTGGTGCCGCTGCTCAAGCTGATCGGCACGTTCTACCTGACGTCGGTCGTGTTCGTGCTCGTCGTGCTCGGCACGATCGCCCGCGTCACGGGCTTCTCGATCATCCGCTTCGTGTCCTACATCAAGGAAGAGCTGCTGATCGTGCTTGGCACGAGCTCGTCGGAAGCCGCGCTGCCGCAGCTGATGGAAAAGCTCGAGAAGGCCGGCTGCTCGCGTTCGGTCGTCGGCCTCGTCGTGCCGACCGGCTATTCGTTCAACCTCGACGGCACCAACATCTACATGACGATGGCCGTGCTGTTCATCGCGCAGGCGACCAACATCGAACTGACGTGGATGCAGCAGCTCACGCTGCTCGCGGTCGCGATGCTGACGTCGAAGGGCGCGAGCGGCGTCACGGGCGCGGGCTTCATCACGCTCGCCGCGACGCTCGCCGTCGTGCCGACGATCCCGCTGTCGGGCATGGTGCTGATCCTCGGCATCGACCGCTTCATGAGCGAATGCCGTGCGCTGACCAACATCGTCGGCAACGGCGTCGCGACGGTCGTCGTGTCGGCATGGGAGAAGGAACTCGACCGCAACAAGCTACGCCAGGCGCTGAAGGGCGGCGGCGAAGTCACGCCGACCGAGACGGCCGGCGTCTGACGTCATGAAGGAGCAGGCGGCGGCATCGCCCGCGGGCGGTGCGGCCCGCGGCGGCCAGGGCGGGCAGGTGGAGGCCTATGACACAATAGGCGATCCGCATCGCCAGGAAGCCTCGACCGTGACGCGCCGCCTGCTCATTCTCGTCGTGCTTGCCGCCGCGCTCGCCGCGGCGTGCACGCTGACGTGGACGATCACCTGGCGGCGCGGCGTCGCAGAGTTGCAGCGCAACGCCGCGGTGCGCGTCGACCGCACCACCAACGCGCTCAAGAGCACGCTCGACCGCTACGAATCGCTGCCTTATCTGCTCGGCAGCCATCCGTACGTGCAGGACCTGCTCGCCGAGCCGAAGCGCACCGACTACACCGCACGCGTCAACCGCTATCTCGAAGACCTCAACGAACACGCGCACGCGACCGTCACCTACGTGATCGGCGCGGACGGCCTGTGCGTCGCCGCCAGCAACTGGCGCGCACCCGACAGCTTCGTCGGGATCGAATACCGCTTCCGCCCGTATTTCCTCGATGCGATGAAGGGCCAGGTCGGCCGCTTCTTCGGGATCGGCACGATCTCGCGCGATCCCGGCTACTACATCTCGCAGCCCGTGTGGCGCGACGGCAGGATCGCGGGCGTCGTCGTCGTGAAGCTCAACCTCGAGTGGTTCCAGGGCGCCGATGCGTCCGAGCCGCTCGTCGTCGCGGACGACCACGGCGTCGTGTTCCTGTCGTCGGTGCCCGCCTGGAAGTACCACACGCTGCGGCCGCTGACGGGGCCCGTCGCCGCATCGATCTACGAGACGCGCCAGTACGCGCAGCAGCCCGTCACGCCGTTGCCGCTGCGCATCGAGCAGGTGCTGGGCCCCGATGCGGAGATCGTGCGTCTCGGCGCGGGCCTGCGGGCGCCGCGCTACCTCGCGAGCAAGCGCCGGATCGGCGAGCCCGACTGGCTGCTCGTCACGCTGGCGCCGATCGCGCCCGTCGACGCCGACGCGCGCAACGCGACGATCGTCACGGGCTTCGGCTTCGTGTCGGTCGCGCTGCTCGCGTTCTACTGGCGGATGCGCCGCGCGCGCGTGCGCGAAATGATTCGCGGCCGCGCGCTGCTGCAGCAGGCGTACGCGGAGTTGAACCGGCGCGTCGAAGAGCGCACGGCCGACCTGTCGGAAGCGAACGAGCAACTGCAGAAGGAGGTCGGCGACCGGATCCGCGCGGAACAGGAACTGCGCGCCGCGCACGACGAACTGATCCAGGCGAGCAAGCTCGCCGCGCTTGGCCAGATGGCGGCCGGCATCACGCACGAACTGAACCAGCCGCTCGCGGCGCTGCGCAGTTTCTCGGACAACACGCGTGTGCTGCTCGATCGCGGCGAACAGGCGGCCGCGCGCGAGAACCTCGAGGCGATCGCCGCGCTCACGGAGCGGATGGGCAAGATCACGAACCAGCTGAAGCTGTTCGTCGGCCGCGCGAAGCCGCGCAACGAGCAGGCGCTCGTCGTGCGCGCGCTGCGCAGCGTGCTGTCGTTGCTCGACGAGCGCCTGCGCGGCGTCGCGCTCACGCTGACGTTGCAGGATGCGACCGTGTCGCCCGCGCACGATGCGCCGCTCGACCTGGCGCGCGACTATCCCGAGCTCGTCGCGCGCTGCGAGGACCTGCGCCTCGAACAGGTGCTGATCAACCTGCTCGGCAACGCGCTCGACGCGGTCGCCGGCGTGGCGGCGCCGGCGATCGAGGTGACGATCGCGGTGTCGGCGGCGACGCTCGCGATCGAGGTGCGCGACAACGGCTGCGGCATTGCGCCCGACCTGCTGCCGCGCCTGTTCGAGCCGTTCTTCACGACCAAGGAAATGGGGCGCGGGCTCGGGCTCGGGCTCGCGATCTCGTCGTCGATCGCGAGCGACGCGGGCGGTGCGCTGACCGCGCGCAACGCGCCGTCGGGCGGCGCGCTGTTCGTCTTGACGCTGCGGCGCGCCCGCACGCATCATCCGGACTCCGTGTCCGAGCCGGCGGGCTCGCGCTAGGCGCGCCATGCCGCCCGCCCGATCGGTGCACGATCGGTATCAACGCCGCCGCGCGCGCTGCCGCCGCGCGGCCCGTCAGGAGCAAGTGAGTACGATGGCCAACCGCCTGCAAGTGATCTATATCGAAGACGATGCGCTCGTTCGCCGGGCAAGCGTGCAGAGCCTTCAGCTGGCGGGGTTCGACGTCGCCGGCTTCGAGTCGGCCGAGGCAGCCGAGAAGGCGATCGTCGCGGATACCGCCGGCGCGATCGTCAGCGACATCCGGCTGCCCGGCGCGAGCGGGCTCGACGTGCTCGCGCAGTGCCGCGAGCGCGTGCCCGACGTGCCCGTGATTCTCGTCACGGGGCACGGCGACATCTCGATGGCCGTGCAGGCGATGCGCGACGGCGCGTACGACTTCATCGAAAAACCGTTCGCGGCCGAGCGCCTGATCGAGACGGTGCGCCGTGCGCTCGAGCGGCGCGAGCTCGTGCTCGAGAACCACGCGCTGCGGCGCGAGCTCGCCGGGCAGAACGTGGTCGCGCCGCGCATCATCGGCCGCAGCCCCGCGATCGAGCAGGTGCGCAAGCTGATCGCGAACGTCGCGCCGACCGACGCGTCGGTGCTGATCAACGGCGACACGGGTGCCGGCAAGGAGCTGATCGCGCGCAGCCTGCACGAGCTGTCGCCGCGTCGCGACAAGCCGTTCATCGCGGTGAACTGCGGCGCGCTGCCCGAGCCGATGTTCGAATCGGAGATGTTCGGCTATGAGCCCGGCGCGTTCACCGGCGCCGCGAAGCGCCGGGTCGGCAAGCTCGAGTACGCATCCGGCGGCACCTTGTTCCTCGATGAAATCGAAAGCATGCCGCTCGCGCTGCAGGTGAAGCTGCTGCGCGTGCTGCAGGACGGCGTGCTGGAACGGCTCGGCTCGAACCAGCCGATTCGCGTGAACTGCCGCGTCGTCGCGGCCGCGAAGGGCGACATGAGCGAGCTCGTCGCTGCCGGCACGTTCCGGCGCGACCTGCTGTACCGGCTCAACGTCGTGACGATCGCGCTGCCGCCGCTCGCCGAGCGCCGCGAGGACATCGTGCCGCTGTTCGAGCACTTCATGCTCGATGCGGCCGTGCGTTACGCGCGGCCGGCGCCGGTGCTGACCGACCGGCAGCGCGCGAGCCTGATGCAGCGCGACTGGCCCGGCAACGTGCGCGAGCTGCGCAACGCGGCCGACCGCTTCGTGCTCGGCGTGGCCGACATGCCGCAGGAGACGGGCGCGAACGGCGGCGACGCCGACAACGAGCAGACGCTGAAGGAGCGCATCGAGCAATTCGAGCGTGCGGTGATCGCCGAGGCGCTGAACCAGACGGGCGGCGCGGTTGCCGCGACGGCCGACCGGCTGCATGTCGGCAAGGCGACGCTGTACGAGAAGATGAAACGCTACGGGCTGTCGGCGAAAGGCGAAACCGAGCGCTGAAAAGCGAACGGACCGCAGAACCGGGTTGCCCGGTCGTGCGGTCCGTCGTGCGGAGAAGGGCGCGGCGCGCGGCCCTTCGAGCCGGATCGGGCGGCGCTCAGGCCGCGTTGCTGTCGAGTGCCTTCTTGAGCAGTGCGTCGAGCTCCGCGAACTGCGGTGCGCCGACGTAGCGCTTCAGAATCTTGCCGTCCTTGTCGACGACGAAGGTCGTCGGCGTGAGCTGCACGTTGCCGAACTGCTTCGCGACGCTGCCGTCGTCGAGCGCGACCTTGAACGGCAACTGGCGCGTCTGCGCGTAGTTCGCGACGTACATCGGCGGATCGTAGTTCATCGCGACCGCGACGAATTCCAGCCCCTGACCCTTGAAGCGATTATAGGTATCGACCATCTGCGGCATTTCCTGCATGCAGGTCGCGCAGCTCGTCGCCCAGAAGTTCACGAGATAGACCTTGCCTTTCAGGTCGCCTGCGGTCGAGACCTTCTGGCCCGACAGCAGCGTGAACGTGGCGTCCGGCACGGTGGACTTGCCGTTGAACGCGAAGAAGCCGGCCACGGCGATCGCCGCGACGACGGCGGCGGCGACGATGTAGCGGACGGGGCCGGTGCTGCGCCGGGCGGGAGGCGTGGTGTTCATCTGGAGCTCTCGGAGTCGGTCGATGACGCGGATCGAAGCAAAGGACATCGAAATTCGGCGCTCATTTTAGCGCGAATGCGGGATGTGCACCGACGGCGGCCACGCATCCCGGAATTCACGTTCGGCGGATAATGCCCGTTTTGCCTGCCCGCTCCACGCCATGCCGAAGGAAGTCACCGATTCGTTGCGCCCCCTTTTTCATCCGCTGCGACACTTCGCCGCGCTCGCGTGCATGAGCGTCGCGCTGACCGCGTGCTCGCCGTCGTATGACTGGCGCACGCTGCACAACGACGCCGGCTACACCGTCGACCTGCCGGCGAAGCCGACCGTCGAGCAGCAGCCGGTGGCGATCGGCGGCGCGTCGATGCCGATGCGGATGCAGGCCGCGCACGTGGACGGCGCGGTGTTCGCGGTCGGCACGCTGACGCTGCCGGACGACAGCGACGACACGCGCCGCGCGGCGCTCGAGTTCCTGCGCACCGGGCTGTCGCGCAACCTCGACGGCGCGCCGCAGACGGCCGCGGTGCCGGTGCCGCTTGCGGCCGGCGGCGCGGTGAACGGGCTCGAGCTGCGCATCGCGGGCGCAGCCGCCGGCGGCGATCGCGCGCGCAAGACGATCGTCGCACGGCTTGTCGCGCGCGGCCGGCATGCGTACCAGGCCGTCGTGATTGCCGACGAGCCGCTTGCCCAGGAGCAGCTCGACCAGTTTTTCGGGTCGTTCAAGCTCGACTGACGGCCTCGGCGAGGGCGCCGGGACGCCTCCTGACAACTGAAAGTTCGTTCGCAACTTTCGGCGCTAGTCGCCGGATTTTGCGAGGTTTTTTCGGCTATCCACAGCGCATGTGGATAACTTTGTTGAAAAGTTGCCCGAATTTCCTGCCAAGCCGCGCGGGACGGCCTTCCGGCCCGTTTGGTCGCTCACTCGCGTTTTGTGAAAAGTCAATCAAAACAACGAGATACGGATTCCGTGCTGCAAAGGTCCCGCCGAGCCCCGATCCGGGGCCGGATTCGTGGAATTGTGCATAAGTCAAGTCTTGACAGCCGGATTTTGTCCTCCGAGGACGCTCACAGCGCCGTGAGCGCGCGCCGGTAGCGGATCGCCTCGGCGATCTGCGCGGCCGTCGGCAGCGGGTCGCCGGCCAGGTCGGCGATCGTCCGTGCGACCTTCAGCACGCGGAAATACGCGCGCGCCGACCAGCCGAAACGCTCGCCGGCCTCGCGCAGCAACCGCTCGCCTTCGTCGGTCGGCCGGCACAGGTCGTCGGTTTCTCGGCCGCTCAGCATGTGATTCGTCTTGCCCTGCCGGTCGAGCTGCAGCGCACGCGCGTGCGCGACCCGTGCGGCCACCGCGGCACTCGGCTCGCCGGGCGCCGTCGCGCGCGACGCGAGTTCGGCCGGCGACAGCGCGGGCAGGTCGATCTGGATGTCGATGCGATCGACGAGCGGCCCCGACAGCTTGCGCAGGTAGCGGGCGGCGACGTCCGGCGTGCAGCGGCAGCGTCCGGACGGATCGCCGTGCCAGCCGCACGGGCAGGGATTCATCGCGGCGATCAGCTGGCATGCGGCCGGGAAGTCGACCTGCTGCGCCGCGCGCGAGATCGTGATGCGGCCGGCTTCCAGCGGCTCGCGCAGCATTTCGAGCACGTGCCGGTCGAATTCCGGGAGCTCGTCGAGAAACAGCACGCCGAGATGGGCGAGCGTGATTTCGCCCGGTTGCGGTGGGTTGCGGCCGCCGACCAGCGCGGCGGCGCTCGACGAATGATGCGGGGCACGGAACGGCCGCCGGCGCCACTGTGCCGGTGAAAAGCCGAGGCGGCTCGCGGAGAGGAGCGCCGCCGACGTCAGCGCCTCGTCGTCGGTCAGCGGCGGCAGGAGGCCCGGCAGCCGTGCGGCCAGCATCGACTTGCCGGCGCCCGGCGGCCCGATCATCAGCATGTGATGGCCGCCCGCGGCCGCGACTTCCAGCGCGCGGCGGGCACCGCGCTGGCCGACCACGTCGGCGAGATCGGGGGCGGCCGGCATCGGCAGGCCGTCGAGGCATGGCGCCGCGACCGGTGCGAGCCGGGCGTCGGGCGCCCCGGCGAGGTGGGCGCACAGCGCGGGCAGGTCCGGCGCACCGAACACGGTGACGCCCGGCACGAGCGCCGCCTCGGCGGCGCTGGCGAGCGGCAGGTACAGCTCGGGAGCGTTTGACGCGACGGCGGCCGGATCGGGGGCGGCCCGTTGATTACCGTTGCCCGAACCGGAAGCCACGCCACTTACCGCGACCTGCCAGTCCCGCGCGACCCCGCACGCCATCGCGAACGCGCCGCGCATCGGCCGCAGCGCGCCGGTCAGCGACAGTTCGCCCGCGAATTCGCGGCCGGCCAGCGCGTCGGCCGGGATCTGGCCGTTCGCGGCGAGGATGCCGAGCGCGATCGGCAGGTCGAACCGACCCGACTCCTTCGGCAGGTCGGCCGGCGCGAGGTTGACGGTGATGCGGCGTACGGGGAATTCGAAACCGCAGTTCTGCAGCGCGGCACGCACGCGCTCGCGGCTTTCGCGGACCTCGAGATCGGGCAGGCCGACGATCGAGAACGACGGCAGCCCGTTGGCGAGATGGACTTCGACGGTGACGTCCGGCGCACGGCCGGAGGCGGGCGCGCGACTGCGCACCACGGCGAGCGACATGGCGAGGCTCCTGTAGACAAGACGGACGGGCGACGGCCGTTCGTGGCCGCATGCCGCGGGAATCGGAGGAATCGGTGCGCGCTTGCCGGCGTGGCGCGGGAAAAGAGCGAGGGACTGCGAAGAACGGGGTGCTGCGAAGAACGGGGTGCTGCGAAGAACGGGGTGCTGCGAAGAGCGGGGTGCAGCGAAGAGCGAGGGGCAGCGAAGAGCGAGGGACAGCGAAGAGCGGGGGTGCTGCGGAGAACGACTTACGACGAAGCGCGGTAGCGCGACTTCAGGGTTTCAGGTTTTCGGGGCTGGCGGGCGCGGGGGCCCCCCGGGGGGCCCCCCCCCCCCCCGTTGGGGCGGGGGGGGGGGGGGGGGTTGGGGCCGGGGGCGTATGATCAGCTTAGGCGCCCCCCCAATTTAATTGAAAAGAGGGC
>NZ_JBEPLH010000037.1:0-61455 GCF_040545135.1 Burkholderia sp. 572 | reverse complement strand
CGCCATGACGCAGTTCGCACTGCTTTACCCGGAACGATTCAACATTGGAGTCTGAATCTCAACCCCGCCTCACACACGGAATTCCGGATACCTCCTTTGCATAACGAAACAGCAAACTCAGACCCCGGTCAGTATGCTCGCTGCTCGGTGTCTCCTGCCGGTCAAATCATGGAATAAGCAGCAACTTGCCAGAAGTCTTACGGCTCCACATATCGGCTTGAGCTTTTGCCGCATCTGCCAACGCGTATACGCCGCCATTGTGTACCTTGAGAACCCCTTCACGCACCCAACTGAACAGCTGCGCTGCATGCGAGCGCAGCAACTCCGGGGTCTGAATATGGTTCGCGAAAGAGGCATAACCGATCTTGATGCTCCTGGGTAGCCGGAACAGCTCTATCGTCGCATCTGCTCCTAGAACCGGTCCGTACCAGCAAAAGGTACCTGAATAACGCAACACATCAAGCGACGCCTGGAATGTCGTCGGTCCCGAGCCGTCGTACACCACATGCACGCCGTCTCCTCCCGTAATGTCCATCACGGCATCAACGAAATTGCCCTCGCGATCCACAATTACATGATCCACACCGGCTGCTTTAGCTAACGCAGCCTTAGATTCCGACGAAACACGGCCAATGACTGTACCGCCACGCAACTTGATGATTTGAGCCAACAACGAACCTACGCCCCCGGCGGCGGCATGCACCAGTGCGATATCGCCCTGCTGGATCGGATAGAAGTCGGTGGCGAAATGACTGGCAGTGAAGCCATTCATCATGAGCGACGCCGCGACACGGTCGTCAATGTCGTCCGGCACCAGCGCTAGCGCAGCCGCCGGCAGCACGACCTTTTCCGCATAGCTGCCTGGCGCATATGCCCAAGCCACACGCTGACCGACCTCAAGATCGGACACGCCCTCACCCAGTGCCAGCACACGTCCCGCACCCTCCACGCCAATTATTTTAGGATTGGGCATGTTGGTCCAGGCCATTCCTTGGCGAACTCCAATATCCATGAAATTCACGCCAGCCACAGCGATGCCGACCAGCACTTCATCCGGACCAGGAACCGGATCATTTCGCTCGACATACTCAAGCATGTCTACATCGCCAACGCCGTTCATCACCACTGCTCTCATCACACCCTCCAATACTGGAATGATTGTTCCATTAAAAGGCAAAAAATTTTCACATCAAGACTCGCATCGCCAACCGGCCTAGGGATGCCAATTCCGGATCGCTGGCACCTCCGCGTGCCGACAACCGAATAGCAGCAATATTTGCAACCAGAAAGCTTGCAGCCTGTTCGGCGTCAACTTCCCGTGAAACGTCACCTTGTGCCTGGGCCTCCTGCACCCTTTTTGTCAGCGCCTTGAGCAAGAATTTACCGATCCCTTCGCGCAATTTCGTCAGTTCCGGCTCCGAGTCTCCGAACTCGCTGATTGAACCCACACCCAAACAGGGCCGACGGGCCTCATGCACGACGCGATTCATCATCGCGCGCAAACCGTCGATGGCCTTGTGACCTTGATTCAGCGCGTCAAGGTGCGCCTGACGTTCGGTGTCACCGTATCGCTTTACTGCTGCGCAATAGAGCCCCCACTTGTCGCCAAATGTGTCGTACAAGCTTTGTCGACCGATCCGCATTGCTTCGACCAGCATGCCGGCCGAGGTGCCTGCATAGCCATGCGAGCGAAAGACGTCGATTGCGGCGTCTAGGACCTGGTCAATATCGAACTCTTTGTTTCTAGCCATGAGGCCATTCTATCGATACTGGAACAAACAGTCAAAATAAGGTGATGTTCCGGGCTGGCCATGGATTCAACTACGCAGGTTCGCGAATGTCGGCAATGGGAGGTGCATCTGCTCCACAGTCCCACATCACCGAATGCTGGCTTTGGCCGACGTCCCTCCATCCCGCATCCGGCAGGTTCCGAAGTAAACTGGCCATCGGAATGGCGTCTTTCTGTGTTGCGTGAATGGCAACTATTCGCCGAACTGAGTCAGCCGATCTGGCGCCGTCTGTTTGATCTAGTCCATCCTTGTACAAATTCTTCGATCTCGTGCAGGCTCAGTGCGAACCGGACAGACCGCCGAACCGCCAGACTCATAACCGATGAAGGGGACCGGTGCAGATACTGCCTGCATGTATCGGATGGCGGCGAGAACGCGAGCGCCGTACTTCGCGCGAGCGCCTCGCCTGCATTCATATCCGTTGGCTGAACGACCAACGTCTCTTCCGAAAGTCAGAAGACCGCCAGTCCGCCAACGGCATGCCTGACATCCTCAATCATCCGACCTCACCGGACGTCATCGCCGAGCGTACCGTACGACGTGCCCGTCGTCGGCGGAGCACGAATGCGAAGACACCGAGCAGCACGACAACCACCGGCGCCGCGAGCATCAGCGGCCGGGCCCGCACGAGCAGCGGAACCGGGCCGCCGTTGCGCGCGACGGCCACGTCGTCGGGCGTCACGGTCACGTTCGCGTTGCCGTACTGCGCGAGCACGTAGTTCGCGATCGCGGCGACCTGATCGTCCTTCAGCGGCTGGACGTAGGAATCCTCACCGAACGACGGCATCAGCACGTGCTGGCCGCCCGCTTCGCGATCGACACCGTACAGGATCGCCGCAATCAGGTTCGACGGATTGCGCGAGCCCGTGGCGGTATTGTTCGACAGCGACGGATAGGCCTGACTCGGGCTGCCCTTGCCGTTGGCCTGATGACAGCTCGCGCAGTAACCGCTGAACAGCGCTTCACCCGTCGTCAGCGTACCGTTCGCATTCAACGCGGTCGTGCCGCGCAACGTCGCTTCGCTGCTGACCGCGCGCCCGTGCGCGAATGCCGGGACGGACTCGTGCTCGTCGCGGATCGGCTTCGTGCTGCGCAGATACGTGACGATCGATTTCAGGTCCGCGTCCGACAGATACTGCAGGCTGTTCTGCACGGCCTCCGCCATCGGTCCGGCCGCCTGGTTCTTGCCGGGTGCGCGGCCGGTCTTCAGGTACGACACCAGCTCGTCGTCGGTCCATGCGCCGATGCCGCTTACCGGATCCGACGTGATGTTCGGCGCATACCACGCGCCGAGCTGTGCACCGCCCAGGTTGCGGCTGAAGTCTTCGGCCATCAGCGCATTGCGCGGCGTATGGCACGCACTGCAGTGCGCGAGCACATTGGTCAGGTACGCGCCGCGATTCCACTGTGCGTCGTGCGCCGGATCGGCTTCGAAACGCTTGTCCGACAGGAACAGCATGTTCCAGCCCGTCATCGCGACGCGCATGCCGAACGGGAACGGCAGGTTCGTCGCGGGTGCGGGCTCGTCGACCGGCTTCACGGCGTGCATGAAGTAGCTGTAGAGCGCGTGCACGTCGTTGTCGCTGAGGCCGCTGTACGACGTATACGGCATGGCCGGATACAGGCGCGCGCCGTCCGCGCGCACGCCTCCGCGCAGCGCGCGTGCGAACTGCACCTCGGTGTAGTTGCCGATGCCGGCCGTTTTCGACGGCGTGATGTTGCTCGAATAGATCTGCCCCATCGGCGACGCGATACCGTACCCGCCCGCGAACGGCTTGCCGCCGTCGAGCGCCGTATGGCACGCCATGCAGTCCGCCGCGATCGCGAGTTGATGGCCTTTTTCGATCAGCGCGGCGTCGGCCGACGTCGACGCCGCGCCGGTCGCTGTTTCCTGCGCGAACGCGGGCGTGCTGCCGACGCTGCCGAACAGCGCGAGTGCGATGGCCGCGCGGTAGCCGGCGCCGCGCAGCGTGCGAAGTTGTCGTTGGATCGTATGTGTCATCGAATCAACCCTTCGCGAGGCTCGCGGAAATCGAATCCGCGGCCTTCAGGCCGAGGGCCGCCATCGACAGCGTCGTATTGACGACGGACGCCGACGGCATCGCGCCGCCGCCCGGCAACCACAGGTTCGCGTGATCGTGCGTGCGGCAGTCGCCGTCGACGACCGAATTCTTCGGATCGGAGCCCATGATCGTGCCGCCCATGATGTGATTGTTCGCGTTCAGCGTCTTCGTGATGTTGAACTCGACCGCGTCGAACAGGCTGCCGATATGCGTGAGCTGCTTGCATGCCGCGTCGTAGCCATGCCGCACATAGTCGCCGACGTCGTAGTGAATGTCGGGGCATGCGAGGCCGAGCGGATCGAAGCGTGTCTTGCTGAGCGTCAGGCGGTTGTTCGGGTCCGGCAGCGGTTCGAGGCTGATCGACAGGTCGACGCCATAGATCGCGCGGCGCCGGATTTCCTCGTCGAGCGCCTTGCCGACCAGGCCGAGCTTCAGCGCCTGCTGCGTGGCCGGCCCGACGCGCGAGATGTTGTTCAGGATCATCTTGTTCGCCGAATACTGCCCGCGGAAATCGCCGTCGCGCGGGCCGACGATACAGCTGCTCTGCGCGGGGCCACGGCCGAGCCACATCGGCTCGTTCGCGAGGAACGTGCAGTGGAAGCCCGAGTGATCCATCATGTTGCGCCCGACCTGGTCCGAGCCGTTCGCGATGCCGTGCGGATTGCGTTCGTTCGCGGCCAGCAGCAGCAGGCGCGGCGTCTCGATGCCGTTGCACGCGAGCACGAACATCTTGCCGCTGGCCTTGTGCGACTTGTGCGACGCGTCGTACCAGTGCACGGCCGTCACGCGATTGTTCGCATCGGTGTCGATCTTGTAGACGACCGATTCGGCGAGCACTTTCGCACCCTTGCGCTCCGCGCGCTCGATGTGGTGGATACCGCTGTACATCGCGCCGATCGGGCAGATCGGCTGGCAATTGTTGTTGCCGCAGCAGACCGGACGGCCGTGCCAAGGCCGCGTGCTGCGCGCCTGCGGAATCGGGATCGACCGGTAGCCATGCGCATTGACGATTTCGGCGAAGCGCCGGTCGCCATGGCCCCACGGCACCATGTCCATCGGATACGGGCGGCTGCGTTGCGACGGCGACTGCATCGCCGGATCGCTCGGCCCGGCGACGCCCATTTCCTCTTCCGCGCGGCAATAGTACGGCTCGAGGTCGTCATAGGAGATCGGCCAGTCGCGGCCGACGCCATAGGTCGACTTCATCCGGAAATCGACCGGCAGGTGCCGCCAGCTCGACGCGGCCCAGTGCCACGTCGTGCCGCCGACGGTGCGCAGATAGCCCTGCTGGAAACTCTGGCCATCCCGTCCGCTCAGTCCGACGTAGTTGTTCTTCGGAAAATACAGCGGGGCGGGCGCATTCGGCGCCTGCGGGTAGAGGCCCTGGAAGTCGGAGCCCACGCGATTGTCGAAGGGCATGTTGCGCCAGTTCTCGACCGCCTGACCACGCTCGATGCGCAGGCCGGATTCGATGACCAGCACCGAATGCCCCTGGCTGACCAACTGGTCGGCGATCAGGCCGCCAACCACGCCGGACCCCACGATCACGACATCGGCCGATACGTCGCCGTTCGATTCAAATACAGGAGTTCTCATGAGGTTCAGGCGTGCGTTTGCGGGTGCTGGGTAGTTGCTGACGCAACCGTTTTGCGGGGCGGCGCGACATCGGCCGGTGGCGGTTCGGCGGTCCACCATAGCGGGCCGTTCGAACAATAGGTCGGTGCGCTCATGCCGTCGTGGACGGTGTCGTACATCAGCGCATCGGCATAGGCGACCATCACGGCCTTCTGGCCGTGGCCGACGGTGCCCGTGTACCACGCGGCGACGATCGCGAGCGCCGTGTCGTGCAGGCCTGCGCCGTCGGCATCGGCCAGCAGTTGCGCGGGTGTCTGGCCGGCGCGGACGCGTTGCGCCAGCGCGGCTGCACGCGTGGCAAAGCCTGGGTCCGTGCGACGGAATGCGTCGACGAGGCGAGCAGCCGTCGTCGGGTCGAGATTCGCGTGGCCGGTGAGCGCTTTCGACAGCGCGAGAAAGGTCCGGGTGTCGAGCGACGGCTGCTGCGCGAATGCATGTCCGGGTGCGGCGGTGAGCAATCCGACTTGCGTCAGCGCCGCGGCCATCATTTTCAGCACCGCTCTACGGGTCATGCCGGCGCGCGCATAAATGCGCGATTCATTTTTGTGTGGGGCCATGTCGTTTTCGTCTTTTTCGCGAGTCGTTGCTCGCATGTTTTCTTTCTTCCGAATATTCCGCGTCGGGAGCCGCTCCGGGCCGAAACGACCCGAATACGTCCCCCGCGGCGCTGCGTTACCTGTCCGAGCGCATCGGCAAACGACCATTGCCGGCTGGACGAGGAATTGCAGGCGCCGCATGCGGAGATTTTTATCTGTTCACGCGAGACAGCATTCGGGCACGAGATTATGGAACCGGTTCCATTCGTGCGTCCAGTGTCTCGTTCAAATTTCATCGCAACGGCGGAGTGTATCGATATCGGTCGAATCGCGTATTTTCAACACGGTATCGGCCCGCTGCGACCGATTTAGAACAAAATCGAAAGCTTGAAGTAATTAAAACGTCGGGATTCGGCTGCTTTATTGCCGAAGTGAGCAGTGCGACGGCAGCGCGAGCGTCGTCGACGATACGGTTTTGCGACAGGCGCGAGGGAGTGCGACTTACTTGATTGCCGCGGCACCGGCTGCCGCGATGACACTATCCTGCACACCCGCGCCACCGCTGGCCCCGATCGCGCCGATCAGGTGCCCGTCGATCACGATCGGGATGCCGCCTTCGCCCGCGAGAATCCCCGGGATGCTGAGATTGGCGGTCGCGCCGTTGTTGATGGCGTTTTGCAGATCCCGGGTCTGTCTGCGGAATCGAGCCGACGCGCGCGCCTTGGCCTCCGCGATTTCAACCGATGCGAGTTGCGTCCCGTCCATTTTGTCGCACGAAACCAGGTTCCCGCCGCTGTCGACCACGGCAATCGCGTATTTCCAGTTTCGGCGTCGCGCCTCCGTTTCGGCGGCGGCCATGGCGGTACGCGCCTGCGTCAGCGTGATGGGCGGGCCGTAAGGGATGTCGTATGGCAGTTGTTCGGGGACGGGCGCGGACGCGGTGGTTTGTGCTGATGCATGGGCCGCGAATATTGCGCTGGCTGCGATGAGAATCGGGAATTTATTCGAAAACATGGAGTGCCGATACGGATGCCCCTGATTACTTCAGGTGCCGGTGAATGAGAAAGAACACGATGCGATTCCGCGACGATGCATTTCCCGGCTCGATTGCCGGGGCATGTCGCGATCGCGGGGAAAATATATTGCATCCTGGGTTAGCGTGCAGTGAAGCGGGGCGGTGCGTGTCGCCACGAGGTTTCCGGCGGCCAGCAGACGAACCTGCGCGGGCAGGTCCGCCCCGAGATCGATCATCGCCGGCAGGGGCGTTGCGCGCACATGCGGGTAGCAGAACGCTGGCCGGTCCGGCCAGCGATACCGCGGCGGGCATGTGTCGTCCGGATCAACTGAAGTGATGGCTGAACTCGAGCCACAGCGTGCGGCCGTACGGCATGTAGTAGCCCACGGTGTAGTACGGCCAGCCGGAGGAATCGTCGTGCTTGATCGTATTGAACACGTTGTTCATCACGAAGGTCAGTGACGTATCCCGCGAGAACTGGTGCGAGATGCTCAGGTTCGCGAGTGTGGTCGGCGTCAGATACGCGGTCTGGGCGGCGTTCGGTACCTTGCCGTAGCGCTCGAGCTGCACCGTCGACGTCCACTTCGGGATCGACCAGGTCAGGCTCAGCATGAGCTTGTCCGGCCATTCGGGGTTGCCGGTCGGGTTGGCGAGCGAATGCAGGAGATCCTGTACCGGGCCGTTCGTGTACTGCTGGTATTTGTGGCTCAGGACCTTGGTGAAGTTGGCGCTCAGCAGGAAGGTGCCGGCGCGGCCGAGGCGAAAACGCCATTTGCCGCCGAGGTCGAAGCCCGTCGTCTTTTCCATCGCGGCGTTGATCGGGTTCACGAGGATCGTGTTGATCGCGCCGGGGTCGAGCACGGCCGTCAGCGGGTTGCGGATCACGCGGCTCAGCGCGTCCACGCAGTTGGGCGAGCTGGCGCTCAGTTGCCCCGCTCGGCACGCGGCCTCGGTTCTCAGCAGGTTGTCCGGATCGATGGTCGTCACCAGATTGTCGATGCGAATGTTGTAGTAGTCGGCCGACAGGTCGATGTCCGGCGTGGGCGCGAGCACGAAGCCGGCGCCCCATGATTTCCCGTTTTCCGGCTTCAGGTTCGCATTGCCCTTCTGAATGAAGTTCGAGCCCGGCGACACGTTCGCGTATTCGCATGAGGCGAGCGATTTCCCCGACTGGTTGCAGCGGAAGTAGTCGGTGGTCGATTCGAAATAGCCCTTCGACTGGCTCATGAAGATGTAATTCATGTCCGGCGCGCGAAAGCTCGTGCCGTAATTGCCGCGCAGCAACAGCTCGCGCAGCGGCCGGTATTCGAGCCCCAGGTCGTAGGTCAGCTTGTTGTTGCGGGTGCCTGCGAACGAGTAGTCGTCATAGCGCGTTGCGACGTTCGCGGTCAGCTGGCTCAGGATCGGGACGCGCAGCTCGACCGCGGCTGCGTAGCGCTTGCGGTTGCCGCTCGCACCGGTCGCGCCGGCGGCGTTGTAGTAGACGCCCTGGTTCAGGGCAGGGTCGATCGAATTGCTGAAGCCTTGCGTGCCGTATTCGATCACGCCGGCGGCGCGCACGGGGCCGGCCGGCAGCGAGAACAGGTTGCCGTTGGCGGCGAGGCTGAAGGTCTGCGTCCACGTGTTGTTCCTGCTGGTCGATTCACCGTACATCGACGCGAACTGGTTCGGTGTGAGCGGGGTCGCGAAGCGTGCGGCGCTGGGCGCGTAGATCGGCGCACCGTCGGCGGCGGTACCGAGCTGCGGGCCGAGGTAATAGCTGTCGACGTTCGACAGCAGGCGCGGCACGGTCGCGCGGCTCTGATAGCCGGACGCGCTGTACGTGAACTCGTAGTTCCAGCTGCTGTCGGGCACTTTGCCGCGCAGGCCGGTGATCAGGTTGCCCGCGACGTCGTTCCAGTGCTTGTTCCATACCGATGCGCCGCCGATCTCCTGGGGCGAGATGCGCTTGGTCCACGCCTCGTTCGCGCCGGTTTCCTGGTTGAAGAAATAGCCGGTCGTCGCCGCGGCCGACGTCCAGCTCGGGCCGCGCGTGTTGTTCTCGGTCTGGTTCCAGGCGGTCGACACGGAGCCGAACAGCGTGACGAGATCGCTCAGCCGGTATTCGACGCCGCCGTACAGGTTCTCGCTGACATTGTTCGTTTGTGTCGTCCAGTACGACGGCTGCGCGCCGCCGCTGCCGCAGTACGCGCCATTGCGGGTGCCGACGGTCGAGGTGCCGCCGAATGCGCCGATGCCGGCGAGCGGGCCGCACGCGCCGGCGGCGCCGACGTAGCGGCCCGTGTCGAGGTTCTGGCGCGCCCAGGTCTTGGTCGGCGGTTCACCTTCGAGCGTCGACGACGCCATGAAGTCGCGCTGCCCCGACCAGATCGGGTTGGTCTTGCTGATCTCGAGACCGAACACCGTGCTCAGCGCGCCGAATTCCTTGCCGCCCGACACCTGCAGCCGCCCGTTGCCGCCGCCGCCGTCCCAGGTGCGGCCGCCCTTGACGTTGACCTCGATGCCGTCGATGTGCTTCTTCATGATGATGTTGACGACGCCTGCAATCGCGTCCGAGCCGTACACGGCGGAGGCCGCGCCGTTCAGGATTTCGATGCGGTCGATCATCGCCGACGGAATGTTGGCCAGGTTCACGAAGTTGACGTTGCCGTCGTACGCGATCGGGTAGTCCGCCACGCGCCGGCCGTCGACGAGCACGAGCGTGTGGTTCGGGCCGAGGCCGCGCAGGCTGAGCGCATTCGCGGCCGGCGTGAACGTGTTGCCGTAGTCGGCGCCTTGCGTGAAGCCGGTATTCTGGGTTTGCGACTGGAGCGCGTCGAAGACGTTTCGGTACCCTTTCGATTCGAGCTCCTGACCGGTAATGACGGTGACGGGCGTCGCCCCTTCCTTCTCGGAGCGCGGAATGCGCGATCCCGTCACGACAAACGCCTTCAGCGATGCGGTGGCCGGTTTTTGCGTGGCAGCCTCGCCACGGGCCGGCGCGGAGGGGCTGGCCGCATTCGGCGGCGCGGCGGCGGCGGCTCCCGACGCGGCTTCCTGTGCCGCGACGGGCATCCAGGGTGTCGCGAGGCCGGACAGGCAGAGCGCGATTGCGCCCACGCTCTTGATATGGAGCGACGTGTTTTGCATCTTCAAGTTGTGTTGACGAGCAAGTTCAATGGTTAGCAGTTGTCGGGTATCCATGCCGTTTGCGATGGCATGTCGACTCGCAACCCCCTGTCGTTCGCGCAATTCCTGTATTCGGATCGAGCACCCGGAATCACGGATGTAATCCGAAATATGACGGGTGGCCCAATTTTTCCATCGGGTGCCGAATTCGAGATTAATGGTCGGCGCGCGTGGCGAGAGACTTTATCGATCGATTTTTGGTCGGGCAAATGATCGATGCTTGTATTGATATGGATAGGGTGGGGTAAATTGAAATCACGCCGGAATTGGATTTGTTTTTTGAAAACGGGGAAAGACATCCGGATTAAGGCGGTGTGCGAGGTTGCGGCTGTTCGTTCGCCGCGGGTTCACTCCGTCGGCGCTGCGTGCCGCAACGGTCGATCGTCGTGCATGGAACCGGCGCGACCACGCTCGTATTGGCCGAGCTTGCCTCGATCAATGGCCTGCAATCCGCCGGAATGTACGACGTGCGCGGTATTTGCGGCTGCGGATGATGTGTGCCCCGGCAGTTCGGCGATGATGCGCGGCGCTGGATGCCGATCCCGTTCGAGTCGACTCCTGCTTCGGGAAGCACCGCTTCCGACGAACAAATTCATGTGGAAGTTTGATGTGGTTAAACTTGTTCGGATTATCGTGCGCACTGAAATGGGGAATGTTTGATGCAATTAAACTCGCGCATTCGTCGTCGTCAATTCTAAAAGTTTGATGTGATCAAACTTTTGTCTTTCCATCAAAAAAAGTTTGACGGTCAAAATTTTTTCTTGATATCTTCTGTAATCAACGGGTGGCGTCTTTTGATGGATTAATTCCTTATCGAATATCTTTGCCTTCCATTCGCATGATTGCGTCTGGGTAGCACTCCGTCGGTCTCTGCTCGAGCGGACGGGCATCCGTTTCATTCTCCGGAATCTAATCAATTTCGATGAGCAGGTATTTTCCCCGTATCGAGCGATCGACGGGCAGGAATCGTATTTTCGAAAATAAGTAAATCGGGTTTTCCGGGTTTCGAATCAGACACTGCCGCTATCCGGGCCGTGGGGCATCGTGCATCGGCGACATTCGCGTTGGGGGACTGAAGGTGGGTATCAAGATCGAGGATGGCGTGCTCGCGTCCGGAGGCGGACCGGCGAGGCCCGGACGCCAGCGGCAGTTCGGCGGGAAACAGCGGAACCCGGTGCGCCGCTTCGGCGGTATCGCGGCCGTTCTGCTGCTGCATGTGTTGCTGGTCTACGCGCTCCTCAACGGCCTCGCGACCAAGGTCGTGCAGGTTATCCAGCATCCGATCGAAACCCGCATCATCGAACCGGTGAAGCCGCCGCCGCCTCCGCCGCCTTTGCCGGTGGTCAAGCTGCCGCCGCCGAAGGCGACGTTGCCGCCGCCGCCGTTCGTGCCGCCGGCGGAGGTACCGGTGCAGGCGCCTCCGCAGGCAGCGATCACGCATCAGGCCGCTCCCGTGCCGTCCGCGCCGGCCGTGCAGGCACCCGTCGTCACGCCGCCGGCGCCGGCGGCGAAGCCGGTCAGCCATGAAGTCGGCGTGGTCTGCCCGAATTCCGACCAGATGCGTGCATCGATGCAGTATCCGAAGGAAGCGCAGGAAAACAACATCACGGGCGATGTCACGATCGAATTCGTCGTCGATGCGGACGGCAACGTCACCAACGTACGGGTGTTGCAGTCGGCCGATCCAGTCCTGGATCGCGCTGCCTACAACACGGTCAAGCGATTCAAGTGCATGGCGCAGGGACAGCCGGTGCGCGTCCAGGTTCCGTTCTCGTTCAACCTGAACTGACCCGTGCGGGGCCCTGGGGCGGCAGGACGGGAATTTCAATCGATCAGTTAAACGAAATAAGTGGAGTAGGTATGGCAAAGCGTTCACTGGCCGCACTCGCGGCCTGCATGTTGATATCCTCCGTCGCGCTCGAGGCGCTGGTTGCGCCGCAGCCGGCGTTTGCCGAGGCGAGCGCGCCGGTGGCCGTGGCCGCGACGGCGTCCGCGCCGCAGGCGGCTGCGGACGAGCCATTGCCGCCGCCTGCACCGGCGGCGACGCAGGCCGTCGAGAATCCGTACGGGCTCGGCGCGCTGTGGAAGAACGGCGATTTCGTCGCACGATTCGTGCTGATTCTGCTCGTGATCATGTCGATGGGCAGCTGGTACATCATGATCGCGAAGTTCCTCGAGCAATTCCGCGCGAACCGGCGTGCGAAGCTCGCGGACGAGCAGCTCTGGTCCGCGCCGTCGCTATCGGCCGGCGCGAGCCTGCTCGACGAGGCGTCGCCGTTCCGTTTCATCGCCGAGACCGCGATCGAGGCCGGCGAGCATCACGACGCGGCGTTGCTCGAGGCGGTCGACCGCAATACGTGGATCGACGTCTCGGTCGAGCGCGCGATTACCAACGTGTCGAACCGGCTGCAGGATGGTCTCGCGTTCCTCGCGACAGTCGGATCGACCGCGCCGTTCGTCGGCCTGTTCGGCACCGTGTGGGGCATCTATCACGCGCTGACGGCCATCGGCATCGCCGGGCAGGCGTCGATCGACAAGGTCGCGGGCCCGGTCGGCGAGGCGCTGATCATGACGGCGATCGGGCTCGCTGTCGCGGTGCCGGCCGTGCTCGGCTACAACTTCCTGGTCCGTCGCAACAAGTCGCTGATGGAGCGGGTGCGCAACTTCGGCGCACAGCTGCATACGGTACTGCTCGCGGGCGGCAAGCGTACGGTGCGGGCCGCCGGTACGCCGGCCGCGTCGCTCGTGCACTGACGCAGGCGGGAGTGCACGATGGCCATGAACGTCGGGCAGGACGACAACGACGACGTGATCGCCAACATCAACACGACGCCGCTCGTCGACGTGATGCTGGTGTTGCTGATCATTTTCCTGATCACGATCCCGGTCGTGACTCACACGATTCCGCTGGAGCTGCCGAAGGAAACGGTGCAGCCATTGGAGACGACGCCGAAAAGCGTCGAAATCGCGGTGAATCGCGACGGGCAATTCTTCTGGGGCGAAACGCACGTGGACGGCCCGACGCTGCTCGCGAAGCTGAAGGGCATCTCGCAGATGTCACCGCAGCCCGACGTGCACGTACGCGGCGACGAGAACACGCGCTACGAATTCATCGGGCGCGTGATCACCGCGTGCGAACGGTCGGGCATCGCCAAGGTTTCTTTCATCACCGAGCCGCCGGCGCGCGGCGGGTAGGAGTCGACGATGGGCATGAACGTATCTTCGGGCGGCGGCGAGCCGGACGTGATGGTCGACATCAACACCACGCCGCTGATCGACGTGATGCTGGTGCTGCTGATCATGTTGATCATCACGATCCCGATCCAGATGCACTCGGTCCGGATGGACCTGCCGGTCGGCAATCCGCCGCCGCCGTCGAAGCCGCCGGAGGCCGTGCAGATCGACATCGCCGCCGATGGCGCAACGACCTGGAACGGCGCGCGAGTGCCGGATCGCGCGGCGCTCGAGCAGAAGCTCGCGCACGTCGCCGCGGAGCCCGTGCAGGCGGAGATCCGCCTGCGTCCGGACAAGCTCGCGCCGTACCGGGCCGTCGCCGGCGTGCTGGCAAGCGCGCAGCGTGTCGGCGCGACCAAGATCGGCCTCATCGGCAACGAGCAGTACATGCCGTGAAGCTGGCGGCAGGGCCGGAGACCGGCACCTTGCGAGGCCCGACGAACCCTTGACGGAGCTGACGATGCGACATGACCACCGGGAATCCATATCGATCAGTAGTGCAAATGTAGCGATGCGATGTGAAAACCGGGAAAGCCGTAACATCGAATGTCCGCCGCGCGATCACGGTTTCCGTCGGTACGCAGTCGCGCTGAATGCGCACTGCGATCGCGTCGACCGGGGGAGCGTATTCATCAAACAGTTTCGACTATGGGTTCGTGTCTCACTATGGTTTCGTCTTCCGATGAATCGATGCTTGTCGCCACCTCGATGGGAAACAAGATTCGCACGCTGCGCCGGCAGCTCAAGCTCACGCTGGATGTGACCGCCGCTGCGGCCGGCATTTCCAAACCGTTCCTGTCGCAGATCGAACGCGGACGTGCGATGCCGTCGATCGCGACGCTCGTCGGCATCGCGAAGGCGCTGGGCGTGACGATCGACCATTTCGTCGGCGCGTCGCCCGACACGCCGACGGCGTGCCAGTGCGAATCGCTGCAGCACTGCGGCGTCGAGTCGCTCGCCAGTGCGTTCGCACAGCTTTCGCATCTGGCGAGCGGAACGAAGCTGGATGCGAGGCTGTTCCGGATTCCACGCGGCCGGGCCACGCCTGAAGCAGCACCTTACGCCGGCGAGGCATTCGTCTACGTGATGAACGGCGAGCTCGAGCTGACGCTGGACGACCGCACCGTCGTGCTGAAAGCGGGCGATGCCGCGCACTACGAGTCGACCCTGACCCAGGTCTGGAGCAACGCCACCAACGAGGAAGCGGTGATCGTCTGGGTCGGGGCGCCGGCCGGAGCCTGAGAGAACACGAAAACGCATCCGTTTCACCGGGTGATTACATAAGTATTACTGAATGTTTTTGGATGGAACGTGTGAGGCGTGCGGTCGGGATGGCCGCGCCGAACGAAGGAGCCGGCAACACGGGGCGCAGGTCGCGTTGCCGGCGGGCTCGAGGCAGTGCAGGTGGCAGGTCGGAAATCACGGGGCCGGTGCGCAGGGCCCGGAAGCGGGCGGGGATTCACAAGATCCCGGGCAAAACCGGTGGGTTCTTATTGATGAACGAGTGGACCAAGATGAAGCAGAAAGTTTTGGCGTTGGCTATCAAGAGGATGATCTGGGCGGAAATGGCGCTGACGGCCACGCTGGCGGCGCCGGCATTCGCGCAGAGTCAGCCGTCGCCCGGGGGGGCAGAGATTGCGACGGCGGTCGCGCAGGATGCGCCGGTGCCGACCGGTGAGCCGGGCCCGGGAGCCGGCGTGCAGGCCGGTGGCGCGGCGGCGCAGGGCAAGGTCGCGCAGATCAAGCGCTTCGAGGTGACGGGCTCGCTGATCCGCAGTGCAGACAAGGTCGGCTTCAACCAGGTGCAGACCGTCACGGCCAAGGACATCGAGAACAGCGGCTATACGACCGTATCGGATTTCCTGCGCGGCGTGTCGGCGAACTCGTCAAGCAGCTGGGGCGAAGGCTCGGGCGCGCAGGGCAGTTTCGCGCCGGGCGGTGCGGGCATCGCATTGCGCGGCCTCAGCGAAAAGTACACGCTGGTGCTGGTGGACGGGCAGCGCGTGGCACCCTACGCGTTCGCCGTGAACGGCACCGACCAGTTCTTCGACCTGAACACGCTGCCGATCAACATCATCGACCGCATCGAGATCGTCAAGACCGGCGCTGTGTCGCAGTACGGCTCGGATGCCATCGCGGGCGTCGTGAACATCATCACCAAGAAGAACTTCCAGGGGCTCGAGCTTGGCGGCAGCTACGGCGGCGCGACGCAGGGCGGCGGCGGCGCGGGCACGACCCAGTTCAGCATCCTGGGCGGCATCGGCGACCTGAATTCGGATCGCTTCAACGTGACCGCGGCGCTCAGCTACTACAAGTCCAACGGGATTCTGGCGTCCGATCGCGACATGTCGCAGAACCAGAATTTCTCGAATTTCCCCGGCGGCCTGAACAACGAATCGCTGTCGTACTGGCGGCGCAATGGCACCGACGTGCCGCTGTCGCCATGCCCGCGCGGCGGCAAGGCGATTCCGGCCGGCTCGACCGCGCAGGCATTCGGCGAAAGCGGCAGCGTGTGCGGCAACAACACCGCGTACGCATCGTCGATCTCGCCGTGGACCGAACGCTTGAGCGCGAAGGTGCATGCCGACTTCAAGATCAACGACGCGATGCAGGCATTCGCCGACCTGTGGGAAAGCAACAATACGACGGTCACGAACACCGGCGTCGAGCGCCTGCGTTCGAATACGCAGACGTACGATCCCGCGACGGGGGGCGTCAAGCTGGTGCCGAATGTCGTGCCGGGCAGCAATCCGTACAATCCGTTCGGCACGCCGACGCAGCTTCGCTACACGTTCGGAGACACGCAGTCCGTTCGCACGAGCGCGAATTTCTGGCGGGCGGCGACGGGCGTCAAGGGTACCTTCTCCACACCCAAGGTGGGCGACTGGGATTGGTCGGTGGCGTACTCGCACTCGCAGAGCGAGGTGTCGAACGACTTCTCGAACCGGATGCGGGCGTCCGCGCTGGAGAACATCGTTCAGAACGGCGGGTTCGACTTCGCGAATCCGGCCGCGACGCCGCATGGCCTCGATGGCGCCTATGGCAGCACCAGCACGCAGGCGATCACGAAACTCGACTCGGTCGATGCGACGATTGCGACGCCGAACCTGTTCACGCTGCCCACCGGCAACGTCGGACTCGGCCTGGGTACGCAATTCCTGCATGAAACCCAGTACATCGGCACTGGCTCGGGCTGGGCGGACGGCACGCTCATCCGGCCGGCGATGCAGTCGGTCAACGGCCAGCGCAATGTCGCGGCGGTCTACTACCAGCTCGACGTACCGATCCTGAAAAACCTCACCTTCAGCCAGTCGGGCCGCTACGATCACTACAGCGATTTCGGCGGGGCGTTTTCGCCGCGCTTCGCGCTGCGTTTCCAGCCGGTGCGCGAGTTCACGACCTACGCGTCGTACACGCGCGGCTTCCGTGCACCGACGCTGATCGAGAATACGGCGTCACGTACCTTCTCCACGCAAGGCGTGATCGACGCGCACGATCGGAACGCGCCCGGCTCGTACAACCTGACGGAAGAAATCCAGGCGGGCAACCAGAACCTGCAGCCCGAGCGCACGAAGAACTACAACATCGGCTTCCAGCTGTCGCCGACGCGCACGACCGACATCGGCTTCGACTGGTACAAGATCCACGTCGACAACGTGATCGGTACCGACGACGTGCAGAGCGTGGTCGACGCGAACGATCCGTCTCGCGTGATACGCAACCCGAACGGTTCGATCGCGTACGTGGTGATGCCGTACAAGAACCTCTCGCATCTCGACACGGACGGCTTCGAGACGACGTTCCGCCAGTCGGTGAAGACGGCGATCGGCACGTTCACGCTGTCGGGCGACTGGGCGTACGTGTGGCACTTCAAGATGCCGGTGGGCGGCGTCGATACCGACTTCGCGGGCAACAACGGTTCGGTGAACCAGCCGTTCGGCGGCAGCTTCCCGCGCTGGAAGGGCAATACGGACCTGAACTGGAACTACCGGAAGTGGAACACGACGCTGACGTGGATCTACGTGGGCCCGTACAGCCAGGCGATCCTGCCGGCCGGGAACTACCCGAACATGCAGGACAGCGTCGCGTCGTACAGCCAGTTCAACATGACCGTCAGCTATACCGGGTTCAAGCACTGGACGCTGTATGCGGGCATCAACAACATCTTCAACCGCAAGCCGCCGTTCGATCCCGTGTACATGAACGCGGCCTACCAGACCGGCTACGACACGTCGCTGTACACGTACGTCGGCCGCTTTGCGCAGGCCGGTGCGACCTACCGGTTCTGACGGCGCGTGCCCGCGCATGCGGTCGGCCGTTGCGGTCGCCGACCGCATGCGTTTCCGCATTTCGAATCGACATGGCACCGGCCGCGCGCCGGTGCGATCACACGAAGACCGATGATGACAGTATCGATGTTGCATGCGCGGCGCGCGCAGGCGATCGCGGCCCGGGGCGCGATCGCCGTGTGCGCAGCCGCGCTCGCGTACGGCGTCGCGATCGCGAGCGCGGTGGCTGCGCCGGCGATCGCGCAGTTCGGCGCGCCGAAGTATCCGGCGGGATTCACGCATTTCGCGTATGCGGACCCCGACGCGCCGGACGACGGCACGCTGGCCTTTCAGAACTACAACGAAGCGCAGAGCTACGATTCGCTGAACCCGTTCCTCGTGCGCGGCTCGCCCGCACCGGACATCAAGAACCTGATGTTCGACACGCTGATGCAGCGCAGCTGGGATGAGCTCGCATCCGAGTATGCATTGATCGCCGACGACGTTCAGGTCGCGCCCGACGGACTCTCGGCCACGTTCCACATCGATCCGGCCGCACGTTTCTCCAACGGTGACCCGATCACGGCGGACGACGTCAAATACTCGTTCGACACGCTGTCGGGCCCGCAGGCGTCGCCGCTCTTCAACGCGCAGTTTTCGGTGATCCGGCGCGCAGTGGTCGTCGACGGCCACACGGTGCGCTTCGAGTTCAAGCATGCGGAGCGCGACGCCGCGCTGATCGCGGGCGACCTGCCGGTGTTCTCGCCGAAGTGGGGCATGCGGGCCGACGGCACGCGGCCGCCGTTCGACCAGATCGCGACAGTGCCGCCGATCGCGAGCGGCCCTTACCTGATCGAACAGCGCAAGAACGACAAGCAGATCGTCTATGTGCGCAACCCGCGTTACTGGGCCGCGAACCTGCCGTCGCGACGCGGCATGTACCGCTTCGCGCGCGTGTCGTTCAAGCTGTATCTCGACCAGTACACGATGCTGGAGGCATTCAAGGCCGGCGACATCGATGCGCGCATGGAATACAGCGCGACGCAATGGGCACGCCGTTACGTCGGCCGCAATTTCCGCAACGGGATGCTGAAGCAGGGGGAATTCCCGGACGGCCCCGCACAGATGCAGGGCTTTCTGATCAACCTGCGTAAACCGCAGTTCGCCGACGTACGCGTGCGTCATGCATTGACGCTCGCATTCGACTACGACTGGATGAACCGGATGATGTTCTACGGGCAGTACCGCCGCACGGACAGCTTCTGGGCGGCGAGCCCGTTCGGCGCGAAGGGCATGCCGAGCGAGCGCGAGCTGGCGCTGCTCGCGCCGTATCGCGCCGAACTGCCGGCCGAGGTGTTCGGCCCGATGATCCGGCCGCCGTCGACGCTGCCGCCTGGCTCGTTGCGCGCGAACCTGAAGCAGGCGCGCGACCTGCTCGCGCAGGCCGGCTGGCATTTTCGGGACGGTGCGCTGCGCGACGCGAACGGCACGCCGATGACGATCGAGATCATCGACGACCAGCCGGGCATGGACCGGTTGATCCTGCCGTACATCCAGGCGCTCGGCACGCTCGGCATCCGCGCGTCGCTGCACGAGCTCGACAGCGCGCTTTACCAGCGGCGCCTGGACAACTTCCAGTACGACATGACGACCTTCATCTATTCGCCCGTCACGATCCCGGGGGCGGAGCTCGCACGCCGTTTCGGCAGCGCGGCGGCGTCCCAGGTCGGCTCCGAGAACTATCCGGGCGTGAAGTCGAAGGCGGTCGACGCACTGATCCGCGCGGCGCTCGCGGCCGACACGCTCGACGATCTCGAGACGGCCACGCACGCGCTCGACCGCGTGCTGATCAACCTGTACATCCTCGTGCCGCATTACTACCTGCCGAACGCACGGATCGCGTACAAGGCGAGCTACGGACATCCGGCCATCGTTCCGGATTCCTACCAGTACGAGGACTGGATCATCAGCTACTGGTACCGGAAGAAACCGGCGGGCGCCGCGCGGGTTTCCGGTACATGACGGAACGGAGAGCACCACGATGATTGGCTACATATTCCGGCGGCTGCTGCTGATGGTCCCGACGCTGATCGGCGTCGTGACGATCACGTTCGCGGTCACGCAGTTCGTGCCGGGCGGCCCGGTCGAGCAGGTCCTCACGCAGTTGCGCCACGGCAGCGCGCACGGCGGCGAGGCGGGCGGCGGAGGCGGGGGCTACCACGGCAGCCAGGGCGTCGATCCGCAGCAGGTCGAGCAGATCCGCAGGCAGTTCGGCTTCGACAAGCCGCCGCTCGAGCGCTACTGGATGATGCTGAAGGCATACGCGCGATTCGACCTCGGCGACTCGTACTTCGTCCATGCGCGCGTGTGGGACGTGATCCGCTCGAAGCTGCCGGTGTCGATCACGCTCGGGATGTGGACGGTGATTCTCACGTACCTGGTGTCGGTGCCGCTCGGCATCGCGAAGGCGGTGCGCAACGGGTCGCGGTTCGACACCGTGACGAGCGTGCTGGTGCTGGCCGGCTACGCGGTGCCGGGCTTCGTGCTCGGCGTGCTGCTGCTGATGCTGTTCGGCGGCGGCACGTTCTGGCAGGTGTTCCCGATGCGCGGGCTCACGTCCGACAACTTCGACGACCTGACGCTGATCGGAAAGGCGCTCGACTATCTGTGGCACATCGTGATGCCGGTGACGGCGTCGGTCGTCGGCAACTTCGCGATCGTCACGATCCTGACCAAGAACACGTTCCTCGATGAAATCGGCCGGCAGTACGTGCTGACCGCCCGCGCGAAAGGCGTGCCCGAGCGCGACGTGCTGTGGAAGCACGTGCTGCGCAATGCGGCGATCCCGCTGCTGACCGGGCTGCCGGCCGCGTTCGTCGGCGCCTTCCTGAACGGCAACCTGCTGATCGAGACACTGTTCTCGCTCGACGGCATGGGGCAACTGTCTTACGACTCGGTGATCCGCCGCGACTATCCGGTCGTGCTCGGCTCGCTGTTCCTGTTCACGCTCATCGGTCTTCTGACCAAACTCATCGCGGATATCTGCTATGTCCTCGTCGACCCCCGTATCCAGTTCAACAGCCTGGACCGCTGAGCGCGACCGCGCCGGCCAATCGCCGTCGCCGTGGCGGCGCACATGGTTGCGTTTTCGCACGCAGCCGCTCGGCTACTGGAGTTTCGTGATTTTCGTCGCGCTGTTCGCGATCAGCCTGTTCGCCGACGTGCTGTCGAACGACCGTCCGCTCGTGCTGCGATATGGCGGGCACTACGCGTTCCCGATCGTGACGGACTATCCGGAAACGCGCTTTGGCGGCGATTTTCCCGCGAAGACGAACTATCTCGACCCTGCCATTCGCGCGAACCTCGACGCGCGCGGCAACTTCGCGATCTTCCCGCCGAACCGATACCGTTACGACACGATCGACTATTTCGCGTCGCGGCCGTATCCGGCGCCGCCGTCGGCCAGCAACTGGCTCGGCACCGACCAGTTCGGGCGCGACGTGCTCGCGCGGCTGCTGTACGGGTTCCGGCTGTCGGTGCTGATGGCGTTCGCGCTGACCGCGTCGGGCATGCTGATCGGCGTGCTCGCGGGGGCGGTGCAGGGGTTCTACGGCGGGCGCACCGACCTGATCGGCCAGCGCCTGATCGAGATCTGGAGCGCGCTGCCCGACCTGTACCTGCTGATCATCTTCGCGTCGATCTTCACGCCGTCGCTGTGGCTGCTGTTCGTGCTGCTATCGATGTTCGGCTGGCTCGTGCTGTCCGACTACGTCCGCGCCGAATTCCTGCGCAACCGCGCGCTCGACTACGTGAAAGCGGCACGCACGATGGGGCTGTCGAACGCACAGATCATCTGGAGGCACGTGCTGCCGAACAGCCTGACGCCGGTGATCACGTTCCTGCCGTTCCGGATGAGCGCGGCGATCCTGTCGCTGACGAGCCTCGACTTCCTGGGGCTCGGCGTGCCGCCGCCGACACCGAGCCTCGGCGAGCTGCTCAAGCAAGGCAAGAACAATCTCGACGCGTGGTGGATTTCGGTATCGGCTTTCGCGGCGCTGGTCGTCACGCTGCTGCTGCTGACCTTCATTGGCGACGCGCTGCGCAACGCGCTCGATGCACGCACGCGTGGCTCGGCATTTGGCGGAGGCCGGTGATGACGAACCCGTTGCTGGAAATGGATGGCTTCTCCGCCCGATTCGGCGACCGGACGGTCGTGCGCGAGCTGAGCCTGTCGGTCGAACGCGGTGAGCGGGTCGCGCTCGTCGGTGAATCGGGCTCGGGCAAGAGCGTGACCGCGCTGTCGATCATGCGGTTGGTGCGGCAGGCAAGCTTGTCGGGGCGCGTGCTGTTCGACGGTGAGGATCTGCTGACGAAGAGCGAGCGGCAGATGCGCGGCATCCGCGGCGCGGACATCGCGATGGTGTTCCAGGAGCCGATGACGGCGCTCAATCCGCTGTATACGATCGGCCGGCAGATCGCCGAGAGCCTGCGGCTGCACGAAGGGTTGAGGTCGGGTGCGGCGCGGATGCGTGGTATTGAGCTGCTGCGCCGCACCGGGATTCCGGAGCCGGAGCGCCGCATCGACAGCTTTCCGCACCAGTTGTCGGGCGGGCAGCGGCAGCGCGCGATGATCGCGATGGCACTTGCATGCCGGCCGCGGCTGCTGCTCGCGGACGAGCCGACCACCGCGCTCGACGTGACCGTGCGCCAGCAAATCGTCGACCTGTTGCTCGACCTGCAGGAGCAGGAGGCCGCCGCGCGCGGAATGGCCGTGCTGCTGATCACGCACGACCTGAACCTCGTGCGGCGCTTCGCGCAGCGCGTGGCGGTGATGGAGCACGGCGTGCTCGTCGAGGCAAACGAAACCGGGGCGCTGTTCGACGCGCCGCGGCATCCCTATACGCGCCGGCTGCTCGACAGTGCGCCGCGCCGCGCGATCGAGCCGGTCGCGGCCGACGCGCGAACGATCCTTGACGTGCGTGCGCTCGCGGTCGACTACCGGACCACCGCGAAAGGCTGGCGCGCGGTATTCGGGCAGACCGCATTCCGTGCGGTGCACGACGCGCAGCTGAGCTTGCGTCGTGGCGAGACGGTCGGGATCGTCGGCGAGTCGGGTTCGGGGAAATCGACGCTCGCGTCGGCGGTGCTCGGCTTGCAGCGGCCTGCGTCGGGCGAGATCGAGATCGACGGGCTGCCGCTTGCGGCGCTGCGCGCGAAAGCGGAGCGCCGCGCGCTATACGGGCGGCTGCAGGTGGTGTTTCAGGATCCGTTCGGTTCGCTGGCGCCGCGCATGACGATCGAGCAGATCGTCGGCGAAGGGCTCGCGCTGCATCGGCCGGAACTGGCGGGGGCCGCGCGCCGCGCGCGCGTCGCGGCGTTGCTGGAGGAAGTCGGGCTGCCGGCCGACACGATGCTGCGTTATCCGCACGAGTTCTCCGGCGGGCAGCGGCAGCGGATCGCAATTGCGCGGGCGCTGGCGGTGGAGCCCGAGCTGCTCGTGCTCGACGAGCCGACCAGCGCCCTCGACGTATCGATCCAGAAGCAGGTGCTGGCGTTGCTGACGAGCCTGCAGGCCCGGTATCGGCTCAGCTACCTGTTCATCACGCACGATCTGGCCGTGATGCGCGCGATGGCGCACCGCGTGATCGTGATGCAGGCGGGGCGCATCGTCGAAGAAGGTGACACGCTGCAGGTGCTCAATTCGCCGTCACACCCCTACACGCGCGCGCTGCTGGCGTCGTCGATGCTCGACGACGCTGCCGGGGCGCAGATCGTGCAAGCGTGTGCCGGATCGACGGACCGTTCGGCCCGGCTCATCCCCTGAGCCATCAGCCGGACGCGCGCATGGGGCCGACAGGCGAATCAGCTGACGAATGCGTGGCGGAGCGATTGCCGCAAAGCAGCCAGGATCCGCGACAACCGACGGCGTTCAGGCTGCTGCCTTTTGAATCGAGTCGTGCTGCTGTTCACCCCCGAGGCTTTCGACGAGATCGGCGAGCATCCGCGCCAATTCACCCGTCATCAGCGTGACGTCCGAATCGAAGCGCTCATCGTCGTTCTGCGCGGTGGGATCCGCCGCCTCCTTGATCACGTCGAGCGGCGTCACGCGCTTGATCGTCAGCGACGGCGTCAGCACGAACGAGATCCGGTCGTTCCAGGTCATCGCGAGGCGCATGCATTGCTTGCCGGCCTCGATGTGCCGGCGCATGTCGCTCGCTTCCAGCGCGTGGCCGACGTATCGCACCGTGGCGCCGCCTTCGCCGCTCGAACGCAACTCGGCGTCCTGGTCCACGGTGAATCCGCCCGGCGCCTCGCCGGACAGCAGCCAGTCCGTCATCGCGGCAACCGGCGAATGCGCCACTTGAACGCCGGCGAGCGGCAACTGGTCGATCGATTTGACGAGCAGGCCTCGAATCTCGTCGGCGAGCGCCTGTGAAGCCGCATCGATGACGAGCCAGCCGTTCACAGTATCGATCCACACGCGAGTATCGCGGCGAATGCTGAACGCGCGCGGCAGCAGTTCGTCGGTGATCTGCTCCTTGAGTTCGCGCAGCTGCTTTCGTCCGACCTTGAAGCCCTGTTGCTCCTCGACCTCGAGCGCCCGGGCCTTGGTCACCTGATTGATGACCGACGCCGGGAGCAGCTTCTTTTCCGAACGAAACACCAGCAGCATCTGCCGGTTGTTCGAATACACAAGCGCGCCGTCGTCACGCGGCGACGCCCATCCGAAGCGCTGCATCTCGATGCTGTTGCACGGCTGAAACGCATAGGGCGCCAGCCAGGCTTCCATCTGGTCGGGAGTAACGGCCCAGGGGGCCGGAAGACGATGAAGCTGAAGATTCTTGAACCACATGGGCGTACGGGCAAAGCGCATCATTCTATATGACGGCGACGTTTGCCGGCCAGGCGGGGCGTCAAACGTCGATACATCGGCTGAATTTGCCGTTGACGCCGGACGTCTACTTCGCGCGAAAGCCCAACGCCCGATGCCCGTCATGGACAGGATCGCACCGACAGACGCGAGCGTCGAATGCCGGCCTCGGTCGAAGCAGCGGCCCTCCGATCGTGGAGTAGTATTCCCCCATGTCCGGGTTATTGTTCTGCCTCTCTGGCCTACGGCCAGCCCGTCCGTGACGGGGGCAGCAAGCTCGCTGAAGGGCGTGGAAACTGCTTCAACGATACGTGTGGCGGCGTTGGCCATGACAACGGCATCGACGGGAATGCATCATGTCAACCGAGTGGAAGCACCGCGTCAGACTGTTTATCCAGCGTTTCTGGCAGCCGACCAGTGCGTGCATGACCTGCATGCCGGGGAGCTGGGGCAACATCATGAGCGTTGCCCACTGGACTATCGCATTTCATACAGGTCTGCTTACCGGACTCCTGGCCGTCCTTTTGACGTTCACGCCCGTGGCGAAACTCTATGCGCATCGATACGGCAATGCGCTGATCGTCGGCTGCCTGACGACGTTGGGCGACGCCTACTCGCACACGAGTCACTACCGCATCCCCTATCTCGAGCACATCGTGACGGGCGCAATTTCAGGTCTCCTGACGCTGGCGGCCTCCTATCTCCTCGAAGACCGCGCGCGACGCCTTCGGGCGGTATGGGCGCGGGTATTCGGATAGCGTGTCCGTTTCATCGGAGCACTCCAGGAAATCCACCGACGAATACCCACGGCGTCGGGGCGTTCTTGGTGCCCTTCAATGTGTATTTCGCCACCCGTTCGCGCGATGAAACACCCTGGTCTGTCCCAGCGCGGAAATGCCGAGGTAGCCGTGTAGAAGCATCTTCCCGTCCTTGATGGTCGCCTTGCAGGCGGACGTGCGTCCGGATGAGCCGTCGTAGAGAGAGCCGCCGATCCGTTTGCGAAAGACAACCGGATCGTAAGGACTGAGGCTGGATCGCACAGTGACGGATGGCGCCGCTCCCGTTGCGAACGGTGCCATTCGTCGCGGAACGGGAGCGGTGCTGCGGATTGCTTCCCGGCCGCTGCGCTCCCCATGGCGCGAATTGCGACCAGAGTGGCGCCTTTCGTTAGTGCGTCGGCGCCGTGCGGCGAGTAACGTTCACGCTAGTCAGAACTCGGTGAGAGACCACGATGTTTGATAGAAGCAAGAAGACGGCCCTCGTGACGGGGGCCTCCTCGGGCATGGGCAAGGAAATTGCCCGGCAATTGATCCAGGACGGCTTCCAGGTCTACGTGGCTGCACGGAACCTGGACAAGATGATCGACCTCGAACGCCTCGGCGCGAGGCTGCTGCGCATGGACATTTCCCGCGACGCGGAGATCGTGGCGGCCGTCGAGACGATTCTCAAGGAAACCGGGGGCGTGGATGTGCTCGTCAACAACGCCGGGTTTGGGCTGTACGGGCCGGTGGAGGACATCGGCATCGAGGAGGCGCGATACCAGTTCGAGGTCAACGTGTTCGGCACGGCCCGTCTCACGCAGTTGCTCCTGCCCGCCATGCGCGAGAAGGGCAGCGGCACGATCGTCAACATCACGTCGATGGGCGGCAAGATCTATACGCTGCTCGGTGCGTGGTATCACGCGACGAAGCATGCCCTTGAAGGCTGGTCGGATTGCCTGCGGCTCGAACTCGCGCCGTTCGGCATCCGCGTCGTGATCGTGGAGCCCGGCCTGATCGAGACGGGGTTCGGCGACGTGGTTTCGCGCAGCCTGCTGACCCGCTCCGGCAGCGGCGCCTATGCGAAGCTGATCCAGGCTGTCGCGAAGGCGACGCAGCAAGCCTATGGCAACGGACGCGGCACCGACCCGGATGTCATCGCCAACGTCGTATCGCAGGCAGTGCGCGCGAGGAAACCGCGCACGCGATACGTCGCCGGCAAGTACGCGAAACCGATGATCCTGATCCGCGCCTGGTTGGGCGACCGCGTGTTCGACCGCATCATCATGAGCCAGATGCGCTAGGATGATCCGCGCGCCCGCCACGAGCCGGGCGCACGAGCGGCAGGGGCGTTTCCACGCAGGGGTAACGATGGGCGCAGTCATGGCAGACAGATGCAAGATACCGCGGGCGTTCTGGCGCTCGATGGCGCACGCCGGCTTGGCGCCGGCCGCGGTACTGCGTCAGGCCCGGCTACCCGCCACGCTGCACCTGAATCCGCAAGCGCTCGTGAGCACCGACCAGTACTTCGCGCTATGGAAAGCGATCGGGCAGCTGGCGCCCGAGCCCGGTCTGGGCATCGCGCTGGTGACCGGGAGCGAAGCCGCAACGCATCCCCCTTTCATCGTGGCTGCGTTCCATGCGCGAGACTATCGCGACGGCCTCGAGCGGGTCGCCCGCTTCAAGCGGCTCTGCACGCCGGAGTAGTTGCATATCGTCGAAGAGGGAGGCGAATGCATCCTTGCCTCGGCGTGGCCGTACGCAACTGAACCGGAACCCGCCGTTGCGACCGACGTCACGTTCGCGATGCTGCTCGAACTCGGCAGGCGCGGCACCGGGCAACACGTGACGCCGCGTCGCGTGGAGTTCGTTCGTACCGGCCCGAGGGACGAGGTCTACCGCGCGTATTTCGGCTGTCCGATTCGCTACGGTGCTTCGCGCAATGCGCTCGTGCTGAAATCGACCGATCTGGGCCGTCCGTTTCCCGGTCACAATCCTGAACTGCTCGACATGCTGACCCCCGCACTGACGGCGGCGCTGGGGGAAATCGACGCGCGCAGCCCGATCCGCGAGCAGGTGAAAGTCGTACTCAAGCGATGCCTCGCAAGCGGCCGGCCGGAACTGTCGGGCGTCGCGCGCGACCTCGGAATGAGCGAGCGGACGCTGCAACGGCGCATCACGGACGAAGGCACGACGTTCCGGGATCTGCTTGCCGAAGCGCGACAGGAGCTCTGGCGCCGGTTGCTTGCGGACCCGTCCGCGGGAATCGATGAGGTGTCCTGCCTGCTGGGTTACCAGGACACGAGCTCGTTCTATCGCGCGTTCCGCGATTGGGAGGGCATCACCCCGAACCGGTGGCGTGAACTGAATTCGCCGGGCGTTGCGACCGAACCGGTCTGACGCGCGGACATACTGCCCCGAACTTCCCTCCGTAGCCGCGACTGGTTGACGGCTACGCAGAAGCAGGCGCCCAAAGCGCGTCACCTTGTATGACGGTGACGTGCCCCGGACGAAAGATTGCTCAGCGTGCCGAACCAGGTCAGAACGGCGGAACTATCGGCCGGGTTGGCGAGGAAGCGACAGGATTTACTCATATTGTGCGTCGTGTCGGCGTGCACACCGCCATGTTCTTTTCCATACAGTCAAAAAGTTGTCAAACTTCTTCTTGCATGTGGAATCGAGGCAGGGGCGGTAATGAAATGTCGCGATCATTCAGGTGAAAATTTTGACCATCGTTTCATTGCCCGACTGAATGCGGAGGAATTCTTATACCCCAATCTGGCGGCTATCTCCTTGATTGTATATTCCTTTTCCGCAATATACCGCGACGTCAGATCTTGTCGGACAATATCATACAGGTCGCTAAACGATGTCCCCATTTCCTGAAGCTTCCGCTGTAAACTCCGCATTGACATTCCAAGCTTTCTGGATTGCTCTGCGATATCCTGGCACGTAGGGTCATCATACATAAGACCGAGCAGCCGCCCGATGAGGTCGGACGGAACCCAGTGCGCCAGTTCAAATTCACGCTTGGCGCATGCTTTCCTTGCTACTTCGAATTCGATCGGATGGGCGAGCGGAAGGGCAATATCAAGCACCGATGAGCTGAATTCGAGGTAATTTTCGTTGGCCTCGAATTCGATGGGACAGTCAAAATATTCGGCGTAAGAACTCGCGTGTGGCGGCTCGGGAAAAACAAACCCTATTCTGGAAAAATCGGGATTGTGTCCGATCAAATCGCGTATCTGTCGACGTAAGGCGGTAAATACCATATCGGTATTTACGACAAGCAGGTCGGTACGATAGGTATAACCGCCAACTATAATTCTCGCGGTCTCGCCTATTGTGGTTATCCGGATTCTGAAATAACTGATCCCGAGCAACGGGTGCTCGAATCCCATGCGCAGCGCATCGCCCAACGTTGGGCTCACCAGCATTGCGTGGCCGCGCAGGCCGTACGACGTCACCGGGATCGCATATCCGATATGCAGTCCGATCGCGCTGTTGCCGGTCGCTTCCAGCGCATTCGCAAACAGGACCATTTCCTGTGCATGCGTCACCATTGCACCGGGCCGCTCGATGTCTGCAGGAGAAATGCCGGTGCCTTTCAGCAAGACGTCGACCGGAACACCCATGCGCTTCATCAAATCGAGCGTGATGAAGATGGTGTGCAGTGGCGCTGGACATTGCGCAGCAGTGCGGCGAATCGCGTCGGCTACCGGCTTCATTCGACTCCTTGGATTCTAGTCCACAAGCAATTTTGTAAATACGACCTGACACCCGTACTCGTCCAATTCGCCGCGCTTCCACCCAAGACGCTGGTAA
Organism: Burkholderia sp. 572; assembly: GCF_040545135.1. Lineage (NCBI taxonomy): Bacteria > Pseudomonadati > Pseudomonadota > Betaproteobacteria > Burkholderiales > Burkholderiaceae > Burkholderia > Burkholderia sp. 572. The sequence goes on along the minus strand of NZ_JBEPLH010000037.1, from coordinate 32,292 downwards.
AAGCCATCGGCCCGCGAGCCTGGATCGGTCACAAGGGTGACATGATTCACTCCCTTGTCTTTCAGCCATGCAAGCGCACGGGCAAGCAGCTCGCGGCCGATGCCGACACCATGGAACTGAGGTGCCACAAACAAGGCCGAGATGAACGGCGTCTCGGTGATGACTGGCAGACAGACCCCGGCGACCTCGTCGCCACATTCACAGATCCAGCCACCTCCCTGCCTGATTTTCTCGATCAGGAGGTTGCGGTTCAGAAGATGAACCTGGTGGGGATGGATTCTATTCTCGCTCACGGAGAATCGCACATCATAAAAAGCGCCGACGTCGCGCTCAGTCATCGGTCGGTATTCTAGCTGCTCAGCAGTGGCCATGTTTTTACCGTCTCTCTTCTCGTTATGTGAAATTTACGTGGCGAAACTCGGATAACTATCTCACGATTTTTGCAAATTCTCCAACGAACGTGATCGCGGGTGTCAGATAGCCGTGGTGGTCAACTGAGCACCATAACGAACATCCGTCAACAGAATTATTGTGAGTGTTATTGATCCGTTTGAAGTGTGTCGCTTGTTGTTCGCGATGGCGCAGTTGGCGCTGCATGGCAACCGTGGCATCCACGTGTTCGCTCCGGAGGCTGGAGTCAAGCGATTCTGCCGACGACGTCGTCGCACACCCCGCGAATTACCGGTTTGGCGTCGGCGCATGGCGCTGTGCACCGTGACCGAACATTTAGACGAAATGTTCGGTTAGCCCCGAAAATTGTGGATGGCGCTCTCAGTAAGACTCGAGCGCGGAAATTTCTATATATGCAATAATCCGCAATAAAATACATTTCCTCAAATTTATAATGGAAATGGCACACAGGGATAACACATTGGCGTGATCGGCACACATGCCGACTATAAATGACGCCATCGATTTGGTACGCTTCTTGCCAATCGAACTGAATGATTTGAGGTAGTTGGCGGTGCGCCGAGTCCCAATACTCAATCTGCTGAAATCATGGCGGCCAATGACCAGCCCGACGGCGCTCGTCATGATCGCGGGCGTTGTCCTTCCGATGATCGTTCTGGCAGTGGTCTCGCTCAGTGCACCGCGCGACTTCGGCGGCGTCTCGTGGGGCGACTTCACTGCCGGGGCATACGAGCGGATTCTCTTCGATCGGGACTGGGATGGGGGACGCGTCCTTCAGCAGGGTTATCTCGCCATTTTCATCAGGTCGATGACCATGGCCGTACTGACCACCGCGGGATGTCTGCTGATCGCGTTCCCGACGGCGCTGTTCATGGCGACGCGCTCCCTGAAGTGGAAGGCCACGTTGCTGATCCTGGTCACGATCCCGTTTTGGACCTGCGTCGTCGTCCAGATGTACGGATTGATCATCGTCATTGCGGACGACGGCCTCTTGAATCAGATGTTGTCCCGAGCCGGCCTCATGCATGGCCCGCTCGGATTGCTCTACACCGATCTTGCGACGCTGATCGGTCTCGTTTATGCATTCACCCCGTTCATGGTCCTGCCGATCTTCGCTGCGCTTGATGACTTCGACTGGCGGTTGGCCGAAGCGGCCTACGATCTGGGGGCACACAAGCCGGCGGTACTGGTCCATGTCGTCGTACCGTGTTGCCGTCCGGGCATCATGGCAGGAATCGGGCTCGTCTTTGTTCCGGCGCTGGGTTCCTATACGATCCCAGGGCTGCTCGGCGGTAACCACGCTTTCATGATCGGCAATCTGATCGACTTCCAGTTTGCCGGCGGACGGGATTGGCCTTTGGGCGCCGCGATGTCGTTCGCGTTGCTCGCCGCTGTGCTTCTGGCGATGCTCGCGTCTCGACTAGGTTCGCTCTTCCAACGGCAGGAGCGCGTTCATGATTTCGCCTGAACTGCGCCGGTTTCCGCTGACCGCAACGATCGCGTGCGCGGTGCTGGTGTTCCTCTATCTGCCAATGCTGACCGTGATGGCGATGAGCTTCAACGTCGGCCCGTCGGCCCTCATATGGGACGGGTTTGGCATTCGAGGTTACGTCGAGGCCTGGTCCGATCCGACACTGGTCCGCGCCGCGAAGAATTCACTGTTGCTGGCGCTGGCGTCGACGGTGCTCTCCACCACGCTCGCGACGAGCGCGGCGGTCGCCTGGTGGTCGAGAAGTGACCGGCGTGGTTTCGATTCGGTCGGACTCGTCATTGCGCTTCCGCTCGCGATACCTGAAATCGTGCTGGCGATCGCGACCATGATGCTGTTCTCGATGTTCGAGTCAGAGCTTGGATTCGGCGCTGTTCTGTTTGCTCATGTGGTGTTCAGTGTGCCGCTGGCCTATCTGCCGATCAAAGCCAGACTCAAGACGATCGATCGCACGCTGCTCGAGGCGGCCGCGGACCTGTCGGCCACGCCATGGGCTGCATTTCGGCAAATTACTGCGCCTTTGGCTCTGCCCGGCATCGTCGCAGGGGCTTTGCTGTCATTCGTCGCGTCGATGAATGATTACGTCACCAGCTACTTTCTCGCCGGCGCCGGCATGACCACATTGCCGATGTACATCTTCGGTGCATTGAAGATCGGAATCACACCCAAGGTCAGCGCCGTGTCAACCGTCGTCATCGGCCTGTCGACAATACAACTGACGGTAGTCTGGATCATCGGTGCGCGAGGTAAAAGAAGATCCAGGGCCGAGCAGTCCGAGATACACCACGCCAATCTCCACGCAATAGGAACAGCATGAAAAAAACAATCGGAGCGATGTTGCTTCTTGCCGCTGTCACGACCCAGGCCGCCGAGCTACATATCGGAAGCTGGCCGAACATCCTGCCTGTCAATTTGCTCAAGAAGTTCCAGGCTGATACCGGCATCGAGACGACACTCGACACCTATGCGAGCGATGCAGCGCTGACCCAGAAACTGCAGGCAGGAGGAGGGGGGTACGACGTTGTGGTCGCCGGAGACTACTACGTTCCGGTGCTCGTGAAGTCCGGCCTTCTGCTCAAGCTCGACAAGCGCAAGTTGCCGAATGTCGCAAACATCAAGCCTGAGTACCGTCATCCGTCGTTCGATCCCCAGCGGGACTACGCGATGCCCTTCACGGTCGTCCTGACCGGGTTTGCTTACGACAGCGCGCGTGTGCCGGGCGGACGCCTCGACGATAGCTGGAAGTCGTTCTTCGAGCCCCCCGTCGCACTTCGCGGCGAGGTCGGCGATCTGGACGTCGAGGAGGAACTGTACATGGCAGCGAGCTGGTATCTGGGACAGGATGAATGCACCGAGCGCCCCGATGATGCGAAACGCGTCCTCGACGTACTGCAGAAGCAGAAACCATTCGTGAAGACCTATAGCAACGACGGAACGGTCGATCGTCTCGCGTCCAGGCAAATCATCGTGCAGCACGTCTGGAACGGTGCGGCTGCGCGAGCACAGGATCGCTTGCCGACTATCCGATTCGTGTATCCGAAAGAGGGCGTCCGACTGTTCATGGACAGCCTGCTTGTTCCGGCAAAAGCGCGAAATGTCGACTCGGCTTACAAGTTCATCGACTGGATGATGCGACCCGAGAACATCGCGCTGGTGACGAACGCGCTACGGTACAGCAACGAGATTATCGGATCGGAGCGCTACATTGATCCTGCGCTGCATGACAATCCTGCAATCAAGACGCCGGAGCAGTATAAGGATCGACTCAAGCCTTACAAGATGTGTTCACCTGCAGCGATTCAACTGCGTAACAAGGTCTGGCTGAAGCTGAAGGGAAATCAATGAAGCGCGCTGAACGTCGATGGCGTCCCGGATGACCGATCCGCTCTGGCAGAAGTGGAGTCGATCGTGAACGAGGCGCGCCGCGCAAGCGCGCCAGCCACTGCCTCTGCCCGAATCACCCAATGCGGTCGTCGTCCCCAACGGGGATCGAACACCAGGGCACGAAGCCGGTAATCTGTCGCCGACCCTGCCTGTGTTCGGCGACTCGCGAGATCTCAGCGCAGGCGGTTCGCGATCCCCCTCTCGATCGCGCTTTTGATTTCATACGGGTGTGGTGCGTCTGATTCATATAATTCGCATCCCTATATTTAACGATCGCAACATCCGAGAACCAAGGTGAGTGCTTGGCGCTCTTCTCTTCGAGAATACGATATGCAAAGCTACCGTGATTTGAAAGAGCAGATTCAGGAACTTCAAAAGCAGGCTGAGCTTGCTCGCACACAGGAATTGGCGAGTGCGGTTAAGGAAATACAAAAATTGATCGAGGAATTCGACCTGATGCCCGAGGACCTGTTCTCTGAACGCAAGCTCAAGCTGCGTCGCGGCAAGCGTCGCGGCCCGGCCACTGTAAAGTATCGTGATCCGGAGTCTGGCGCCTTATGGAGTGGGCGGGGACGAGAGCCTCGGTGGATCGCTGGCCGGGCAAGGGAACAGTTCCTGATCCACCGGTCGAATTGGATCGCGGAGCCGGCGGCATCATCGGCAACCGATGCACTGAGTTGACTTGCCATGCCATCGTCCGTCGTCACGCATCATCCCGAATACGGTCGTTGGCCACTGAGTGCCGGTCCGGTTCATGCATAGGCTTATGCCCTGCCATGTCCATATCCATGTCGCTCGACCGAATTCGCGTTGCGTTGGGACGCATTCGTGCTCGGGTTTCGAGTTGCATTCCTGCGGCGAATCGCAAGCCAATCGGCTTTCAATCGTCGAGCGATCTTGTCGAGGATCCGAGCGGGGCCGATGTGGTCCTCGCCGCTACCATTTCTGCCGTCAGAGCGGAAGCGAGTGTCTCCGAACTCGAAAGTCTCGAAGTTCGGCACGCGAGGCTGCCGACCGCGCATTTTCCGAGCACTCGCGCTCACGTAGACCTGATCGGCTCACGTGTCCGGAAAGCTCAGTTCCACGCCGCGCGCGCCCGCGCCCACGCCAACGCTGCGGTTTTGATTTTCATGGGCGGAACGGAGGATCACTTGGGTTCGCCGTTGGAAGACCTCAAGCGCCACGCGGAGCAAGCGAAACAGGCGCAAGTACTCGCAAGTGATCTCCTGGAAATTTCGCTTACCTTAGAGCGCAGGGAAAAATCTCGTTCCCTGCGATGCCGATGAAGACACGTTTCAAAGTCCGGCCTCTCGGAGTCAAGGGCGTAAGCGTGTTCTTTTCCGTTACATGAAGCGACCCCGCGAAGGAATGCCTGTGAGCTTGGCCGGGACCGACAACGGTGCTGGCAATATCCGCTGCGCCGCGATGGTCGTGTTCGCGACGATCGTGATGAAGTGGCTGCATTGATGCGCGCCGCGTTGCCGGGCGGTATGGGCAAGGCGTGATTGCCGGAATGATGGACGACCGCACGTTCCCGCGTACAACACGCTTCGCTTCCCGCAAACATTGAACGACAGAATGTGCCGGCATCGATTTCGACGCCGGCACATTCAGCGTACCGGCCGAAACGCTGCCGCGGGCCGCGGTCGGCATCGCAACGGAGTCGTATCGCGATTCGATGAGAATTTCAACGTGTCGCGTCACCCGCGCGAAACGCAGCGACGCGTTACGCGTCGTGCCCGCGCGAGGCTTGTTTCACGTCGCGGCCACGAACCCCGTCATACCGCTGCGCGCATTGGCGTCGGCCGCGAGGCGTCGTTCCGGTTCCGTCGCATGGATGCGATCCCATGCAAGTACCTTGGGGGGCATCAGCCGGTGCCAAAGCGGCGGAATCATCGCGACGACGATCGTCGTCAGGTAGCCGCCGATTATCATCGGCGCATCGGCAAACGGCTTGAGATCCTGATAGGGCACTTCGCCCTGAGCATGATGATGCGAATGGCGCGTCAGGTTGAACATCGACCGTGAACTGCTCGTTCGAGCCGCAGAGAACCGAGAACATGGGCCCGCCAGCCCAACGTCGGCACGTGGAGCAGTGACACAAACCAACTTCGTGGTGGTTCTGGGGCGTCACTTCGATCGCGCCGCACAGGCGAGTGCCTTTCATACCCACTCCCTACAAGTTAGTCGCGGCATCGGATGGGTAGCCCGCCCGTACGTCAAGCAAGGCTGGTGTGCGCCAGCCTTGCCTTTAGCCAGATTTAGCCTTCCTGCGGTTTGCGCCAGTCGTCCGATGCCTCGGTGCCGGCGATGGGGTGAGTCCAGGTGATCTTGCGGTAAGCCATGGCCACCTTGACCAGTTGCGTGTACGCAGCCTTGTCCGGATCCTGCGCATGCGGCAGCACCGTGTTGATGTTGACGATGGTGGCGTCTTCGAGCTTGGTGGTGAAGAAGTGCTCCTGCTTGCCTTCGGTCGAGGTGCGGTACCACTTCACTTCCACTTCGGGGAGCATTTCACCGGAGGCCAGAGCCTGGTACAGCAGCGGCGTGGCCTTGTTCAGCGGCGAGGTGAAGATGAACGGCTTGTGCACCCGCTGGCCCGAGGGCTGGCCGCTCTGCGGGTCGGTCGGGGTAGCGATCAGGTGCTCGATTTCCTGAACCAGGATCTGGTCTTCGTGGCCTTCCTGGTAGACGTTGCCGACGGAATCGGCGGTGAAGGCGCCTTTGGTGATGTTGCCTTGGGTCTTGCCCTGGATGCTGATATAGGCGGGTGTAGGCATTGCTTTACTCCGTTTTGTTATGGCGGGCCCCCATGGCCCGATGCGCCATCAGTGATAGCAACACCTACATCGCAATCGCTGTGCCATGCTGCCGTGTTTCATAAAATAAATATGTAAATCAATGGTTTATGTTTCGATTTGGCTTGTGCCGGCGCGCTTCGAGTCGGCTAAGCAAGCCAGCGACTCCTTTCAGATAGGTCAAGATTGACTCGTCAGCTGGCAAGCTATTGAAATCAAAGAGGAAAAATCTGGGTCATTCTTGACTTGGCCGGGTCAGGAATGACCCGGCTGTCATTGCAGCAACGTGCCTGGCAGCGCGAAACCGTGGAACAAGCGCTGGGTGAACGGGTTATTGCTCTTGTCCGCGGTGATTCGGTAACGCATGCTGCCATCGCTGGCCGTAAAGCTGAGGTCGACGGTGGTAGCCGTTGCGCCATTGAGTCGTGCCTGACTCAGCAGGCGGAACAGCGACCATGAGCCTTTGTAGACCAGGCTGCTGCTGTTGCCATCGCCGTTGACGAGCGTCATGCGGCTTTCCGGGCTACCGCCAAGCGTGTTGGGCCAGATGACGCCGACAGTCTCGCTGGGCCCGTGGTTATAGGTGATAAGTTGTCCTTGGATATTCAGCACGCTGCTCCGTCGAGTGGGTGCCAGGCCAAGCGGCTCGAGGGTGAAATGCACGGCCATCGCACCGCGGCTGTTGAAGAAGGCATCGCGGATCCGATCGGCTGCTTCCAGCTGCTTTGGCACATCGGTGCGCATCAGGTAGCCCCCTCGACGCTCTGAATAGAGTGCTTCCAGGTTGTCGTCCAGGAACAGCTTCAGGTACTTGTCCTTGAAGTCCTGCAACTTGCCTTGTGGGCCGAAGAAGGCGGTGAAGTCCTCGACGGAGGCATCGGTGCGACTGTTCGGATTGAACGGATAGAAGTTGGCCAGGCGCTGGCTATAGAAGCTGAAGACCTCGGCATTCCAGCGCTTTTCGAGCTCGCGCAGCGCCTCGATCAGCAGCACGTCGGAGGATTCGTCAGCCAGTTTCTTTACCTGGCGATTGAGGGGCTCCGGCAGGCCGGTAGCCACCCGATGCAGATTGCCCAGCGGATCGGTGCCGCGCAGCGCAAAGCGATCCAGCATCACCGCCAGCGCCGCTTTCCCCCGGTCCGGGCTGTCCTGTACCTTCACCAACATATCCTGGACGCTGCCGATGGCCTGCATCGTCTCGTCCAGATAGGAAGGCTTCTCGCCCTTGGCTTCAAGCAATGCCGTCAGCGGGGTGAACGCCTGAGCGATCTTGGCGATCTCCTGGGCTTCGCCGTCGGGGCCGCTCTTTGCCGCGGTGGCAGTGCCTTCGGTCCGCGCCGCGTCCGACGCCGCCTTGGACGTCAGATCGGTGTTGTCGCGCACGGTTTCCAGAAGCCTGCGCAGGGGCGCCGCCGGGCTGTTCACGGCGCCGAGCACGTTGGCTGCGGTGCCGATATCGTCGAAATTGGCGACCTCGAGCTGGTTTAACCCGCGGCGCCAATTCTCGATGTAGTCACGGCTGTACAGCGCGCGGACACGCGCGACGAGGGCTTGCTTGTCTGCTTCCGAATAGTCGACGTTCCGCCGTTCGCCCAGCACCCATTGGTCAATGACGGCCAGCGCGGCGACATCCTGATTGCGCGGCTCGAAGTAGTTGCGATAGCCCTTGGCGGTCAGCAGCGCGTCGATGCGCGTACCGTGGTGTTCGCCACCCTCGGCTGCAGCGGTTGTGGATTGGTAGACGATGTCATAGGCCGGACCGATCTCATTACGCAGATCCAGTGGTGTCCGCAGGACGTCGCCTGCTTGGCTGCGCATCGCCATGTAAATGCGCTGCGGCGAGGGAATCTGCCGCAATTGCCGCTGCACATCGGATACCCGGGCGGCATACTGCGGGAGCGACACATCGGCATACTTCAGCGCGTAATCGAGATGGCTCGACAAGGCGCGTTGCACCGGCGCCTCGCCAGGAAATGCCGCCTGCCACTCCTTTCTCATCCAGTCTTCCACGAAGGGAGCGCGGCGGTTGGCCCGGTCCTCGATCATGCGATACACCCGAAGGGCGCTGAGCTGCGCATCCGAACCATCCGCTGCGGCGTTCAGTTGCGTCATGACTCCGCCGGCCAATTGCGGCAGGAAGCGTGTCGAAAGCAAGCGCAGATAGGCTTCGTCCACCTTCGGGCCGATTTTGCGCCCCTGGTACAAACCCATGCCGGATACCAGCGGCCATGCATCCCGGTAGTCGCCGTAGACGGCCACCGCATCGCGAAGCTGGTCCAGCGGCAGCAGCAGATTGCGTCCGGTCGGGTCCTGACCGCCGTCGATCGCATTGCTGGCGAACGTTCGGCTTTTCTCCAGCACGCTCGCCACCAGTGCGCGGTTCACGGTGTAGTAGTGATACCAGCCGCCGATCACGACCGCGCTGCCTAGCGCCGCGACGCCGAAGCCCACGGCCAGATTCCGTTTCTTGTCGGCCAGCACCTTCAGGTTGTCACCGGCCAGGCCGGCTTCCGGATAAATGACCCGCTGGAATACCTGTTGGGCAAAGTACACCATGGAGCGTCCCGCCGGCTGTGCCATGGGTACCAGCGTTCGCACACCGTAAGTCTGCGAGGCATTGTCGACGAAAGCGTTGTGCAGTAACCCCTGCTGATGAACCGAAGAGAAATACACGCCTCGCGGCAAGGCGGGGGTGCCGTAGCGATCGCTGCCCAGCACGTCGTCGAGGAAATTGAACAGCACGGTGCGCATGCCGGCTATTTGCCCGACAAAGGAGAACAGCGCTTCGCGTATCGGCAGCGACTTCGCATCGTTCAACACATCGAAGACCTGATTGTTCAGGCCATCGATGAAGTCGGTGTAGCGCTGGCTGAGCTCTGTCTGCCAGGCGTCATACTGTCGCGCTGAATCCAGCGTGAAGGTGAACCCGAAAATGTCCTCCCGTTCCGCCTTCGGCAGCCTGGCGAAGAACTGCTCGAAACCCTCCAGCAGGTCGAACTTGCTGAGGACGACATACAGCGGCGGACGCGTTCCGAGATGCCGGCTCAGTTCCGCCAGGCGCGTGCGCAAGAGGACGGCCAGTGCCTTGCGCTCACTGGCGTTCTGGCCCAGCAGCGAGGGCAGATCGACGATCAGCACCACGCCGTTGAGCGGCCGTCGCGAGCGGTTCTTGCCCAGCCAGTCGATCAGATGCTGCCAGAGGCGGGCCCGAGTCTCGGGCGGCTCTCCAAGCTGCTCGGGCGCCGGCGCTTCTTCAGTGTCGGTCGTCGATGCCCCCGTGGGGGCATGTTCCTCTGCGGGAAACTGGCTGATCAACTCTCCGGGCGGGTCGATCAGCACAGCCTGGTCGCCCATCCACCAATCGGTCCGGTAGATCAGGTCGGGGTCGATGAACGTGCCATGACCGCCAGCCTTGATCTCGCCCGTGAGCGAGAAGTTCTGGCCGCTGCGGTTGATGAAGCTGGTCTTGCCGGCGTCCTCTTGCCCGAGCACGAGATACCACGGCAACTGGTACAGGCCCTGACGGCCTCGCAGGTGGGAGCGCAACACCGTCAGGTTGGCGTCCAGGGACTTCTCCTGGGCGCGGATATGGACAAGCACGGGGTCTTCCTTGACGGCACTGGCTTGTTGACGCTCGGCTTCCAGCCGGCGGTTCCTGGCCCGCAGGACCAGGGCCCAGGCCACCAAGGGAATCATCAGCAGGGCAAAGGTCAGCCCGACCCGGGCGCCCAGGCTCGCCAGAGGATGCCGATCACGCCAGGCCCACTGCGGCCCTAGCCACCAGATGGCTAACAACAGGAATAGCAGCCCCAGTACCAGCAGCAGTGGCATGCCGCCCTTGACCCAACGCAGCAGGGGGGCGGCATATCGTTTGAGCAACGACCAGTATTTCATTTTCTCTCTCCTTGCGACTGGCTTCGTCCATGTTCGTTTTCCTGAGGCGCCGGGACATGTTTGGCGAGGTGTTGGAACAGTTCAGGTTCCCATTGATCCACCGTGACGCCCTTCATCAACCGGCTGGCATTGGCATAGAGTTCTTCGGCCAGCCAATCCAAACCCCGTGACTTCAGCAGGTCCGCCGCGATCACGGTTGCGTGGCAACGATGACGTGGGCCACCAGACGAAGCCTGGTGCGCCTGCAGTCGGCGCAGCACGGGTTCAACACCTTCGGTGTCCAACCGGCTGGCCAGTTCCTCGCGTAAATCCACGAACTCTTGCGGTGCGCCGGCATCGGCAGGCCGCGCTTCGGCGCTGCCGATCCAACCCAAGGTGTCGCTGTCGACGAAGGGCCGGCCGTCGGCAAAGCGAAGGTCGCTCAAGCCGGGAATGCGCAACAGGAAGCGTTCGGCTGCGTGACGGATGGCTTCAGCCACAGCCGGCATTTCCAGACGGGTCGCCATGGCCGCCGCGAAGAAGCTGCCGCGCAACCAGTAGGGAGAACTGGTCACGCTCTTTTCCACGCGCCGCAACACCACCGGGCTGACCGAATTGGTCGAGATCGCCTCGAGATAGGCCTCTTCGGTATCGACCGGCACGCACATCAGTTCCGTGAACTGGTCGCGCTTCGCGGGCGGTGCGGCCCGCAGGTGTGCCCATAGCGCGAAGCGCCGCAACTGGTAGCCGGTGGGATCGTAGATGTCCTGCTCGTTGATGAACTCCGCCATCGCCAACAGCGTCCGGCGCCCCTCGCGTTCATCGCCGGACCTCGGTATCTCGCTCGGCTGGAAGAATGCGTCGCTCAGCGCGCGCCCACCTTGCTGACCGTCACTCGGCTTGAGAACCACCGGCTCCGGGAACAGGGTGCTTTCGACATGCCGGTGCATCTGCGCTTCCAGCCGGGACAGCATCGATACATCCAACTGCGCCGCGATTGCTTCTGCCTGCAATCGGTCGAAGGCCTGTTGCGCCCGATCGTGCAGCCCGGGGTTGTAGGTCTTCTGATCCAGCGTCTCCAATGTCTGGCTCAGTCGCTCCACCAGCAAGGCGACCAGCTTGCGTTTGGCCAGCAGGCCACGCGGCCCGGGTTTGGGCTGGCCGTTTTCCCAGTAGCGCTCGACCATGCCGGCCAGCACCAGCGTCGCCTCGGTCCAGTGGGGCCAGGTGCGGGGGCGAAGGCGGGCCGTGACCAGATGCCCGGCCACGCGGAAGTGCTTGCACTGGCTGCTCAGGTACTGACGCGAGGCCTCATCGACATAAGACCAGTCGATACTGCCTTCCTGCAGGCTGCCGAGCTTGACCATTTCATGCTCGATACCCTGATACGTTTCGTCTTCCTCATCGAATACGCCGGCCGGCTGTTTGGCGTCAAGCGGGCCGAGCAATGCGTCCAGATCCAGGGGAGGCAGGTTGATCACCAGTGACAGGCCTCACGCTGTTGTTTCATCAGGTTATGCAGGTTGGTTGCATCGAACAGCAGCCCGGAGAACGGCGCATAGTCGCTCTCGACCTGCAGGCGGCCGCCAGCCTTGACCAGGTAGCGCAGTTGTTCGATGGCGATCAGGCCCCGCCCCGCGTCCACGACCGTGCCGTCCTCCAGTACCTGCCACGGCACCGAGGCCGAGATGGGATGCCCGTCCAGCAGTAACCGGATGTTCATCCGGTTGGGCGTGATCGGCTGGTTTTCCAGCAACTGCAGACGCGAGATGTTCGACAGGCAACTGATCGCCAGGATCGGCGGCGCGGTAGCGCCGCCCAACGCCGGAGCGGACATCACCACGCTCCACCGCCCCGGTACAGCCTCCTCAGTGCGCGACAGCCGGAATCCCGTCTCGCCCGCGGCGCGTTTCGCCTCGTTGAGGCGGACCAGCTCGACGATCGCTGGCGTTGTCGCCGGCTTCTGGCTGTCGGCTCTTGTCGGTGCCTCGTTGTGTTGCGTGGCAGGAGTCGCCGCAACCGGTGCTGGTGGCGTTCCCGCAAGGGCATCGAAGCAGGCCAGCCGTTCAACCGCAGACACAATGGCGGTACAGGTTTTCATGGCTGCCGGGGCCGCTGTGGACGGACCGGTGGCGGCCCCCGGTTTGCCGGCGTCACATCCGGCCACGAGCGCTGCGCAAACCATGGCGATGCTCAGTGATCTCATTGTGCTGAGTCCTCCTGAAAAATGTTCCAGCGCTGGCATCTTCGTGCCAGCGTGCGTTTGGGGATGCCCAGGCTTTGCGCGGCGCGCGCGCGCGAACCGTTTGCCTGACGCAGGCGTTCGCTTATCAGGTGGCATTCGAAAGCCGCCAGCGCACCGGGCAGGTCGTTGGTCTCCCAGAGATCGTGCAGCGGCATCGTCGACGGGGTGGGGAGGGGGGGAGTGCGTGGAGCAGGGGAGCGCAGCTCGCGCAATGCCTGTGGCGCGATGTCCTGGCCGCGCTCGGTGCGCTCGGCTGCCACCAGTACAAGGTTGCGCAGTTCCCGGACATTGCCGGGTAGCGGGTGCATCTGCAGCATGCGCAACGCCTCGGCGCTGATGCCCGGGATGTGAGTCTGTCGCTCGCGGTTGTATTGCAGCAGCACGTGCTCGGCCAGAACGGGAATATCCTCCGGACGCTCGCGCAACGCAGGCACGTGCAGGCATTGCTGGCGGATGCGAAAGTACAGATCCTCCCGAAAGCTCCCTTCCGCGATGCGTTGAAGCAACGGCTGGTGGGTGGCGCATATCAGGCGGAAATCGGAATGACGCTCCTGCGTCGCGCCCACCGGACGGTACTTTTTCTCGTTCAGCACGCGCAGCAGCCGTCCCTGCAATTCCAGCGGCATGTCGCCGATCTCATCGAGGAACAGCGTGCCGCCGTCGGCCTCCGCCACGAGCCCCGCGCGTGCCTGGCTGGCGCCGGTGAAGGCACCTCGCTCGTTGCCGAACAGCTCCGCCTCGATCAGCTCCTTGGGGATGGCCGCGCAGTTCACCGGCACGAACTTGCCTTGGCGGCTTCCCGTCTGGTGAATGAGCCAGGCCGCGTGATCCTTGCCCGCGCCTGTTTCTCCGGTGATCAGAATGGCCAGGTTCGAGTCCGTCATGCTCAGCATGTCGCTGCGCAGTTCACGGACCGCCGGGCTCACGCCGACGAACTCCGCCGCCAATAGCCTGGCTGCTCGCTCCCGTGTGCGGGTATGCACCTGCGCGCGCATGGCGTCGGCGGAACGGGCCCGCGCCGCGTCGCCCAGGTTCTGCTGAAGTCCGGAGAACAGGCGCTCATGGATTTGCAGCAGCGCCTGCCACAGCGCGGACTCGCGCAATGCGTGCAGTGCCGAGGGATTGCCCAGCAGCGCCAGGACCGCGAAGGCATGCTGATTGGCATCGCGCAGCGGCAGGATCCAGGCGCCGTCCCCGGGCATGAAACGCTCGCGCAGCCGCTCGAAAGAGCTGCCCACGCCGACCACGCCGGCGATGTGCTCGACCTTGCAGGGATGACCGCTGACCAGGCCGTAGACCAGCGGATTGTCCAACTCGCCCATATCCAGCTCCGGCAGAGCAGACGCTTTTTCCGGCACGCAGGACAGCGGCCGCAGGCAGTCACTCGTCTGATCCAGGCGATAGCACATCCCCAGGCGCAACGAGCCGCTATTCACAGCTGCTTGCAGGAGCACCGTCGCCAGCCCGTCGGGATGAGTCGCCCAGGTCATGTCGCGCGCAATGCGCGCGACCTCGATCGGATCCAGTTGCCGCGGCATCGTCATTCCACGACGGCCTCGAAAGCGTTGCCGCTCCACGACAGCTCGGCACGCCGGAAGGCCGTGCCCTCGGCCAGACGCTGCAGGACGGACAACGACAGCGGTGGCAACAACTCGCCGTCGATGCTCGCATCCAGCATGCGTGCACCGTTCTGGTGGCGGGTGGAGCGCCGGCGCAGTTCCTCGCTGGCGCTCGCGGACACCGACAAGACGGCGTCATAGCGCTGGGTGAACTGCGTCATCAGCCTTTGCAAGCGGCTTTCCACGATATTCCCGAGCACGCGATCGTCCAGATAGCGATAGGGCACGACCTGCATTCTCGCCAGCAGTGCCGGCTTGAAGAATTGCGAGAGGCGTTCGCGAAGAGCGGCCTCGTCCTGGTCGGTCAGCTCGTTTTCCTGTTGGTCGAATCCCAGGTTCGAGGTCAGGAAGAACAGCACATTCTTGCAGTCGATCAATCGACCCTCGCCGTCGGCAAGCTCACCTTTGTCGAAGGCCTGATAGAAGATGTTCAGCACGTCCGGGTGCGCCTTCTCGACCTCATCGAGCAGGACCACCGAGTAGGGCTGTTTGCGGATCGCCTCGGTCAGCACGCCGCCTTCCCCATAGCCGACGTATCCCGGCGGCGCGCCGAGCAGGCGCGACACGGTGTGCTTCTCCTGAAACTCGGACATGTTGATCGTCGTCAGGAACTGCTTGCCGCCGAACAGCGAATCGGCCAGGGCCAGGGCGGTTTCCGTCTTGCCCACGCCGCTGGGGCCTACCAGCAGGAAGGCGCCGAGCGGCGTGCCGGGACGCCGCAGGTCCGCCATCGCGGTCAGCAGATGCCGGTGAATGTGCTCGATGGCGGCGTCCTGCCCCTTGACCCGTTCCCGCAGCATTTCCGGCAAGCCCCCGAGGCGCGCCATCTGGTCGCTGCTGATGGTTGTCGCCGGAATGCCGGTCCAGTCGGCGATGACCTGCGCGACCTGCTCGCGGCCTACCTCCGCATGCAGCAGTGCGCTTGGGCGTTGCAGCGCCGCCAGCTCCATCACCTTGGTCGATAGTTGTTTGGAGCGTTCGTCATCGTCTGGGGCGCCGTCGGCCGCCAGCGACGACCGTAGCGTCCGGATTTCATCGACAAGCGGCTTTTGGCGTGACCATGCGGTTTGCAACGCATCCATCTTGCCCTGAACCTCGCGGCGCGCGTTGTCCAGTACCTCGAGCCGTTGCGCGTCAGCGTGCAGGCCGGCACGCCGATCCCGTTGCAGCAGCGCTGACTCCGCGTCGATCTGCAACAGTTCGTGCTCCAGCGCCCGCAATCGCCTGGGTGATTCGGCAAGTGCCGTCGCCACCCGCGCGCAAGCCGTGTCAAGCACGTCGATGGCCTTGTCGGGCAACTGCCGGCCCGACAAGTAGCGCGCCGAAAGCCCGGCAGCGGCCTGTAGGGCCTCGTCGGAGATGTAGACCCCGTGAGCGCGCTCGTAAGTGTTCCGTAGCCCCCGCAGGATATGGACAGCCGTCTCGGGGCTCGGCTCGTCGAGCTTGACCAGCTGGAAGCGCCGGCTGAGGGCCGCGTCCTTCTCGAAGAACTTCTTGTATTCCGACCAGGTGGTGGCCGCGATCGTGCGGAGTTCTCCCCGGGCCAGCGCCGGTTTGAGCAGGTTGGCGCCGTCGCTGCCGCCAGCGGCATTGCCCGCGCCGATCAGCGTGTGCGCTTCGTCGATGAACAGGATGATCGGCGTGGCGGCGGTCTTCACTTCGTCGATGACCGCTTTCAGCCGTTTCTCGAATTCGCCCTTGACCGACGCGCCGGCCTGTAGTGCGCCCAGATCCAATCCCCACAGCGTCACGGAGCGCAGCGGCTCGGGTACGTGCCCCTGGACGATGCGCAGCGCCAGGCCTTCTATGACCGCGCTTTTGCCAACGCCGGCGTCCCCTACGACGATCGGGTTGTTCGTGCGGCGGCGCGACAGGATGTCGATCATCAGATCGATTTCTCCATCGCGGCACAGCACCGGGTCCAGCCGTCCTTCACGCGCCTGGGCGGTGAAATCATGGCCGTACCTGGCCAGCGCCGAATCGGTTGCCGCGATGGCGGGCGACGGGACGCGCTCCGCCACTTGGGGCGTTTCCGCCGAGGTCGCGACCAACGACAGGAAGTCCTTGCGCCAGGCTTCCCGGTTGACGCGGTCGAACAGACGCACGGCGGACAGTGGCAGATAGCGGCCAGGGTTGAGCAGCGCGGCCAGGAAGAGGCTGCCGCCGCGGATGGCGTCCTGGTTCCATTCCAGCGAACCCAACAGCCAGGCCTCCTGCAACAGCTCGACCAGCAACGGCGAGAACGCGGGGTATTGCCCTCCTGTGGATTCCTGGTTCGGGAAGTTGGCCGACAGCGCCTGGCGCACGGCGTCCGGATCCAGCCCGGCCTGCCGCAATAGCAGCCGGACGTCCCCCAACGGCAGGTCCACCAGCTTGAGCAGCACGTGCGGCACCGTGACTTCGGCGCCTTGCTGGCTGATGCACAGGCTCGCGGCCTCTTCCAGGGCTTGTCGAGAGGGAGGGTTCAAGCGGTCGAAGACTGCCGAGAGTTCAATTCGGATCATGAAGCACAGCCCATCAAGGATGGTTGGAAACGAGTCGTTGCACGCAGCTATATCAGTGGTGCAGGGAATGGTTGGCCCATTAAGGAAACATAATATTGCCGATTAGTAAATGAGATATTTATTGTTTTGTGCGTGGAAAATTATTGCTGAATGTCATGTTTTTTCTTGTCTCGTTTTTGGATGATATTCCGCGGTTATTTTGAGTGAAATTTCAGACATGTCTTATTGACGATGCAGCGGAGCGAGGTCAATTATTCAGGCGGGCCGCGTATGGCTGAATATGTCTGGTAAGCGCTTCTGAGAGCCATGGTTTCCGATGGCCAAGGAATATTGGGGATGATTTCCCAGGCAGATTCCGAACCAGTTCGGTCATGCTGCGGTTTACGGCTGAGAGCGAATTTCCAGCATCCTCAAGAAATAAGGATAAGGAGCATTTATGGCGAAGAGCACGGCATCGGTAGCCCCGAAGGAACGAATCAATATCAAATACGTTCCGGCAACAGGTAATCAGCAGGCGGAGATCGAGCTGCCTTTGAATATGCTGGTGATTGGCGATTTCAAGGGGCGCGAAGAAGAGACCGCTCTCGAAGACAGGCCGGTGGTGCGTGTGGACAAGGACAACTTCAACGATGTGCTCAGCGAGGCGGGCGTGGCGTTGAAAACCACCGTTCCGTTGCGCCTTGGAAATGCCGGTGCCGACGACGCGCTGACCGTCGACCTTCAGTTCAGGCACATCAAGGATTTCAGTCCCGATGCCGTCGCCCGGCAGGTACCCGAGTTGCGCAAGCTCCTGGAATTGCGCGAGGCGCTGGTAGCCCTCAAGGGGCCCATGGGTAACGTGCCCGCCTTCCGCAAGCAGTTGCAGGCCCTGCTCGGGGATGAGGCTGCGCGGAGCAAGCTCGCGCAGGAGCTGAGCCAGGCGCTCGAGGGCTCGTCCGACTGACGCGCCTCCCGCGGCACATCACACCTTCCAATATCTCCGCGGCTTCAAGGAAACGAACATGAAAACCGAAAGCGCTGTTGTTGCCCGGGCTGAAACGGCCCAATCCCGGGGTCTGCTCGAACAGATCATGGCGCAGACGCGCATCGAGCCCAGTCACGAGGGCTATGCCGTCGCCGAACGCGGCGTTGCCGCCTTCATTGCCGAAATGCTCAAGACGGACGATCGCGAGCAGCCCATCAGCAAGCTGCTGGTGGACGGCATGATTGCCCGGCTCGACGAGCAACTCACCGCGCAGATGGACGAGATTCTCCACGATCCGTCGTTCCAGAACCTGGAGTCCCACTGGCGTCAGCTCAAGCTCCTGGCCGACAACACCGATACACGCGAGAACATCAGGATCGGCTTCATGCACGTCGGCAAGGCCGAGTTGCTGGAAGACTTCGAGGGTGCCGGCGATATCACCCGTAGCGGCCTCTACAAGCATGCGTACACGGCGGGTTATGGCCAGTTCGGCGGCGAGCCGGTGGGCTGCATGGTCAGCAGCTACACCTTCGGCCCTTCGGCGCCGGACATCAAGCTGCTGGGCTACGTGGCCGCGGTCGGCGCCATGGCCCACGCGCCGTTCCTGGGTGCCGCCGGTCCCGAGTTCCTGAACGTGGAGAGCTTCCAGGAACTGCCCAACCTGAAGGAAATCGGCGATATCTTCGAAGGCCCGCGTTTCGCCAAATGGCGCAGCCTGCGCGAGTCCGAGGATGCGCGCTACCTGGGCCTGACCATGCCGCGCTTCCTGCTGCGCCAGCCCTACGACCCGCTGGACAACCCGACGCGCACCTTCGTCTACCGCGAAGGCATCGACGGTAACCACGCCAACTACCTGTGGGGCAATACCTCGTTCCTGCTCGCCAACCGCATCACCGACAGCTTTGCCAAATACCGCTGGTGTCCGAACATCATTGGCCCGCTGTCCGGCGGGGCGGTGGATGATCTGCCGGTTCACCTGTACGAGTCCCTCGGCCAGTTGCAAGCCAAGATCCCCACTGAAGTCCTGGTGTCGGACCGCCGCGAGTTCGAACTCGCCGAAGCCGGATTTATCCCGCTGACCATGCGCAAGGACAGCGACAACGCCGCTTTCTTCTCCGCCAACTCGGTGCAAAAGCCCAAGATTTTCCCGAAGACGGAGGAGGGCCAGGCCGCGCAGACGAACTACAAGCTCGGCACGCAACTGCCGTACATGTTCATCGTCAACCGGCTGGCGCATTACCTGAAGGTGCTGCAGCGCGAGCAGATCGGTAGCTGGAAAGAGCGCCAGGACCTCGAGCGGGAGCTGAACAACTGGCTCAAGCAATACATCGCCGACCAGGAAAGCCCCTCGGCCGACGTGCGCAGCCGCCGTCCGCTGCGAGCGGCCCGCGTGATCGTGCAGGATGTGGCCGGCGATCCGGGCTGGTATCAGGTGTCGCTCGCGGTGCGTCCGCACTTCAAGTACATGGGTGCCAACTTCGAACTGTCCCTGGTCGGCAGGCTCGACAAGGAATGACGAGAGCCTAGACCATGCCGAGAACGCTCGGACAGGGAAGTTTGTTCGAGCGGCTCGATCCCGAGCTTCCGTTGCGACGTCTACGAACGAGCCAGGATCTGGCCGCCGAGCGCATCCAGGCCATCAAGCGGCATATCGAGTGGGTGCTCAATGCCCGGCAGGGCTGTTCGTCCAGCAGTCCTGAACTGGGTCTGCCCGATTTCAACGATGTCGCGGTCGGCAGCACAGATCTTCGGCACCGTTTGAGCGAGCACATCCAGGCCGTGGTCAACGAGTTCGAGCCGCGGGTCAAGGTGACTCGCGTGCAGCCACTCACGGATGCCGTGCGCCCGATGGATCTGCATTTCAGGCTGCACTGCCTGGTGCCGGTTCGCAACGCATACGAAAGCATCGAGCTCGACCTGGTGCTTCAGCATCACAACAGGACCGCGCGGTTTACCTGATCCGCCGCGCAATCCGCAATGGAAAGTCGTTGCCATGACATTACGCCGCAAGTTCCGAGAAGAGCTCGACTACTTACGTCGCTTCGGCCGCGAGTTTTCCCGTGACAATCCGCAACTCTCCCGTTTTCTTGGCGGGGAGAGCAGTGACCCTGATGTCGAGCGCCTGCTCGAAGGCTTCGGCTTCCTGACCGCCAAGCTGCGGCTCAAGATCGAAGACGATCTGCCCGAGCTGACTCACTCGATGCTGCAGCTGCTGTGGCCGAACTACCTTCGGCCGCTACCAAGCTCGACCATCGTCTGCTTCGAGCCGGTCGAAACCGCCATCACGCAGCGGCAAACCGTTCCGAAGGGAACCCTCGTGTTGTCCCGCCCGGTCGATGGCGTCCAGTGTCGCTTTCGCACCTGCGCGGACGTTCACCTGTTGCCGCTCAAGATGACCCGGGTGAGCGACGCCCACTCGCGTGAAAAGTCGATCCTGACGGTCGAGCTGACGTTCCTGACCGATAACCCGCCCAGCCTCATGGACTGCGACCGGCTGGATTTCCAGCTCAGTGGCGACGACACCACCGCGCAGACCCTCTATCTCTGGTTGGCCCAGTACCTTGACAAGGTCAGGGTGGACCTTGACGGCAAGGCATTCTCGCTGCCCAACCGACAGGTGGAGTTTCCCGGTTTTGCGGAGGATGAAGCCCTGCTGCCGTATCCGAAAAATGCGTTCGACGGCTACCGGATATTGCAGGAATACTTCGTTTTTCCCCAGCGTTTCCATTGCTTCCGGTTGAGCGGCTTGGCGCCGTTCTGGCCGTCCACCAGCCAGGAGACGGTACGGATCGAGTTCCACTTCAACCGACCGATGCCGCCGGGCATTCGCCTGCGCGATGGCGACCTTGCCTTGTACTGCACCCCGGCGGTCAACCTGTTCGCCCATGACGCCGAGCCGCTCAGGATCGACGGCAAGGTCGCGCAACAGCCGGTCTACCCCACGGGGCAGCGGCCGCATGCCTACGAGATCTTCAGCATCGACGAAGTTCGCGGGCTGCGTCGCTGCGCCGATGGGCGACGTGGCGACCGGCTGCGGACCTTCCGCCCCTTCGAGTCGATGGCGCACGAAGTCGAGCATGCCGAAGGCCGTACCGCGATCTACTACCGAACCCACATCGGCAACGCGCTTGACGGCAGCGGTCTCGACCACGCTGTCTCCTTCGTGCGCGCCGACGAAAGCGAGTATGTGGACCAGACCGAAACGGTCTCGCTGTCGCTCACCTGCACCAATCGCGACCTTCCGCTGGCACTGGACGTGGGCGACATCTGCGAAGGATCGGAGAGGGCGCCATCCTACAGCCGCTGTCGCAACATCACGCGTCCGACGCCATCCTATCGCCCGGTGCTGGACGGCGATCTTCAGTGGAGCCTCATTTCCAACCTGTCGCTGAACTACCTGTCTCTGCTTTCGGCCGAGCCACTCAAGGCGGTTCTGCGTGCCTACGACTTCGCCGCGTTGCATGACATCCAGCATGCACGGGCCAGCAGCAAGCGCCTGGCTGGCATCGGCGAGGCCGAGACCAAACCGATGGACTGGCTCATGAAGGGCCTGCCCATCCGTGGCCTGAAGACGGTGCTGCATCTGGATCAGGATGCCTTCCTCTGCGAAGGGGACCTTTATCTGTTCGGCAGCGTGCTGAGCCACTTCCTTGCGCTCTACGCCAGCATCAACTCCTTCCATGTGCTGGAAGTCATCAACATCAGCAACAACGAGCACTATCAATGGCCATTGCAGATCGGCAAGCAACCCCTGATCTAGCCATCGCCGATGCGGTGCTCGCCAGCGCGAAGGCCTACGATTTCTTCCGCTTGCTGGAGCAGTTGCATGCGCTGCACGGCGACGACCTGGAAGCGAGCGATCCGCTCGGGGATGCCCATTGGCGCATCCGCCTGGGCAGCTCGGCGGCACTGGCGTTTCCGGCATCGGACATCAGCTTCGCCGCGCGTATGCCCGACAGCTCCGCCAGCGACTACCAGGTGCAGGCCAACTTCTTCGGGCTGCACGGCCCTGACTCGCCGCTGCCGGGCTACTACCTGGACCGTCTGGCCTATGAGCATGGGCAGGGCACCGGCATTCGTCCGGCCTTCCTCGACTTCTTTCACCACCGCCTGCTCACGCTGCTGCACCGGGCATGGCGCAAGTACCGCTACCACATCCGCTTCCGCAGCGAAGCCAGCGATGGCTTCTCCCGCTATGTATTTGCCCTCGTTGGCCTGGGCAACGGTGACTTGCGCGGCGCGACACCGTTGCCCTGGAGCCGCCTGCTCAGTTTCGCCGGCTCCATCATCAACCGCAGCCGCTCTGCGTCGATGGTCGCGGGCATCGTGGCCGATTGCTTCGCCCTGAAATCCGTTCAGGTGCGCGAGTTCGAGATTCGCTACGTTGACATCCCGTCCGGGCAGCGCCTGTCGTTGGGCAAGCGTAATGGCGAGGTCGGCGACAGCTTCGTGATCGGCAAGCGGGTACGTGCCTGCCACAACAAGTTCACCGTCGTCATCTCCGATCTCGACCAGGAGCGCTTCCGCCACTTCCTGCCCAGCGGAGAAGACTTCGCACGCCTGCGCAAGCTCATGGAATTCCTGCTGCGTGACCCGATGGCCTTCGACCTGGAACTGCGGCTTCGCCCGGCGGAAGTCGAGTCCTTCAACCTGAGCCGGGAGCGTGGCTCGCATCTTGGCTGGACCACTTTCGTCAACGGTGATGACGCCGCTCGAACCCCCGTGCGTATCAAGGTGCGACTATGAACACGCCCATTCCACCAACAAGCCAGGCGCCGGCAGGCATGCAGCGCCTCGAACTCCTCGTTGCCAATACCCATGCCCTGCGTGCCGGCAGCACTGCACGGCATAACTTCGGCCACGCTGGCGGCACCATCGGCAGTCGTGGTGCCGACTGGCTGCTCGATGACGGCCAAGGCCAGGTGCAGGCGATTCACTGCGAGATCACCTGGATCGACAACAGCTACTGCGTGCGCGACCAGAGTGGCGCCACCCGCGTCAACGACGCCGAGACGCCATTGAGGCGAGGCACGGCCGCGCGTCTGCGCGACGGCGACGTGCTGCATATCGGCGCCTATCAGGTCACCGTCCATCTGCAGACATCCGAAGCGCATCTGACCAACAGCCAGCCGCTGCTCCAGCGTTCGGTCGGCGAGTTGCTCAACGAGCCGGGCGCTGGCCTGCCCCCCACGGCCGAGACCGACAGATCGCTGGATGCGAGGCCGCGCCAGCCCGATTTCCGGGCCTTCGATGATCTTGCGAGGGAGCGCCGGCCCGCAGAGGAACGCGATCCGCTGTCCGCCCTGGATGCCGAGCAACAGCGATGTGAGCCGGTACTCGGCGTTGCCCCGCTGGACCCTACGAACTACGGCCTCAGTCCCGGCCAGACCCAGGCCAACCACGCCCGTACCCGATTCGAAGCCGTGTCCGGCTCACCGAAGACCTTATCTGGAGAATCCACGATGTCGCAGTCCTACTCGCGTGCCGTCTCGACCGGCGACGCCAATGCCCTGATCCAGCCCTTGGTGGAAGGGCTGGGGGCCTCGGTCGGCGTGGTCGATCCGCAGATGGGACACGCGCTCTTGCAGGAGATTGGCAGGACGTTGAGCGCCGTCATTCACGGCATCACTGCCTTGCAGCATACCCAGGACGGCAAGCCGCGCAATCTGGCGCCGCTGGCCCGTACGCTCCAGCCCATCGAGGACAACCCCCTGCGCCTGGGGCTGGGCTACCCGGAGACTGTGCGCGCGTTGTTCTCCAGCGAGCGCAGCGTCGTGCACCTGTCGCCGTCCGCCGCCGTGGAGGAAAGCCTCGCCCAGGTTCAACGGCACCAGACCGCGTTGATCGAGGCTATCGAGGCCAGCCTCCAGGCCCTGTTACGTGCCTTCACCCCGGAGCAACTGCAGCAGCGCTTCCAGCGCTATCGGGCGGCCCAGGTCCAGCAAACCGAGGCAGCGGACTGGAACTGGCAGATGTACATCCACTACTACAACGAGCTGGCGTCGTCTCGTCAGCAAGGCTTCGAGAAACTGTTCTGGGAAGTCTTCGAACAGGCCTATGACCGAGCCCTGCGTCAGGAGCCGCGATGAAGTGGCTCGTCTGGGCGCTGATGCCACTGCTGATGCTCACGGGATGCAGCGCCATCGGAAATGTCTTCAAGAAGACGGGGCAGGTTCTGATGGACCCGTCCATCCAGGTGGGCGTGGATGATGACCAGCCGACCCAGATCGGCCTCAGCCTGTATGCCGACCACGACGTCAATCCCAATGGGCAGCATCAGGTGCCCGAGTTCGACGTTACCGACGAGCAGGACGCGGAAGACGGCCCCTATGCCGTGCGCTTCGTCAGCGCCAGCAAGCCGGAGCTTCTCGAAAACCTCGGACTGCTTGTCAAGCAACTGCGCGCCGGCGCCGATGCTTCCGCCTTTGTCGCGCGGCCCGCGGCCGGGGTCGGCGCGCCGGTCGCGCGTCCGCGAGCCGGGCAGTCGAGCGAGCAGGTGATGGTGCCGCCGCTACCGACAGTGCCTCCGTTACCGAACATGGGGGCAGCCGGTCGGCAGGGTCTCGAACTGGGGCAGTACGACGCCAATGGCCGCCGTCATAGCTTCGCGTCGTCGACCGCTCAGTCGAGGCCGGCCAAGGCACCCGGAACCCCGATCGCCTTCAAGGTCCTGCAGCTCAAGGACGACTCCGTGCTGCTCAATGCCGACCCGGATCAACTGCGCAAGGACCTGAAGAAGACCCTGGGCGGCACCTACCTTGCCGCCGACGATTACCTGTTGTTGCCCGGACAGTTCAAATTCGTGCCCTTCGGCGAGGTTCGCGACGGCACGCGCTTCATCGCCGCCATCGCGGACTTCCACGATGCGAACGCGGTGGCCTGGAAGCAGGTCATGCCGATCGAACCAAAAGGCCGCAAGTATTCCTTACTGGTCAAGTTGAGCGAAACGAGCGTGAGCCTGACACGCGAGGGGCGGCCCGCGCTACCCGCGACACCCGCGCCGGCTGCCTGCCCCGTGCTGTCCGCACCCGTCAAAAGAGCCTCCAGGCAGCCGACCTCGAAGTTGCCGGCAACGGCGGCCGTTCCGCCGCTGCCGGCGGGGCCGTTGCCTTCGGCTCCGAACCTGCCGGCCGCTTCCAACCAATCCCGAATCCAGGTAACGCCATGACTTCACGCAACGCCGTTCTCTGGGGTGAAGGACTGTTCGTCCAACCCCAGCACTTCCAGCAGCAGGCCCGCGCCGCCGAGTACCACGCCAACCAGCGACTGGACAGCGTCAGGGATCATCTCTACGGCTTCAGCGAGCTGGAACTCAACCACGAGTACCTGGCCTTCGGCAAGGTAGCCATCGTGCGGGCGCGCGGCGTGATGCCAGACGGCACCGTCATCGACATTCCCGGCGAGCAGCCCGCGCCGGAGCCCCTGGCCATCACCGATGCCAGCGTGGCCAATCAGACGGTCTACCTTACGCTGCCGCTCAAGCAGGACAGCGGCCTCGAAGTCCGCTGGCCGGACACCTACGTCAACGCACGCTACGTGGCCCGCACGGAGGCCGTGCGCGACACGCACAGCCTCGAAGGCGATCACCAGCCGGTGGACCTCGTGGTCCCCAACCTTCAGTTCGCTCTGGAGCAGCAGGACCGCAGCGCCTTCACCGGCATCGCCATGTGCCGAATCCTCGACCGCCGCCCGGACGGCAGCCTGGTGCTGGACGACAGCGGGTTCTACCCCACCAGCCTGTCCGTGAACGCCATCGCGCCGCTGCATCGCTTCGTCGGCGAGGTGGCCGGGTTGATGCGCGAGCGAGCCAAGAGCATCGCCGAGCGCATCGGCTCTGCCGGGCAGTCGGGCGTGGCCGACATCACAGACTTCAACCTGCTGCAGGTCATCAACCGCCTGCAGCCCTGGTTCGGCTATCTGTCGCGCAAGCGGCATGTGCATCCCGAGGATCTCTACGTGGCCTTCATCCAGGCCTGCGGCGAACTGGTCACCTTCACCGACGAAGGCCGTTTGCCGCAGGAGTACCCGGCCTATCAGCACGACGATCCGCGCGTGTCCTTCCGCATGCTCATGGATACCCTGCGGCGGACCCTGAGCACCGTGCTCCAGCCCCGCGCGGTGTCGCTGCCGATCATCGAGCAGCGCTACGGCACGCTGACCGCCGAGGTGCACGATCGCACGCTGATCGAAAGCGCGGAATTCGTGCTCGCCGTGCGCGCCCGGATGTCCGGGGACGACCTGCGTCAGTTGTTCGTCCAGCAAGCCAAGGTCACCTCGATGGAGCGCCTCGGTGAACTGGTCAGCCTGCAACTGCCCGGCATTCCGCTCAAGCAATTGCACGTGGCGCCGCGCTATCTGCCGTATCACGCCGGGTTCATTTATTTCGAACTCGATCGCACGCATCCGGCGTGGCAGGTCATGACGCAACAGACATCCGGCTTCGGCTTCCACGTTGCCGGCGACTTCCCCGAACTTGAAATGCAGTTCTGGGCCATCCGGAGCCAATGACATGACCACGACCATTTCCATCGACGACCCGCGCACGCTGCGCTCGCGCTCTCGTCCGGCTCCCGGCCAGGCCGCCGCGGACGAACTCAGCCAGACCGTCGGCTATGAACGGATCGAACAGCTCAACGGCGACCCGGACCTGAGTTTCCAGTTGCGAGGCCATGGCTGGAATCCTCTGGTGGACGGCTCGCAGCCGCTGCTGGGCCTGGTGATTCGCCTGCGCCGGCTGGAGCGCTGCGACGACATCGGCAAGCTCTATCAAACCGTGCGCGACCAGATCAGCGCGCTGGACGAGGAAATCCGCCAGCACAGCTACGACAGCGCCACCCAGCTGGCTTTCCGTTATGCGTTGTGCGCCTTCATCGACGAGGCCGTCATGGCTACGCCCTGGGGCGGCTCCGATTCGGTATGGGCCAAGCGCTCGCTGCTCAGCCACTTCCACAACGAAACGTGGGGCGGCGAGAAATTCTTCACGGTGCTCACCCGCATGCTCGTGGAGCCCGCCAAGTACCGGGATGTACTGGAGTTCAAGTACCTCTGCCTGTGTCTGGGCTTCACCGGCAAATACGGTGTGCGTAATAACCGCGATGAGTCGCTCAATCACATCATCGACCGGCTGCACCACGTGTTGCGCGGTTTGCGTGGCGACGTCCCGGAAAAGCTCACCGATGGCGGCCGCAATATCGCCACACGCCGTTACCGGCTCGGCGGACAACTGCCGTGGTGGACACCCTGGGCCTGCGCGCTGGTGCTGCTCACCGGCGCGTACACCTACTTCAGCGTTCAGCTGGACAGCAGCACCGGGCAGGTGCTGCGCGCACTCGACGCCACTCTCAAGCGCTAATTCAGGACCTCGCGGCAATCCACACCGGGCAATTTTTACTGATTGAGGAACACACCATGCCTCGACAATCCGATATGAGCTTCACCTTCAAGGCTGGGGGCCTCGAGTTCGATGTGGTTTCGTTCGAGCTGGAAGAGGGACTGAGCCAGCCGTTCACGCTGTCGGTCGATCTGGCCAGCACCGATCCGTCGATCGACTTCGCGGCCGTCCTCGACCAGCCCGCGCAGCTCACCATCTGGCGCGCCGACCAGCCCGTGCGCTACGTCCACGGCCTGGTCAGCGATTTCGAACAAGGGGACACCGGCTTTCGCCGCACCCGCTACCGCGCCGTGGTCGAGCCCAAGCTTGCGCGCACCGGCCTGTGCGCCGACTGGCGCATCTTCCAGCGGCAGAGTGTGCCGGACATCCTGTCGGCGGTGCTCAAGGAACACGAGATCACCGACTACGAACAGTTGGTGACCGAGACGCATCTGCCGCGTGAATACTGCGTGCAGGCGGGCGACAGCGACTTGCATTTCCTCGCCCGGCTGGCGGCGGAAGAAGGCTTCTACTACGCTTTTGCCTTTGCCGATGACAGCCACCGCCTGGTCCATGGAGACAATCTCTACATCTTCGGCTCCATCGATGGCGGCCCGGTCGAATACAACGCCACGCCGGGCGGCGACCAGCCCACGCCGGCGCTGCGGCGCTTGCGCTACAGCGAGCGCGTGCGTACCGCGCGGCAGACCCAGCGCGACTACACCTTCAAGCACCCGACCTATAACCAGGAGCATCAACACGACGGCGCGCAGCTCGATCACCAGAGCCAGGACTACGAGGTCTACCAGTTCCCCGGCCGCTACAAGGAAGACGCGGCGGGGCGGCCCTTCACCCGGACCCGCCTGCTCGGGCTGCGCGGCGACGCCCGCACCGCCGAAGTGGAAGGCGACGATGCGCGCCTGGTGCCCGGCCTGGCCTTCGACCTCACCGGCCATCCGCGCGCCGACCTCAACCGTGGCTGGCGGCCCCTGCGCATCAGGCACCGCGGCGTGCAGCACACCAGCCAGGCCGAGGAAAGCGCTGATGCGCAGCAGGGCACCCACTACAGCTACACCGCCGAGCTGATTCCCGATGATGTGGAATGGCGTCCCGCACCCATGGCCAAGCCGCGCATCGACGGCCCGCAGGTCGCCATCGTCGTCGGCCCGCCGGGCGAGGAAATCCACTGCGACGAGTGGGGCAGGGTCAAGGTCCAGTTCACCTGGGACCGGCAGGGCAAGTCCGAAGAGCACAGCTCCTGCTGGATCCGCGTCTCGCAGAACTGGGCCGGCGCCACCTGGGGGCACGTGGCCATCCCGCGCATCGGCCAGGAAGTCCTGGTCGGCAATATCGACGGCGATTGCGACCAGCCGATCATCATCGGCCGCACCTATATGGCCCTGCAGCGTCCGCCGTACGAGCTGCCGAAGCACAACATCCTCAGCACCATCAAGAGCAAGGAGCACAAGGCCGGGCGCAACAACGAACTGCTGTTCGACGACACCAATGGCGAGATCAGCACCACGCTGCGCAGTGACCAGGGTGCCAGTGCGCTCAACCTGGGCTACCTGGTCCACCCGCGCCCGGGCGGCGGCAAGGCGCGCGGCAAGGGCTTCGAGCTGCGCACCGACGAGCACGGCGCGGTGCGCGCCGGCTCCGGCCTGCTGCTGACCACCGAGCCGCGCCCGCATGCCAGCGAGCATCACAAGGACCTCAAGGAGACCGCCGCCCGCCTGGACGTGGCCGGCGAGCAGCAGGAGGGCTTCGGCACCCAGGCCCGTGAAGTTCAGGCGCAGGAGGCGGGTGACCAGGATACGGTCGCCAAGGCGCTGAAAAAGCAGCACCAGGGCATCGTCGGCAACGGCCCCGGCGATCCGGCGAGCAACAACTTTCCCGAATTCGCGCAGCCGTACGTCGTCGTCGCCAGCCCGGTGGGTATCGCCACCAGCACGCCGGGCTCGACCCATATCGCCAGCGGCGAGCACATTGCGCTCAGCAGTACGGAGCACATCAGCCTGACCAGCGGCAAGCGCCTGCTCGCCAGTGCCAGCCGTGGCATCCGCCTGTTCGTGCAGAGCATGGGTTACCGCCTGGTAGCCGCGGCGGGAGACATCGACATCCGCGCGCTGAAGGACAGCATCAACCTGCTGGCCAAGCTCAACATCACGTACACCGCCGAGCGCATCACGCTGAACGCCAAGACCGAGCTGGTCATCAACGGCGGCGGCAGCGCCACGGTGTACAACGCCGGCGGCATCACCCACCAGACCAGCGGGCGATACACGGGCCATGCGGCCAAGTTCAGCTACACCGGGCCCAAGAGCCGGGCGGCCAGCTTCCCCGAGCCACCCAAGCCTGGCCAGGGCAACCTCGAGCTGTTCAATCGTTACGCCAATCTGCGCGGCCTGGCGAACGGCGGTTTCGAAGTCGAGGACGCGCTCGGCAAAGTCTTCAAGGGCACGCTCGATTCAGCGGGCCGCAACGTGGTCTCCGGCGTGGCGCCGGGGCCGGCAAAGATTCGTTTTGGGCTTGACCCCGCCGACCCCTGGTCGGAGGCCAGCTATGTCGGCGTGCCCAAGTGGCCTGCGAATCCGCCCAGTGGCGGTATCGGCCAGGTCCAGGCTCTTGTCGCCGGCGCCATGCCGTCGCAGCCCAAGGCCTCCGCGCCCGTGCCAGCCATGGCGAAGTCCCTGAGCGCTGGCGCTCCGTCAGTGCCCGCTTCGGGCCCCGGCCGCTGGGTTACCACGGACAACGATTACCACGGCATCAAAAACACCGGCGTGATGTTCGTGAATCGCCTGACCTCCATGGGCGACGAGGGGCGCCTGTTCGGCTCCGACGGCAAGGACTACATGAACACCACGCGCGACAAGATCCAGAAGTGGACGCCGCTGCCTGCGGATGCCGACCAGTGGCTCAAGGACAACTCGGCCGTCCACGTCTACGGCGAGACCCGGAAGATCAAGCAACGCTATCTCGAAGGCGCCGATGCCTGGGCCATCGGCGGCAAGTCCTGGCATTGGCAACCCGGTGTTGCCGACGAAGTTCACGAAATCAAGGGGGTCAAACCATGAAAGAAACACGCCTGCTGCTCGAAAACACCCGCGCCAACGGCGCGGCGGTCAGCCATGGAAGTTACGAGGTTGAAGATGCCCAGGGGCCAGTCTTCAGCGGCACGCTGGACGAAGCCGGCCGCGCCCTTGTCGTTGACCTGGCTCCCGGCCCCGCGCGCGTACAGTCTGGCGACGACCCGGCCGCCCCCTGGGACAAGAGCAGCTATATCGGCACGCCGACGTGGCCCCCCACGCCGGTTCAGCGGACAGCGGCCAATCCGGATTCAAACCGGGAGGTGCCGTGGTGACGCGTCCGCTCTACCTGTTCTGGGGCGGGCTGGATCTGCTCTATCTGATTCGCTTCCTCTGGCTCAACTTCGCCGACGGACGCATTCCGCTGTACCACGACATCCAGGCATTCGGGCAATTGCACGAGCCGGGCGACCATGCGGCCGTCTGGCTCGGCCTGTCCCTGCTGCTCACCGTGTCCATCGCCGTGTCGGCCTGCCTGTTTCTGCGGGGCGGCCGCTACGCGCGGCCGCTGGCCTATGCCCAGGTGCCGCTGCGCCTGCTCTTGGCGGTGCCGTCTCTGTCATTCATTCCATGGCTATTGCACTTGGGCGAGGGATCGAGCCTGTCGCTCAACCTCGGGCTGCTGCTGGTATCCGAGGTGTTGAAGGTCATCACCCTGCGTCGGCACGGGCGCGCGAATGGTCCTGCCGCCCCCGCTGCATAGCGCTCCGCCCAATACCCCCCATTCATCACCGAGCACGGCCGTGGTCATGCCGTGCAAGCCAACCTACACCACGAGTCACGCATGGCAAGCCCGAACCCGCAGGAACAACAACGCGAACCCCAGGTGGCGGTCGCGCCGCTGAACACCGTCGATGCGCGCGACGTCAACCGCGGCGCCCGAGAGTTCGACCAGTGGCTGCGCAAGGTCAGCGATGGCGTGGTCACCCTCGACCGCATCCGTACCGTGGCGGGGTCGCTGCCCGTGGTCGGCAACATCATCGCCCTGGTCGACAGCCTGGGCGATATCGTCACCCTGTCGCAGGCCAAGGAGCGCCAACTGCTCGATTGGGTCAGCCTGGGCATCAACCTCATCGGCGTGCTGCCGGCGCCGCCGACCATGGCGGCAGCGCGCATGAGCCTGCGCCCGACCCTGTTCCTGGTGCGCCAGGAGCTGAAGCTGAATGGCAAATCGCTGCTCGGTGATGCCCTCGTCAACGTGCTCGTGGCCCACCTCAACGCCAGCATCGTGGGCGAGATCGACAAGTTCGCCAAGGAAGCCCAGGGCAAGCTCAACGGCATCCTCAAGGATGCGGGCGATTGGGGCGGCAAGGCGATTGTCGACATCGCAGGCGGTCTCGAAGCGCTTGCCAAGGGCAAACTCAACGCCTCCGGCGACGCCAAGGCAGCGGCCGAGCAAATGCGTGCCGCTGGCGACCAGTTGCTGCATGACCCCAAGGCCAGCATCAGCAACTTTCTCGGCGCCTTGTGGGGGGCCTATAAAGCCACCGGCAAGGCCGCCGCCAACGTTGCCGCCAAGGCCTTGCTCGACGAGCGCCAACGCGAACTGGTGCTCCGCAATACCGAGGCGCTGCGCAACTTCGCGCCGGAACTCAAGCGCCAGGTCACCAGCCTGGGCGACGAGAAAGTGGCCAACAGCATCGGCTATCTGCTCGCTTCCCTGGTCACCGCCTTGGCGCGCTGGCGCGCGCGGGGCGCTGCCGGCCAGAGCGCCAACGTCAAGCCCAAGACCACGAGCAAGGGAGAGAAAACGGGCTCGGAAGGCATGATCGAAGCCCATGCAAGGCAGCACCCCACCACGAACGACCCCAATCCGCCGAAGGACGGCTGTGCCTGCGCCAAGACCAACGGCAGCATCAGCTTCGCCATGGGCAGCGAGACGCTCAGCCACACAGACTTCACGCTCTCCGGGCCGTTCCCCCTCGACTGGACGCGCACCTACCGCTCCAGCCTGGGGGCCTACGATGCGGGAGAACTCGGCGCGCGCTGGATCACCCCCTACACCACGCGCCTCGACGTGGTTGGCGACGGCCTGCGTTACCACGGCGC
>NZ_JBEPLH010000036.1:0-61790 GCF_040545135.1 Burkholderia sp. 572 | reverse complement strand
GGCGATGGCGGTGGTCACGGCAACGGCGGTGGCCATGGCAACGGCGATGGCGGCGGTCACGGCAACGGCGGGGCACGGCGATGGCGGCGGTCACGGCAACGGCGGTGGCCATGGCAGCGGCGATGGCGGCGGTCACGGCAACGGCGGTGGCCATGGCAGCGGCGATGGCGGCGGTCACGGCAACGGCGGTGGCCATGGCAGCGGCGATGGCGGTGGCCATGGCGACGGTGGCAACGGTGGCCACGGCAATGGCGGTGGCAACGGCAATGGAAACGGCAGCGGCGGCGCCGGCAATGGCGGGGCCAACGGTGTCGGCAATGGCCATGGCAGCGGGAACGGCAATGGCGGCGGTCACGGCAACGGCGGATCCTCCGGAGGCAACCACTGACCTGCAGCGTTGCCCGGCCGGGCGTCGTCAGAGCATCTCGAGCGCGCGCTTGCTGCGTGGCGGACGGAAGTACGCGTCAAGCTGCGCGCGCTCGTCGTCGCTGAACATGAAATCGAGCGCGGCCCGGTTGTCGCGCACGTGCTCGATGCGCGACGCCTTCGGGATCGCGAAAACCCCCGGCTGCGCGAGCACCCACGCGAGCGCGACGCGCATCACCGACACCCCGCGCTGCCGTGCGATCTCGTCGAGCGGCGAGCGCTTCGGCAGCCGTCCATGATCGACCGGGCTGTAGGCCATCGCCGGCATCCCGTGCCCGGCAAGCCATGGCAGCAGGTCGAATTCCGGGCCGCGCCGCGCGATGTTGTAGAGGATCTGGTTGGTCGCGCACGCGCCGCCGCCGGCTTCATCGACGAGCTCGGCCATGTCGGCCGTATCGAAGTTGCTGACACCCCAGTGACGGATCTTGCCCGCGCGCTGCAGCGCTTCGAAGCCTTCGACCGTTTCATCGAGCGGCACCGAGCCGCGCCAGTGCAGCAGATACAGGTCGAGGCGATCGGTACGCAGGCGCTTGAGGCTCGCATCGCACGCGGCAACGACGCCGCGCCGGCTCGCATGATGCGGATAGACCTTGCTGACGAGGAACACGTCGTCGCGCAGGCCCGCGAGCGCCTCGCCGACCAGTTCCTCGGTCGCGCCGTCGCCGTACATCTCGGCCGTGTCGACCAGCGTCATTCCGAGCGCGACGCCTTCGCGCAGCGCGGCGATCTCGTCCGCGCGCCGGGCCGGCCGCTCGCCCATCTCCCACGTGCCCAGGCCAAGCTTCGGAATCGTCTCGCCGTCCGGCAGGACGACCGTGGCGATCGTGTCTGTCATGCGTTCCTCGTTGCGGATTCATGGCCGCGCGCCGCGACCCAGGCATGGAATACGACGCATCAGTGTAGTCAATCGGCGCGCAATTCACCTATTGCACGGCAAAAACCGGCTATAACGGCGCCACGCGATGACTTAGAATGGCCGCAACCTGATCGATACCCACTCCATGAAGGCATCCACGGACGACCGCTGGCAGGACCTGCGCCCCGACCCCGACAACGACACGCCGCTCTACCTGCAGCTCGCCCGCAAGCTCGGCGACGCGATCCACGACAACCGCTGGACAGCCGGTGAGGCATTGCCCTCCGAGCGCGTGCTGTCCGATGCACTGGGCGTATCGCGCATCACCGCGCGCAAGGCGATCGCGCTGCTCGTCGAGCAAGGCCTGATTCGCCGCACGCAGGGTGCCGGCAATTTCATCCAGCCGCGCTACGAGGATCCGCTGTCGCGGCTGTCGAGCTTCAGCGAAATGCTCGAACGGCGCGGCTTCAAGCCGAGCTCGCAATGGCTCGCACGCGAGATCCAGCCGGCGAATCGCGACGAAGTGATCCAGCTCGGGCTGTCGCCGGCCGCATCGGTCACGCGCCTGAAACGCCTGCGCCTCGCCGACGGCATCGTGATGGCCGTCGAGAATTCGACGTTTCCCGCGACGCTGATCCCCGATCCGCAGGCAATCGGCGATTCGCTGTACAGCTATCTCGAAGCGCGCGGCACGCCGATCGTGCGCGCGTTGCAGCATTTCCGCGCGGTCAACGCGACCGACGAGATCGCCGAGCAGATGGGCATCGCACCGCACGACGCGCTGCTGCTGATCACACGAATCGGCTATACGTCGGACCAGCGCGCGATCGAACTGACCGATACCTACTGCCGCAACGACTACTACGACTTCGTCGTCGAACTGCGCAAGTAACGCGGGCCGCGCCGCCGGCGCTTACAGCCAGCGCGCATCGTCGGTGCCGGGCGGCACGGACGGGCGCGCAAGCGACGGCGGTGTCACCGATAACCGCTCGGCGGGCCGCACCGCGTCGAGCATGCCGAACGGCGACGCGATGCGCTCGATCCGGTCGCGTACGTCGGCGCGCGCGAAATCGGGTGCCTGCAGGCCGTCCGGCACGATACCGAACGACTGCAGCCAGCGGCCCGTCTGCGCGAGCGACAGTCGCACGTGCCAGCTTCCCCCTTCGCGTGCCCGGCGCGCGAGCGCGATCATCGCGCCGAACGCCGCGAGATAACCCGTTGCATGATCGAGCGCCTGGCACGGCAGGTGGCGCGGCGCGTTCGCGTGCGCGGCCTGCTGTTCCTGCCACGCGATCCCGCTCGCCGACTGCACGAGGCTGTCGAAGCCGCGCCGCTGCGCCCACGGCCCCGCATGCCCGTACGCGGATATCGACACGCACACGATGCCGGGCCGCCGCGCCGCCAGCGCGAGCGGTCCGAAGCCGCGCGCCGCGAGCGCACCGGGCCGGTACGACTGCAGGAACACATCCGCATCGCGTGCGAGCGCGTGCAGCGTATCGACGCCCGCGTCGTCGCGCAGGTCGATCCACGTCGAACGCTTGCCACGCCCGTTGTCGATCACGAGCGGCGCGATGTTCGGCAGGTGCGGGCCGTTGACGAGCAGTGTCTGCGCGTCGTGCGACGCCAGCGTGCGGCCCGCGACCGGCCCCGCGATGATCCGCGTGAGATCGAGCACGCGCACACCGGCAAGCGGCTGGCCGGCGTCGCCCCCGCCGATCGGCTCGACGGGGGCATCGCCGATCCGCTCGATCTCGAACAGCGGCAGCGAGGCGATCGCACGCGCCTGCTCGTGCGCCGACCACTCGTCAGGCGTTCTGATCAATGCGGCGCACAGCCCGGCCTCGGCCAGCGCGGTGTCGAGTGCTGCGCCGTCCCGCGTGCGGATCGCCGCGGCGACGTCGTCCCGCTTCGCGCCGCAGCCGAGCACGCCGAGCATCCCCTGCAGGTGATGCGGAAAGTTTGCGTGCAACTGGATCCAGCGCCCGTCGCGCGTCTCGTAGAAGCCCGTCACCGGATGACGCAACTCCGGCGGCGGGCCGTCGTCCACGCGCAGATAGCGTTCGCTGCGGAACGCGACGAGCGCGTCGCGCACCGATACGTCGACGGTTTGCGCAACGCCCGTGCGAAGCCGATGGCATTCGGCCGCCGCGAGCCCGGCTGCCGCGATCGTCGCCGCGGCCAGCGTGCCGACCCGGAAGGTCGACGGCAGCGTCGGGTCCTGCCCCGTCACGGTCGCGCGTGCCGGCGCGTCGGGGTCGCCGTGTGCGAGCCGCCACAGATGCGTCAACGCGAGTTCGGGTGTCATGGGGGGACGAGCCTTGGGGGAGACAGGATCGAGTCTAGAATTCGCGACCGTCGCGAGCAATCCTGGACGCAAGCCGGTCCGCCAGCGCCGGGAGGCTACGTCGGCAGCGATGCGGGCGCGTGACGCCGGCCGTCGCGCCATGCGACGAGCGGCCACCACCACGCCTGCGCGGCGCGCACGGCGGGCGCGTCGAGCGGACCGAACGCGAACGTCGCGCCGTGCGCCCCCGCGCTGACCCAGACGCGCATGCCGGGCGTGAGCGTCAGCGAATCGCCGGCGCCGAGCCAGTGATCGTCGATCCGGCCCTCGATCGTCACCCAGACCTCGCCGTCGGCCACCTCCAGTGCGGTGCGATCGACGATCCGCCACCGACCGGCCGGCTCGTCGCCTTCGATCACGTAAAGTCGCAGTTCGCGCATGGCAGCCTCCTGGTCGCACGGGTCCGATGGCACCAGTATTTCGGACAGCGGCAGCACACGGACAGATACGGCGGCAAACACTTTCGGCTGAACTGTACCGGTCGCTCGACGAGGACAGGCGCCCGCCGGCCGGACTTCGCGCCGCCCTTGCGCCGAACCTGCACGGCGCGACGGCTTTCCCTACAATGTCGGCTGTCCCGCACCACCGCCCCGCCCCCATGTTCCAGCGCCCGCCTGCCGCCGCTCCCGGCGAAAAGAACCTCACCCTGATGCTCTGGCTCGTCGCAACGGGCTTCTTCATGCAGACGCTCGACTCGACGATCGTCAACACGGCGCTGCCGTCGATGGCCGCGAGCCTCGGCGAATCGCCGCTGCGCATGCAGTCGGTGGTGATCGCGTACTCGCTGACGATGGCGGTGATGATCCCCGTGTCGGGCTGGCTCGCCGACACCTTCGGCACGCGGCGCGTGTTCTTCAGCGCGATCCTGGTGTTCTCGCTCGGCTCGCTGCTGTGCGCGAACGCGCATACGCTGCAGCAACTCGTCGCGTTCCGCGTCGTACAGGGGGTCGGCGGCGCGATGCTGCTGCCGGTCGGGCGACTCGCGGTGCTGCGCACGTTCCCGGCCGAACGCTACCTGTCCGCGCTGTCGTTCGTCGCGATTCCCGGCCTGATCGGCCCGCTGATCGGGCCGACGCTCGGCGGCTGGCTCGTGAAGATCGCGTCGTGGCACTGGATCTTCCTGATCAACGTGCCGGTCGGCGTCGCGGGCTGCATCGCGACCTTCTATTCGATGCCCGATTCGCGCAACCCGGCCGTCGGCCGCTTCGACCTGAAAGGCTATCTGCTGCTGACGATCGGCATGGTCGCGATCTCGCTGTCGCTCGACGGGCTCGCCGATCTCGGCATGCAGCACGCGGCCGTGCTCGTGCTGCTGATCCTGAGCCTTGCGTGCTTCGTCGCGTATGGCCTGTATGCGGTGCGCGCGCCGCAGCCGATCTTCTCGCTCGAGCTGTTCAGGATCCACACGTTCAGCGTCGGGCTGCTCGGCAA
The DNA here is from genome assembly GCF_040545135.1 of Burkholderia sp. 572. NCBI lineage: Bacteria > Pseudomonadati > Pseudomonadota > Betaproteobacteria > Burkholderiales > Burkholderiaceae > Burkholderia > Burkholderia sp. 572. The sequence goes on along the minus strand of NZ_JBEPLH010000036.1, from coordinate 56,733 downwards.
CCTGTTCGCGCGGATCGGCAGCGGCGCGATGCCGTACCTGATCCCGCTGCTGCTGCAGGTGAGCCTCGGCTACTCGGCGTTCGAGGCCGGGCTGATGATGCTGCCGGTGGCGGCGGCCGGGATGTTCTCGAAGCGGATCATCACGCGCCTGATCACGCGCTACGGCTATCGCAAGGTGCTGCTCGTGAACACGATCATGGTCGGCGTGATGATGGCGAGCTTCGCGCTGATGCGCGACACGGTGCCGGTCTGGGTGAAGGTCGTGCATCTCGCGCTGTTCGGCGGCTTCAACTCGATGCAGTTCACCGCGATGAACACGCTGACGCTCAAGGATCTCGGCACGGGCGGCGCGAGCAGCGGCAACAGCCTGTTCTCGCTCGTGCAGATGCTGTCGATGAGCCTCGGCGTCACGGTCGCGGGGGCGCTGCTCGCGACGTTCACGGGCATGCTGCGCACCGTGACGCCGAGCAACACGCTGCCGGCATTCCATGCGACGTTCATCTGCGTCGGGATCATCACGGCCGCTTCCGCGTGGATCTTCGCGCAGCTCGCGCCCGAGATCCGCAGCACCGCGCGCAAGACCGACCCGTCCGAGCGCGCGTGACGCGCGGCGCGCGCCGAACCGGGTCGGCGCGCACCATTGCGGTGCAGCGCGGGCCGTTCGATGCGCCGGCGATGACCGACGGCCCGGCCGCGACGCGCCGCCGCACGGGGTACGATGCCGTGCACGCTTCTTGCTCGCCTATTCTCTAGGTAAACTGGCAGTCTTCCTTCGGCCGACATCATGAGCATGATCGAAATCGATCCCCCCGGCTTTCAGCCGCCCCGCCCCGTCGCCGGCGACGACGGGAACCGGCGCACCGTGCTGTACGGCGGCTACACCGTGTTCAGCGTGTTCCAGCCCGTTTTCTCGGTGTCGCACCGCCGCGCGATCGGCTATCACGCGTCGCTGCGTGCGCACGACGAGGACAGCCGCCAGGTGGCGTCACACGAGGTGTTCACGCAGGCGGCGCGGCGCGGCGACCTGCTCGAGCTCGGCCGGCTCGCCGAATCGCTGCATCTCGGCAACTTCCACGCGTTCGACAGTCATGACGAATGGCTCTTCCTGAGCCTGCATCCGGCCGCGCTGATGGACACCGTCTACAGCGACGCCCTGCTCGCGAATCTGAAGGCGCTCGGGCTGCCGCCGCATCGCGTGGTGCTCGAAGTGCCCGAGCAGGCGGGCGGCGAAACGCCGCGCTATGCGGCGATCGTCGACGGGCTGCGCAAGGCCGGCTTCCTGATCGCGCTGGTCGGGTTCGGCGCGAAGCATTCGAACATCGACCGCGTGTGGCACCTGCATCCCGACATCGTCACGCTCGATCGCGGCATCCTCGCGCAGGCAAGCGAGCACTCGCATCTCGAACGCGTGCTGCCGGGGCTCGTGTCGCTGCTGCACGAATCCGGCCAGCTCGTGCTGATGGGCGGGCTCGCGACCGAACGCGACGCGCTGATCGCACTCGAGTGCGACGTCGATTTCGTGCAGGGCCAGTATTTCGCGGGGCCGAGCGTCGAACCGGTGCAACCGCAGGCCGCCGCGGGCTGCATGGATACGCTGTCGGCCGCATTGCGGCTGCGCGTCGCGCAACGCGAGCGCACGCAGGCGGAACGGCTCGCACCGTACGTCGCGGCGCTCGAGGAAGCGAGCCGGAAGCTCGGCGCGGGCGAGCCGCTCACCGACGCGGCGGCCGTCGTACTCGGGCTGCCCGAGACCGCCCGGTGTTTCCTGCTCGACGCATCGGGGCGCCAGATCGGCGACAACGTGCTCGCGCGCGGCAGCGTATCGCAGCGCGCCAAGCGCTTCCGGCCGCTGCTGCACTCGGAAGGCGCGAGCTGGGAACGGCGCCCGTACTTCATCGACGCGATGCGCGCGCCGGGCCACGTGCACCTGACGTCCCCCTACCTGTCGATCAACGAGGCGCACCTGTGCGTGACCGCGTCGATCGCCGCGCCGGTCGCGACCGGCATGCAGGTGCTGTGCGTCGACATCAACTGGGAAGCGGCACTCAACCGCGAATGAGCGCGCCGCCGCGCCGCGCTCACGCGGCGGCGGCCTTGCGCGCGATCAGCCGGTGCACGCGCTTGCCGGACGATGCGCTGACGACCTCGTGCTCGTCGATCACCTGCGTGCCCGCGCCGAGCGCCGCCCGCATCCGCGCCGAATCGAGCGGCGTGTAAAGGCGGCCGCGCTCGTCGCGCAACGCGCCGTTGCCGGCCACCCGCCAGCTCATGTACAACGTGCCGCCCGGCATCAGGAGCTCGGCCAGCCGCGCGGCGGCCGCCGCCGCGTCCGCCTGTTCGAGATGCATCACGACCGTTTCGCACAGCACGTTGCGAAACGCGCCGGACGGCACGCTGGCCAGCGCCGGCAGTGCGGCCAGCTCGAAGGTGAGGTCCGGATGGCGGCGCCGCGCCTCGTCGAGCAGTGCGACGCTCGCGTCGTAGCCGCGCACGTCGAAGCCGCGCGACGCGAGCCAGGCCGTATCGCGCCCGGCTCCGCAGCCGACGTCCGCGGTCGGCCCCGGCGAGAAATGCTGCTCCAGCAGCGCGTACATGTCGTCTGGCGCGGCCTGGTCGAGCCAGTCCTGCGCGTATTGCGCGGCATGGGCGTCGTACGCATCGAGAGTCGGGCGATCCACCATGGTGACAGCTCCGCATAAGCGTCGTATGACGCACCCCGCATCTTGGCCGCAGCACCTGCCGTGCGGCCCCCACGCCCCGCGCGTCGGCTTGCGCGGCCCCTACGCGGCCCGCACATCGCCCGCGCGCACCGCCTGCGCGGTCAACTCGGCCCACAGCACGTCGCCGCGCCAGGCCGGGCGCGCCGCCGCACGTTCCGCGTCATGCACGAGCGCGCACAGTCGCGCATTGACGGGCGCCTGCGCGCCGACGCGCGCGGCCAGCCGCACGACCTCGCCGTTGATCCACTCGACTTCCGTCGCACGCTGCGCCGCGAGATCGTCCGACATCGACGAACGCGCGAGCGGGTCGATCGCGAGCATCCGGCCACCGAGCACGCGGAACGCGAAATCGGGCAAGTCGAGCACGGCCGGGATCCACGCGGCCGGCAACGGCGTCAACCGCGCAGGCCGGATCGCGGCCAGCGCCAGGCAGTGCAGCGCTTCGCGCTGCGCGAGCGCGACGCAGCGCCGGTACGCACGTTGCGCGAGTTCGTCGCGCAGCGGCAGGTTCGCGAGCGCATTGACCGCGTTGTTCAGGTTGAGCAGCAGCTTCGCCCACTGCACGGCCCGCATGTCGCGATGCAGTTCGAGCGGCAGCCCGGCGCGCGCGAATGCGTCGGCAAACGGCTGCAGCGCGGGAGACGCGTCGGCCGCAAGCGCGCCGGCCGAGCCCTGGTGAAACGCGCCGGGCTCGCGCTCGATCACGTTGAACGGCACCATGCCGGCCAGCACGGTTGCTTGCGGCAGCGCCTCGCGCAGCACGTCGGCATTGTGCAGGCCGTTCTGGAAGCTGATCACGACCGTGCCGGGCCTCAGCACGCCGGCAAGCTGCGCCGCGGCCTCACGCGTCGCGGCCGATTTCACCGCCACGAGCACGAGCCGCGCGGTCGCCGCAGCAGCCGGATCGGTCGTGAACACGACATCGGCCGGGGCGAGCGTCGCGCGATAGCCGCGCCGGTCGGTCAGCGTCAGCCCGTGCCGACGAATCGCATCGCCGATCCGTGCGCGGCCGACGAGCGTCACCTTCGCGCCGGCCGCCGTGAGCCGTCCGCCAAGATAGCAGCCGACGGCGCCCGCGCCGAATACGCAGACCGGTGCGTCAGACATGCGAATGCGCGCCGCCGTGCACGGGGCCGGCCCGCCGCTCGACTTCGCGGCGCACTTCGCCGCGCAGTCCCGCGAAGAACGCGACCTCGGCGACGACGAACAGCGGCCCGACCATCAGGCCGACCAGATCGTCGACGAAGGCGGGCTTGCGCCCTTCGAACCAGTGCCCGACGAACTGGACGATCCAGCCGACGACGAACGCGCCGATGCCGATCGCGAGCCATTGCGCGGTCGGCAGCAACGCGAGCGCCTGCGCGGCCCACAGGCCCAGCGCGAACAGCGCGGTCATCACGATCCCGAACCGCAGGTCGAGACGCAGGTAGAACACCGCGAACGCGACGGCGAGCAGCAGCGCCGGCGACAGCGCGACGCCGGCCGGCATCCCGAGCGCCGGCCGCGACAGCAGCACCTCGACCGCGAATACGATCATCGGGATCCCGACCAGATGCGTCGCGATGTTGCGCGCGTCGCGGTGGTAGGCCGCATATTGGGAAAGATGGTCTTCGAGCGTCTTCATCGCGTCTCCTGGTCGGTGGTTGAGCGCTATGATGCGCGTCACGCCCGAGAACCTCTGTCAGCTACCCGACATCGCGTGCCCATGCCCTCTTCGCTCGCCCCGTACCTGCCGCAGATCGAAGCGAACCCGTGGTTCGCCGCGCTGCCGCCCGCGTTGCGCGCGGACCTGCTCGCCCGCGCGGCGCTGCGCCGGCTGCCGGCCGGCCATGCGCTGTTCCGGCGCGGCGACCCGCCGTGCGGGCTGTACGCGGTACTGGCCGGTTCACTCACGATAGGTGCGGTCGACCCGCAGGGCAAGGAGGCGCTGCTGACGGTCGCCGAGCCCGTCACGTGGTTCGGCGAAATCGCGCTGTTCGACGGCCAGCCGCGCACGCACGACGCGATCGCGCTCGACGACGCGCTGCTGCTGCACGTCCCGCAGGCCGCGCTGCTCGCGATCCTCGACGCGACGCCGCAATACTGGCGGCAATTCGCGCTGCTGATGGCGCAGAAGCTGCGCCTGAGCTTCCTGACCGTCGAGTCGATGAGCGTGATGCCGGCCGCGCAGCGGCTCGCCGCCCGCCTGCTGATGATCGCCGACGGCTACGGCGGGATCAGCGCCGGCCGCACCCGCGTCCGGCTGTCGCAGGAAAAGCTCGCGGCGATGCTGTCGCTGACGCGGCAGACCACCAACCAGTTGCTGAAGGCGCTGCAGGCCGACGGCGTCGTGCGGCTGCACGTCGGTGAAATCGAGCTCGTCGACGTCGACGCGCTGCGGCGCGCGAGCGGGCTGCCCGACGGCATGCGCTGAGCCGCGGCAGCGCCGTCACGCGGCCACCCCGCCGTCGCCGCGTTGCGCTATCGTGGCGGCTCGTCCGTTCATCCATCCGCCCCGCCTTGAGCACGTCGACCGCCTCCGCTCCCTCCCGCCATCCGTGGCCGGTGTTCATCGCATTCCTGCGGCTCGGCCTCACGTCGTTTGGCGGCCCGGTCGCGCATCTCGGCTACTTCCGCACCGAGTTCGTCACGCGGCGCGCCTGGCTCACCGAGCGCACCTACGCGGATCTCGTCGGGCTGTGCCAGTTCCTGCCGGGCCCTGCGAGCAGCCAGGTCGGGATGGCGATCGGCCTCGCGCGCGCCGGCTACGCGGGGATGTTCGCCGCGTGGCTCGGCTTCACGCTGCCGTCGGCGCTGCTGATGATGCTGTTCGCGCTCGGCGTGCACGCGACGGGCGCGCCGATCGAAGCCGGTGCATTGCACGGGCTGCGCATCGTGTCGGTCGCCGTGATCGCGCAGGCCGTGTGGGGCATGGCACGCACGCTGTGCCCGGATGCGCGCCGCGTCACGCTGATGGCCGCGGCCGCCAGCGTCGCGCTGCTCGCGCCGGCCGCGTGGACGCAAGTTGCCGTGATCGTCGCGGCCGGATTGGCCGGCCTCGTGCTGCTGCCGCAGCCGGCGCGCGGCACCCACGATCCGTTGCCGCTGCACGTGTCGCCGCGCGCGGGCGCGCTGTGGCTCGCGCTGTTCGCCGCGCTCCTCGTCGTACTGCCGTTCGCAGCCCGCGCGCTGCGCTCCGATACGCTTGCCGTCGTCGATGCGTTCTTCCGTACGGGCGCGCTCGTGTTCGGCGGCGGCCACGTGGTGCTGCCGCTGCTGCAGGCGGCCGTGGTCGCGCCCGGCTGGGTCGGCGATGCGGCGTTCCTGGCCGGTTACGGCGTCGCGCAGGCCGTGCCGGGGCCGCTGTTCACGTTCTCGGCCTTCCTCGGCGCGTCGCTGCGCCAGGCGCCGACCGGCTGGCTCGGCGGCACGATCGCGCTGGTGTCGATCTTCGCGCCGTCGTTCCTGCTGGTGGCCGGCACCGCGCCGTTCTGGGAGCGCCTGCGCCGCAGCACGCGGATGCAGGCCGCGCTCGCGGGCGTGAACGCGGCCGTCGTCGGGCTGCTGCTCGCGGCGCTCTATCACCCGGTCTGGACCGACACGATCATGGCGCCGCGCGACCTGGCCGCGGCACTCGTCGCATTCGTCGCGCTGGTGTTCTGGCGCGTGCCGCCATGGGCCGTCGTGATCGCGAGCGCGGCGCTCGGCTGGGGGCTCGGCCTCCTCGCCTGATTGGGCACGCGCGGCACGTTCCGCCGCGGCAAAAACAAAAAAGCCCTCGAAACGAGGGCTTTTCTGCTGGGTACCGCGCGCCGTGACGGCGCGCAGGTGCCGGACCTTACGCGAAGTTCTTCGCTGCGAAGTCCCAGTTCACGATGTTCCAGAACGCTTCGACGAACTTCGGACGTGCGTTGCGGTAGTCGATGTAGTACGCGTGTTCCCACACGTCGATCGTCAGCAGTGCCTTGTCGGCCGTCGTCAGCGGGGTCGCTGCGTTGCTCGTCGACACGATGTCGAGCGAACCGTCAGCCTTCTTCACGAGCCATGCCCAGCCCGAACCGAACGTGCCGACCGCGGCCTTCGTGAACGCTTCCTTGAATGCGTCGTACGAACCCCACTTCGCGTTGATCGCATCGCCCAGCGCGCCCGTCGGTGCGCCGCCGCCGTTCGGCGACAGGCTGTTCCAGAAGAACGTGTGGTTCCAGATTTGCGCGGCGTTGTTGAAGATGCCGCCCGACGACTTCTTCACGATCTCTTCCAGCGACAGGTTTTCGAATTCCGTGCCCGGGATCAGATTGTTCAGGTTCGTCACATAAGCCTGATGGTGCTTGCCGTAGTGGTACTGGATCGTCTCGAGCGAGATGGTCGGCGCGAGTGCGTCTTCAGCGTACGGGAGCGGCGGGAGCGTATGAGCCATGGCGATTCCTTCGTTGAGTATGTAGGGGGGCTTGTGTTGAATGCTGCCGAGCGTCCGATTGTAGGCGAGACCGAATAACCCCGCAAACTCACGGGCCATTTATCCGCGGTATGCGGAAAAGCGATGTTCGCGCATCGTCCACAGGGACGAGCCGATACCGCGCAACCTCCGTTCCCGCGCGTTTTTCCCGGTCGCGGCGCGTGCGCCGCTCACGTCAGATCGTATCGGCGAGGCGCGGCTGCACGTCGGCGAGCGACACGTCGGCCGAGCCTTCGGCGAGATGCACGGTCAGGCGGCGCTGCGGCTTCAATGCGTTCGGCGTGCGCACCGCGCGGCCCGTCTGCGCATCGATCAGCGCCGCATAACCGCGCTCGAGCGTGCGCTGCGGGCTCAACACCTCGAGCCTTGCCGCACAGGCCGACACGCGAGCCGTGTCGCGTTCGTGACGGCGCTGCAATGCGAGCGCAAGACGTTGCGACAGCCCCGCGAGTGCCTGGCGCGCCTGCGACGGATCGGGGCGCGCGCGCTGCCAGCGCAACTGCGCGAGCGCGAACCGCGCGCGCGCGTCGCGCACCGGCCGCGACGCCGCCGACGCCAGCCGCACGGCGAGCTGCTCGACATGCGTGCGCTGCCGCTGCAGCCGCTCGGCCGGGCTCACCAGCCGGCGCGCGAGCCAGTCGAGCTGCTGCGCGCGCTGCTCCAGCCGGCGTTCCATGCCGCGTGCGAGCGCACGCTGGCGCTCGCCGACCTCGCGCAGCAGCAGTGCGCGCTGCGGGCTCGCGAGCTCGGCGGCGCCGGTGGGCGTCGGCGCGCGCAGGTCGGCCGCGAAGTCCGCGATCGTGAAATCGGTCTCGTGCCCGACGCCGCTCACGACCGGCAGTTCGCTCGCCGCGATCGCGCGCGCCAGCGCCTCGTCGTTGAACGACCACAGATCCTCGATCGAGCCGCCGCCGCGACAGACCAGCAGCACGTCGACCTCGCGGCGCGCATTCGCGGTCTCGACGGCCGCGACGAGCTTTTCCGCCGAGCCCGCGCCCTGCACGGGCGCCGGATAGACGATCACCGGAATGTGCGGCGCGCGGCGCGCGAGCGTGGTCAGCACGTCGCGCAGCGCGGCGGCCTGCAGCGACGTGACGATGCCGATCGCGCGCGGGTGGGCCGGCAGCGGCCGCTTGCGCTCGGGGGCGAAGAGCCCCTCGCCCTCGAGCTGCGCCTTCAGCCGCAGGAATGCCTCGTACAGACGCCCCTGGCCCGTGCGCCGCACGGCCTCGACGTTGAGCTGCACTTCGCCGCGCGGCTCGTACATCGTCACGACCGCGCGTACCTCGATCCGGTCGCCTTCGCGCGGCGTGAATTCCGCGTATTGCGCGCGGCCGCGGAACATCACGCAGCGCATCTGCGCCTGCTGGTCCTTGATCGAGAAATACCAGTGGCCGCTCGCGGCGCGCGTGAAATTCGACACTTCGCCCGAAATCCACAGCAGCGGAAACGAGCGCTCGAGCATCGTCGAAATCGCGCGATTGAGCGCCGAAACGGGTATCACTTCGTCGCCGCCGCGGGTGGCGCCCGGCGCGGCAAATGGGGAGTCGGAAGGCATGGACGGTCGGATGAATGCTGGCGGCGACACGATAGTCCGACACGCGCGCGACGTCCAGCGCCGGGTGCGGGCGCGGTGACGCGCGGAAGGTGTCCACATTTTGGCAATCGTCGGCTTGAAACGCCTGAAAACCGCGGAAAAATCCAGACGATTTGCGATAACACATTGATTTTTATATATTTTTAAAACTTTCGAAACGATTCTCATCCGATTCGAGGCCCACCCGGCGGGCGTTTGACTCATTCGAACGGGGAGTTCTTCACAGAGTTATCCACAAGCCGTCGCGATCCGGCCCCGTGGGCTGCGTCAGCCGGTCGGCTTGCCGCGCCCGCCTGCGGCGCGCTAGAGTGCCGCCTTCCGCAGACCCCGCGGCATGCGCCGCCCAACGGAGAATCCGCCTTGACGAATCCGTCCCACGCCGCGGCGCACGACCTGCCGCGCCCGGCCCGATGAGCGCGCCCGACGGCCCGCTCGCCCGGCTCGAAGCGCGCCTGACGCGCGAATGGCAGCGCCGCGGCGCGCTCGCGTGGGCACTCACGCCGTTCGCGTGCGTGTTCGGCCTGTGCGCGGCGCTGCGGCGCACCGCCTACGCGCAGGGCTGGAAGAAGCCGGTCGACGTCGGCGTGCCCGTCGTCGTGGTCGGCAACGTGACCGTCGGCGGCACCGGCAAGACGCCGACCGTGATCGCGCTCGTCGACGCGTTGCGGGCAGCCGGCTTCACACCCGGCATCGTGTCGCGCGGCTACGGCGCGAACGTGAAGGCGCCGACCGCCGTCACGGCCGCGTCTCGCGCCGGCGCGGGCGGCGACGAGCCGCTCCTGATCGCACGCCGCACCGGTGCGCCGGTCTGGGTCTGCCCGGATCGTGTCGCGGCCGCGCAGGCGCTGCGCGCCGCGCATCCGGACGTCGACGTGATCGTCAGCGACGACGGCCTCCAGCACTACCGCCTCGCGCGCACGGTCGAGCTCGTCGTGTTCGACCACCGGCTCGGCGGCAACGGTTTCCTGCTGCCGGCCGGGCCGTTGCGCGAGCCGCTGTCGCGGCACCGCGACGCGACGCTCGTCAACGATCCGTACAGCGGCGCGCTGCCGCCGTGGCCCGACACCTATTCGCTCGCGCTCACACCGGGCGCCGCGTGGCACCTCGACCAGCCGGCGCTGCGCCGCCCGCTGTCGCAATTCGCGAACGAGCGCGTCCTCGCCGCGGCCGGCATCGGCGCGCCGGAACGCTTCTTCGCGACGCTGCGCGCGGCCGGTCTCGCGCCCGCGACGCGCGCGCTGCCCGATCACTATGCGTTCGCCGACAATCCGTTCGTCGACGACGCCGTCGACGCGATCCTGATCACCGAGAAGGATGCAGTAAAATTGGGCGCTTCCTGGCGCGACGCTCGACTGTGGGTCGTCCCCGTCGAAGCCGCGCTCGACCCTCGCCTCATTGCCCTCGTTGTGGAGAAACTCCGTGGACGCTCGCCTGCTTGAAATCATTGTGTGCCCTATCTGCAAAGGCCCGCTCCACTATGACCGTGCCGCGCAGGAGCTGATCTGCAACGCGGACAAGCTCGCCTACCCGATCCGCGACGGCATCCCCGTGATGCTGGTCGACGAAGCGCGCCAGACCGTCGAAGGCACGCCGGTCGACCCGGCCGGCCGCTAAGCCGCCCGAGCCAGCCCGACCCAGCCCTAGCCGCGGCCCGTCCGCGGCCAGGGCGCCGAACCCTCCGGGCGACCCGCGCCTGACGCGCCGCCCGCTCCGTTCTCTTCACCGCCCGCCCCGATGACTCACCCGCAACCCTTCATCGCCGTCATTCCCGCCCGGCTCGCGTCGACGCGGCTCCCGAACAAGCCGCTCGCCGATCTCGGCGGCAAGCCGATGGTCGTGCGCGTCGCCGAGCGTGCACGTGAAGCGGGCGCGCAGCAGGTGCTCGTCGCGTCCGACGCGCAGAGCGTGCTCGATGCCGCGCGCGATCACGGCTTCGAAGCGGTGCTGACACGCGCCGACCATCCGTCCGGCACCGACCGTCTCGCGGAAGTCGCGGCGACGTTCGGGTGGAGCGACGACACCGTCGTCGTCAACGTTCAGGGCGACGAGCCGCTGATCGACCCCGTACTCGTGCGCGACGTAGCGTCGCACCTCGCCGCGCATCCGGCGTGCGCGATTGCGACGGCCGCCCACCCGATCCACGACGCGGCCGACGTGTTCAACCCGAACGTCGTGAAGGTCGCGCTCGACGCGCAGAGCGTCGCGCTGTACTTCTCGCGCGCGCCGATTCCATGGAGCCGGGACACGTACCAGCCGCACTGGCCCGACGTCGCGGCCATGCCTGCGCCTGCTTTCCCGGTCTATCGGCACATCGGCCTCTATGCGTATCGCGCGCGTTTCCTGCGCACGTATCCGACGCTTGCGCAGGCGCCGATCGAACAGGCCGAGCAGCTCGAACAGCTGCGCGCGCTCTGGCACGGCGAGCGCATCGCGGTGCTGATCACCGAGTCCGCGCCCGAAGCCGGCATCGACACGCCGGCCGATCTCGCACGCGTGCAGGCCCTTTTTCAGCCGGGACCAAAATAACCCGTGGCATAATCAGGCGATTGTGCGAGCCGTCCGCGACCAGCGCGTCCTCGCTTGACCCCGCCCGTGGCCCTGCCGGCAGTCGCGCGTCGCCCAACCCGACGCGCCGCATCAGACCGGTCCGCCGCGCGCCAGGCAAGCGCCGCGCACACCGTCGCCGGCGCTTTTCGCGTCTCGCCACACGAATCTACATACTGGAGATATCACCATGCGTTTGATCCTGTTGGGCGCGCCCGGCGCGGGAAAGGGCACCCAGGCAAACTTCATCAAGGAAAAGTTCGGCATCCCGCAAATCTCGACGGGCGACATGCTGCGCGCGGCCGTGAAGGCCGGCACGCCGCTCGGCGTCGAGGCGAAGGGCTACATGGACGCCGGCAAGCTCGTTCCGGATGCGCTGATCATCGGCCTCGTCAAGGAGCGCCTGAAGGAAGCCGACTGCGCGAACGGCTATCTGTTCGACGGCTTCCCGCGCACGATCGCGCAGGCTGACGCCATGAAGGAAGCGGGCGTCGCGATCGACTACGTGCTCGAGATCGACGTGCCGTTCTCGGAAATCATCGAGCGCATGAGCGGCCGCCGTACGCACCCGGCATCGGGCCGCACGTACCACGTCAAGTTCAACCCGCCGAAGGTCGAAGGCCATGACGACGTGACGGGCGAACCGCTGATCCAGCGCGACGACGACAAGGAAGAAACCGTCAAGAAGCGTCTCGAAGTGTACGAAGCGCAGACCAAGCCGCTGATCACGTACTACGGCGACTGGGCGCAGCGCGGCGAGGAAAACGGCCTGAAGGCGCCGCAGTATCGCAAGATCTCGGGCCTCGGCGCCGTCGAGGAAATCCGCGAGCGCGCGTTTGACGCACTGAAGTAAGCAGCGCGTCGCGCACCCGCAAGCCGCCCGCTCCGGGCGGCTTTTTTTTGCCCGGGCGGAATTCGCACGACCGTTCTGGTATCGCCGCCGCGTGAGGGAGCCCCGTACAATCGGCCGGGTGCGGGCGTCTGTGTTACCGGTGCGCCGGCATTTCAACCGATCACGGGGCAAGAATCAGGCAACCGCATTGCCCCGGAAGCGCAACTTGTGCTGAAGCGCCAACGGCGGTCGACCGCCTTGCATGGGACCGCCCCAAGCGCTGAAGCGCCAAGGGCGGTCGACACGGAGACAGTCATGGAAATTCGCGGCAACGTATTTCTGATCACGGGCGGCGCATCCGGCCTCGGTGCCGGCACGGCGCGGATGCTCGCGCAAGCAGGCGGCACGGTCGTGCTCGCCGACCTGAACGACACGGCAGGCACCGCGCTCGCGGCCGAGCTGGGCGGCATCTTCGTGCACTGCGACGTGTCGAGCGAGACCGACGCGCAGGCGGCCGTCGACGCAGCGACGCGCGCGGGCACGCTGCGCGGCCTCGTGAACTGCGCCGGCATCGCGCCCGCCGCGAAGACCGTCGGCAAGGACGGCGCGCATCCGCTCGACGTGTTCGCGAAGACGATCAACGTGAACCTCATTGGCACGTTCAACATGATCCGGCTCGCGGCCGCCGCGATGGCCGCCACCGCGCCGACCGCGGAAGGCGAGCGCGGCGTGATCGTCAGCACCGCGTCGGTCGCCGCATTCGACGGGCAGATCGGCCAGGCCGCGTACGCGGCGTCGAAAGCCGGCGTCGCGGGCATGACGCTGCCGATCGCGCGCGACCTGTCGCGCAACGGCATCCGCGTGATGACGATCGCGCCCGGCCTGTTCGAGACGCCGATGCTGCTCGGCATGCCGCAGGACGTCCAGGACGCGCTCGGCGCGATGGTGCCGTTCCCGCCGCGGCTCGGCAAACCGGCCGAATACGCGCTGCTGGTGCGCCAGATCGTCGAGAATCCGATGCTCAACGGCGAAGTGATCCGCCTCGACGGCGCGATCCGGATGCAGCCGAAATAAGCACAAAAAAACGCCCGCATCGCGGGCGTTTTGTCATTCACGGTTCCGGCAGGCAGCACGGCGGCGGCTCAGTCCTCGCCGTCGCGCTGCATCCGCTGCCGCAACTCGGTTACTTGCGATTCGACGACGGTCGCGTCGTCCGCGTCCGGCCGCTCGCCGAGATACTGCTCGAGATCCTCGAGTGCGGGGCGCAGGTAGTCGAGCCGCGCATACGCGAAACCGCGGTCGCGGACTTCGTCGAGATGCTCGGGCAGCAGGATCACGAGCCGCTGCTGCACCGCGAGCAGCCGTTGCCAGCGCTCCGTCTGAAGATAGATCGTCTTCAGGTTGCGCAGCATCCGCGCGATGATCTCGCGGCTCGTCGCCGGCTGCAGCAGTGCGCGCAACGCGCTGTCGACCGCACCGGCCGCACGCGCGACGTACGGCTCGAGCATCTCGACCATCTCGGCTTCGGACAGCGAATGGCCGTTGGCCGGGTCGATGATCAGGTCGCCGTCCGGCAGCGTGACGCGCAGCAGGAAATGGCCGGGGAACGATACGCCGCGCGCCGGCACGCCGATCTGCTCGGCAAGCTCCAGGTACAGCACCGACAGCGAGATCGGAATCCCGCGCCGCCGCTTCAGCACGGCGTTCAGGTGGCTGTTATCGGGGTCGTAGTAATCGTTGTGATTGCACGCGAAGCCGAGCTCGCGGAAGAAGAAGTCGTTCAGCGCGGCGACGCGGCCCTTCAGGTCCGTGTCGTCGGCGAGCCGCCGGCGCAGCCGCGCCGCCAGCATGTCGAGTTCGGCCAGCGTGCCCTGCAGGTCGAGGTCGGGATAGGCGTCCTGCGCCAGCGACAGCGCCGCTTCCGTGACGGGCAGGCTGTCGTCGTCCGCCACGAGCGTGCTGAAGTAGTCGAGGACGCGGGTCATTGCGGTCGTCACTTGGCGCGCCTTCTGAAATAAGCGTATTTGAAGCCCATCACCCACAACATACCGAAATATAGTGCAGCGAACAGCACGAGGCACGCGGCCATCAGCGCGATGCGATCGAGCGGCTGCGTACGCATCCCGGTCCAGTCGAAGCTGATCGACAGCCAGTGCATCAGGCCCGCGAGCACGAGCGCCGCGCCGATCAGCTGCACGAAGAAGCGCAGCCAGCCCGGCGACGGCTGGTAGATGCCGCGCTTGCGCAGCCCGATGAACAGCAGCAGCGAGTTCAGGCACGCGCCGACGCCGATGCTCAGCGTCAGGCCCGCGTGGCCGATCAGCGGCACGAACACGTAGTTCGAGATCTGCGTGACGATCAGCACGCCGATCGCGATTTTAACGGGCGTCTTGATGTCCTGCTTCGCATAGAAGCCCGGCGCGAGGATCTTGATCAGGATGATGCCGACGAGGCCGATCCCGTAGGTCGCGAGCGCGCGCGCGACCATCGTGACGGTATGCCCATCGAACTTGCCGTAGTTGAAGAGGGTCGCCGTGAGCGGCGTCGCGAAGAAGAACAGCGCGAGCGCGCTCGGTGCCGCGAGCAGGAACGTGACGCGCAGCCCCCAGTCGAGCAGCGCCGAATACTCGTGCGAATCGGCGTCGACGTGCGCCTTCGACAGGCTCGGCAGCAGGATCGTGCCGAGCGCGACGCCGAGCAGCGCCGTCGGGAATTCCATCAGGCGGTCGGCGTAATTGATCCACGACACGGCGCCCTGCCCGAGCCGCGACGCGATGTTGGTGTTGATGATCAGCGACAGTTGCGCGACCGACACCGCGAACGTCGCGGGCACCATCTTCGCGAGCACGCGCTTCACGCCCGGGTGGCGCAGCGCGCGCAGCGGGTTGAGGCCGATCAGCGGCACCATGTCGATCTTCTTCAGGCCCGGCAGCTGCACGAGGAACTGCAGCACGCCGCCGACGATGACGGCCCATGCAAGCGCGAACACCGGCACCTTCAGGTGCGGCGCGACGAACACGGCCGCGGCGATGAACGCGACGTTGAGCAGCACCGGCGCGAACGCGGGCAGCGAGAAGCTCTTGTACGTGTTCAGCACGCCGGATGCGAGCGTCGTCAACGAGATGAACACGATGTACGGGAACATGATCCGCGTCATCGTGACCGCGAGCGGGAACGCCTGCCCGTCGGTGTGCAGGCCGGACGCGACCGCGAACACGACCCACGATGCGCCGGCGATCCCGAAGACCGACAGCACGGCAAGCGCCCACGCCAGCACCGTCGACATCGCGTCGACGAGCGCTTTCGTCGCATCGTGCCCCTGCTGGTTCTTGAACTCGGCGAGGATCGGCACGAACGCCTGCGAGAACGCGCCTTCGGCGGACAGGCGGCGCAGCAGGTTCGGGATACGGAAGGCGACGTAGAACGCGTCGGTGTATTGACTGGCGCCGAACGCACGGGCGATCAGCGTCTCGCGGGCCAGTCCGGTCACGCGCGACAGCAGCGTGAAGCCGCTGACCGTCAGCAGGGCTCGGAATAGATTCATGGGGCGCTTATTATACGGACGTTGCGTGGCCCGGCCAGCGGCCGATGCCGAAAAGCGCGCACGCCGCCGGTGCCCCGCCCGACGGTTGTCACGTTCAACTTGCCACTCGCTTGATTTTGTTGCTATAATCGCCGGTTTCTGGGCTCGTACATGCACGGCAACTGCCGTTTTCATGTCCCGGCCTCGGTTAAAATCACCGTTTTTTTATGCGCCCCTGGGCAATCGTTCTCAGGGGACGGATCGAAAAGCAGCGCTTGGCCGTCAGGCTCCAAGCTCTGGAAACAGGACAGGATAAGGAACCGTCATGGCTAACTCCGCACAAGCACGCAAGCGCGCCCGCCAGGCCGCGAAGGCAAACTCGCACAACTCGGCGCTGCGCTCGAAATTCCGTACCGCGATCAAGTCGGTTCGCAAGGCTGTTGAAGCCGGCGACCAGGCAAAGGCTGCCGAGCTGTTCAAGGCTGCCGTGAAGACGATCGACACGATCGCCGACAAGAAGATCGTTCACAAGAACAAGGCCGCTCGCAGCAAGAGCCGCCTCGCCGCGGCCGTCAAGGGTCTGCAGGCAGCAGCGTAATTCCGGTGCGCCCGCTCGCGCGGGCGCTCCTGTTTCCTGCGATCGCAAAAAAGCCCGCCTAGGCGGGCTTTTTTGTCGCCTGTCGCCAGCGCACATCCTGCGGGCAGGCGACGTGTGCCAGGGCGGGCGCCGCATGCACCCTCGCCCGTGCCGGCATCACTTCTTCGCGTCGTAGTCCGGCAGTTCGCACGCCTCGGTGACGACGAGGTTGTTGTCCTTCGCGAAATTCAGCACGAAATCGAACGCCATCGGCTCGACGTCGCGCAGCCGGGAATCGAGGATCACGCATTTGAGGTCGCCGAGCATCGTCGGACGCACGTAGAGCGAATACTTGAGACGCGCGTTCGGCCCGCTCGCCCCCGGCCCGAAGCAGGCCATCACGCCGGCCAGACGTTCCGACCAGTCGCTCGGGCGAAACTTTTTCCCGTCTTTCGTGATGCCCTGGATGAAGAATTCGGTCGGAGGGGTTTCAGCCATGTGGTTACCCAAGTGACGGCCCGGCGATGTCCAGGCAACGGCGCCTGGATACGCGAACACAAAGCTGAAACGGACGGCGGCACAAGCATTCAGATGCCCCGAAAACGAGACGTCGACGTGCGCCGCCGGCGGACTGCACCGGATTTGTGCAGCGCACGGCTTGTGTCCGGCAGAGCGCGAAGAGGCTTGCCTGCCGGGCTGGAGAAAACTTTTGGATTATACCGCAGCGCGCCATCGCGCGTCGTTCCGACACCCCTCCTCCTGTGCCGCCCGCAACGCACGGCGATCGCGCCCCGCTTCTCTCCCCGGCTCGTCAAAGCACAGAAAATCCTTTATGCTGCTTTGAGTTATCCACACCCGACGGCGGCGCCGTCCGGCCTTGCTGCCGGGTGCAACCCGCCGCATTTCGCTTCATGACCGCCAAAACCATTCGTCACTACCTGCAGTTCAAGGATTTCTCGCTGGAAGACTACGAGTACGTGCTCGAACGCACGGGTATCCTGAAGCGCAAGTTCAAGAACTACGAGACCTATCACCCGCTGCACGACCGCACGCTCGCGATGATCTTCGAGAAGAACTCGACGCGCACGCGCCTGTCGTTCGAAGCCGGGATCTTCCAGCTCGGCGGCCACGCCGTCTTCATGAGCACGCGCGACACGCAGCTCGGTCGCGGCGAACCCGTCGAGGATTCCGCGCAGGTGATCTCGCGGATGGTCGACATCATCATGATCCGCACGTTCGAGCAGGAGATCATCCAGCGCTTCGCGGACAACTCCCGCGTGCCGGTGATCAACGGCCTGACGAACGAATACCACCCGTGCCAGGTGCTCGCCGACATCTTCACGTACTACGAGCACCGCGGCCCGATCGCCGGCAAGACCGTCGCGTGGGTCGGCGACGCGAACAACATGCTCTACACGTGGATCGAAGCCGCGCAGATCCTCGGCTTCAAGCTGCGCCTGTCCACGCCGCCCGGCTACGCGCTCGACATGAAGCTCGTGTCGCCCGACAGCGCGCCGTTCTACGAAGTGTTCGACGATCCGAACGAAGCGTGCAAGGGCGCCGATCTCGTCACCACCGACGTGTGGACAAGCATGGGCTTCGAGGCCGAGAACGAGGCCCGCAAGCAGGCATTCGCCGACTGGTGCGTCGACGAGGAGATGATGGGCCACGCGAACCCGGACGCCCTCTTCATGCACTGCCTGCCCGCGCATCGCGGCGAGGAAGTGACGGCCGGCGTGATCGACGGCCCGCAGAGCGTCGTATGGGATGAAGCGGAAAACCGCCTGCACGTGCAGAAGGCACTGATGGAGTTCCTGCTGCTCGGCCGCCTCAAGCACTGACGCGCCGGCACCCGGCAACCCATGTAAAAAGCGCCGATCGACGATCGGCGCTTTTTGTTCGGGCCCGCGAAAAGCGGTGCGAAACCCCGGTTACAGGCAGACGGGTTCGGGCTCGAGCTCGACGCCGAAATGCGCGCGCACGTCGGCCTGGATCGCCCGCGCCAGCGCGAGCACGTCGGCGCCCGTCGCGCCGCCGCGATTGACGAGCACGAGCGCCTGGCGGTCGTGCACGGCCGCCGCGCCCAGCACGCGCCCCTTCCAGCCGCAGCGGTCGATCAGCCAGCCGGCCGCGAGCTTGACCTGGCCATCCGGCTGCGGATACGACACGATCTCGGGCGTGCGGGCGCGCAGCGCATCGAATTGCGCGGCATCGATCACCGGATTCTTGAAGAAGCTGCCCGCGTTGCCGAGGACGAGCGGATCGGGCAGCTTCGCGCGGCGGATCGCGACGACGGCGTCGAACACGTCACGCGGCGCGGCCGCATCGGGTGCGATGCCACGGGCGTCGAGTTCGCGCGTGACGTCCGCGTAGCCGAGCCGCGGCGCCCATTGCTTCGGCAGCCGGAACGTCACCGACACGATCGCGAACCGGCCAGCCCCTTCCCGCTTGAAGAAACTGTCGCGATAGCCGAACGCGCAGCGCGCGGCGTCGAAGCGCTCGCTGCGCCCGGTCGCCAGCTCGACCGCGACCAGCGAGTCGAAATACACCTTCATCTCGAGACCGTATGCGCCGATGTTCTGGATCGGCGCGGCACCGACCGTACCCGGAATCAGCGCGAGGTTCTCGAGGCCGGGCATCCCGTGCTCGAGCGTCCATGCGACGAATGCGTGCCAGTTCTCGCCGCCGCCGGCCTCGACGTACCACGCATCGTCGTCCTCGCGCACGACGCGGCGGCCCTTGATTTCATCGAGCAGCACGATACCGTCGAAATCGCGTGTGAACACGACGTTGCTGCCGCCGCCGAGCACGAGCCGCGGCAGGTTCGCGACGCGCGGGTCGCGATGGAGCGCCTCGAATTGCGACGCATGCGTGACGCGCGCGGCAAGGCGCGCGGTCGCGGCAATGCCGAACGTGTTGTGCGCGGCGAGCGGATGGTCGGGAAACAGCGACAGGGCGGAATCGTCAGGAGGCATCGGCATTCGCGGTCACGTCCGCCCGGGCGGCGCATGGCCGGCCTTGGGCAAACGGAGGGGCATCGGTAAAATGGCAAACAGTCCGCAATTATAGCGAGTGCCCGCGCGCGAGCCGGGCGCCCGCATCTCAAGGGAGGAATGCCATGCCATCGTTCGACGTCGTTTCCGAAGCGAACATGATCGAAGTGAAGAACGCCATCGAGCAGTCGAACAAGGAAATTTCGACGCGCTTCGACTTCAAGGGCTCCGACGCGCGCGTCGAGCAGAAGGAGCGCGAGCTGACGCTGTTCGCCGATGACGATTTCAAGCTCGGCCAGGTCAAGGACGTGCTGATCGGCAAGCTGGCCAAGCGCAACGTCGACGTGCGCTTCCTCGACTACGGCAAGGTCGAGAAGATCGGCGGCGACAAGGTCAAGCAGATCGTCACCGTGAAGAAGGGCGTGACCGGCGATCTCGCGAAGAAGATCGTGCGGCTCGTGAAGGACAGCAAGATCAAGGTGCAGGCGAGCATCCAGGGCGACGCGGTGCGCGTGTCGGGCACGAAGCGCGACGACCTGCAGAGCACGATCGCGATGCTGCGCAAGGACGTGACCGACACGCCGCTCGACTTCAACAACTTCCGCGACTGATCGACGGACGATCCGTCACCTCATCCTGCCGGGCCCCGCACACGCGGCGCGCCCGGCGTGCGGCAAGCGCCGCGCTTTCTCAGGCCTTGCCGCCGTCCTGTGCGCCGCCGTCCGCGGCCGCCTTCTTCTTGTCACCGATCCGGCTCTCCTGCCCCGCCAGCAGCTTCGAAATGTTGCCGCGGTGACGCCACACGAGCAGCACGCTCATCGCGAGCACGGCCCATGCGACCGGGTTGTGGCCCGTGCCGAACAGGAACACGTCGAACACCGGCGCGAACACGGCCGCCACCAGCGCCGCGAGCGACGAATAGCGGAAGAAGAACGCGACGATCAGCCAGGTCAGCGCGGTCGCGAGCCCGAGCACCGGGTGCACGGCGAGCAGCACGCCAGCCGCGGTCGCGACGCCCTTGCCGCCCTGGAAGCGGAAGAACACCGGATACAGGTGACCGAGGAACACGGCGATCGCGACCCATGCGACCGCGACGTCGGGCAAGCCGAAGCGGCGGGCGAGCCAGACGGCAATCCAGCCCTTAAACGCGTCGCCGACGAGCGTCAGGATCGCGGCCTTCTTGTTGCCGCTGCGCAGCACGTTGGTCGCGCCGGGATTCTTCGACCCGTACGAACGCGGGTCGGCCAGGCCCATCGCGCCACTGACGACGACGGCGAACGACACCGAACCGATCAGGTAGGCAACGAGGGCGGCGAGCAGGATCTGCATGCGGTGGACTCTTCTTTCAACGTATCGGTAAAAGGACGGCTGCGCGGCAAGCCCGCAAGCCGAAACGGCGCCCATTCTACCGAACGGGCGCGGCCTGCCACGAAGGTGAAACCCTCAGTCGACACTGGCGCACTGTACGGGCTGCGCGCCGAGCAGCGACGTGAGCACGGCCGGCGCAAGACTGACGAGGTAGCCGCGGCGGCCGCCGTTCAGGTAGATCGTCGGCAGTTCGAGGATCGTCGCCTCGACGTAGACGGGCATCGTCTTGCGCGTGCCGAACGGCGACGTGCCGCCGACGAGATAGCCCGAATGGCGGTTCGCGACCTCGGGCTTGCACGGTTCGACGCGCTTCGCGCCGATCTGCCGTGCGAGGTTCTTCGTCGATACCGTGCGGTCGCCGTGCATCAACACGATCAGCGGCTTCGCATGCTCGTCTTCCATCACGAGCGTCTTCACGACGCTGTGCTCGTCGACGCCGAGCTGGCGCGCCGATTCGCCGGTGCCGCCGTGCTCGACGTAGTCGTACGGATGCTCGCCGAACGCCACGCCGTGGCGGCGCAACAGCTGGGTGGCAGGGGTTTCGGACACGTGTCTGGATTTGCTCATGGCGGCATTTTAATGGTGAACGACCGGCTGGCGCGCAATCGCGCCCTTGGGCCCTTGGGCCCTCGCACCCGCGCCGACGGTATACTCGCGGCCCGTTTTCCGCCGGGCGGCCTGCTGCGTCGCCGCAGCGATTCCGTCCATCATCATTGCGGACATCGCGAAGCGCTATTGCCCGAATAGCCGATTGTGGCGCACGCGCCGTCATGGCACGATCGTTCGCCAACGTCGTCGGCCGCCGCCCGCCCCTTTTCTGGAGACGCCATGTCCTCGCCCCTCCGTTCTTCCGAGCCGCTCGACGTCGATGCACTGCTCGCCGCGCTGCCTTGCCGCATCGCCGACGTGCCCGCACGCCGGGCCGCCCAGGCACCCGAGCATCCGGCGCTGATCGAGGACGCACGCAGGCTGTCGTACGGCGACCTGTCGCAAGCCGTCGATGCGGCGGCCGCGCTGCTCGCCAGCCTCGGCGTGCAAGGCGGCGACCGCGTGATGATCGTCGCCGAAAACTGCGTCGCGCAGATCGTGCTGCTGTTCGCGGTCGCCCGCCTCGACGCGTGGGCGCTCGTCTCGAACGCGCGATTGTCGACCGGCGAACTCGACGCGATCGCCGCGCACGCGCGCCCGAAGCTGATCGCGTTCACCACCGACGTATCGCCCGACGCACGCACGCATGCCGCGCGGCACGGCGCGACAGCTGCCGGCGCACTGCCGGTCGACATCGGCGCGTGGTCGTATCGCGTCGACGCGAGCGCGCCGGGCGAACCTGTCGCCGCCGACGGCGCCGCGCAATGCGCGGCGCTGATCTACACGACCGGTACGACCGGCACGCCGAAAGGCGTGATGCTGTCGCATCGCAACCTGCTGTTCATCGCGGCGACATCGAGCGCGCTGCGCCGCGTGTCGCCCGACGACGTCGTCTACACGGTGCTGCCCGTGTCGCACGTGTACGGGCTCGCGTCGGTCTGCCTCGGCAGCCTGTACGCGGGCGCGACGCTGCGGCTTGCGCCGCGCTTCTCGCCGGAAGCCGTGCGCGTCGCGCTCGCCGACGAAGGCGTCACGATCTTCCAGGGCGTGCCCGCGATGCACGCGAAGCTGCTCGAACACCTGCACACGCACGGCCACGCATGGCACGCACCGCGCCTGCGCTTCGCGTATTCGGGCGGCTCGCCGCTCGACACGAACCTGAAGGCACGCGTCGAGCGCCTGTATGGCGTGCCGCTGCACAACGGCTACGGAATGACCGAGAGCAGCCCGACGATCACGCAGACACCGCTCGACGCGCCACGCACCGACAGCTCGGTCGGCGTGCCGATTCCCGGTGTGGAGATGCGGATCGTCGCGCCGGACGGCACCGACGTGCCGCCCGGCGAAGTCGGCGAGATTCGCGTACGCGGGCCGAACGTGATGCTCGGCTACTACCGCAACGCGGACGCCACCCGCGCGGCCGTGTCGCCGGACGGCTGGCTGAGCACCGGCGATCTCGCGCGGCAGGAGGCGGACGGCGCGGTGACGATCGCGGGCCGCAGCAAGGAGCTGATCATCCGCTCGGGCTTCAACGTCTATCCGGTCGAAGTCGAGCAGGTGCTGAACGCGCACCCTGACGTCGTGCAGGCAGCCGTCATCGGCCGTGCGATCGAAGGCAACGAGGAAGTGCTCGCGTTCGTCGAACGGGTGCCCGGCGCGACCGCCGACGAAGCGGCGCTGCACGCATGGTGCGCGGAGCGGCTCGCGCCTTACAAGCGCCCCGCGCATATCCGCGTCCTCGACGCGTTGCCGGCCGCATCGACGGGCAAGGTGCTGAAGCACAAGCTGCGCGAGCTGGTCTGACGCAGGCAGGCCGGTGCGCGCACCGGAGCCTGCGCAGCGAAACGTGCGCTAACCGCGCGGATGGTGTTGCGCGTGCAGCGTCTTCAACCGCTCGCGCGCGACGTGCGTATAGATCTGCGTGGTCGAGATGTCGCTGTGACCGAGCAGCAATTGCACGACGCGCAGGTCGGCGCCGTGGTTCAGCAAGTGCGTCGCGAACGCATGCCGCAGCGTGTGCGGCGACAGGTGGGCGCGCACGTCCGCGTGCTGCGCGTGACGCTTGATGATGTTCCAGAACTGCTGGCGCGTCATCCCGTCGCCGCGTGCGGTCACGAACAGCGCGTCAGCCGCGCGCGCGCCGAGCAGCGCCGGCCGCGCATCGCGCAGATAGCGCTCGATCCAGCCGTGCGCGACTTCGCCGAACGGCACGAGCCGCTCCTTCGAGCCCTTGCCCATCACGCGCACGACGCCCTCGTTGAGCCCGACCTCGACGGTCTTCAGCGTCACGAGTTCGCTCACGCGCAATCCGCTCGCATACATCAGCTCGAGCATCGTGCGATCGCGCAGGCCGAGCGGCGTGTCGATGTCGGGCGCGCCGAGCAGCGCCTCGACCTGCGCCTCCGACAACGTCGACGGAAACCGGGCCGCCTGTTTCGCGGACGAGATCCGCAGCGTCGGGTCGGCGCTCGCGCGATGCTCGCGCACGGCCCAGCCGTAATAGCGCCGGAACACGGACAGCCGCCGGTTCGACGACGTCGCCTTGCCGTCGCTGCGCGCGGCGATGTAGCCCGTCACCATCGCTTCGTCGACCGAATCGAGCGACGTGTCGTGGGTCGCGGCGAGCCATTGGGAAAACAGCACCAGATCGCGCCGGTAAGCATCGAGCGTGTTGCGCGCGAGCCCGTGCTCGAGCCACAGCGCATCGCAAAACACGTCGATCGATGCGCGGCTCGCGAGCAGCGCGGGGGACGCCGCGGCGGCATCGCCGTCGGCTTCGGGGGAAATCAGCGATTCACTCATCAGTACGGCACGCCCTCGTGCGCCAGCAGCCAGCGCTTCACTTTCTGGTAATACCCGTTGTCGTCGTGGTTCGCGAAACCGCCGAGGCCGCCCGCCGCGACGACGCGATGGCACGGGATCACGAGCGGGAAGTAGTTCGCGCCGCACGCCTGGCCGACCGCGCGCGGCGCGCTGCCGATCCGCTTCGCGACCTGGCCGTAGGTCAGCACCGCGCCGGGCGGGATATCGCTGATCACGTCCCACACGCGGTGCTGGAACGCGCTGCCGACCTCGGCGAGCGGCAGGTCGAAGCGCGCCGACGCGCGCGCGAAGTAACGTTCGATCTGCTTGACCGCGCGCTTCGCGAGCGGCGAATCCGGATCGACCGGCTTCACCGATTCGGGCAGATAGACGATCTCGCGCACCACCGCGGCATCCGTGCGGATGCCGATCTTGCCGAACGGTGCGTCGATGACTGCATTGAACATGGCCCTCTCCTGACCGATGGATGCGCGCGGCAGCGCCGCGCGCCGACGACACTTTACGCCGCCGTCACACGGCACGCAGCGCCCATTCGACATGCTCGCGCACGACCGGCGACGGATCGTCGGCCCGCGCGCGCAACGCATCGACGATCGCATCGCGCGCCTGCGGCGCGAGCCGGCCCTCACCCGCGCGCAGCGCGTTGCCGAGCCCGACCGCGAGATTGCGCAGCCAGCTTTCGTAGCCGATGCGCCGGATCGCACTGCCCTGCATCCGCGTATCGAACGTGTCCGCATCCCACGCGAACAGCTCGACGAGCGTCGCGCGGTCGAGGCCGTGCCGCACGTCGAAATCGGCGACGGGCGCGGCCTGCGCGAACTTGTTCCACGGGCACACGAGCTGGCAATCGTCGCAGCCGTACACGCGATTGCCGATCATCGGCCGCAGCGGCTCGGGGATGCTGCCTTTCAGTTCGATCGTCAGGTACGAGATGCAGCGGCGCGCGTCGACGCCGTACGGCTCGACGATCGCGCCGGTCGGGCATGCGTCGATGCAGCGCGTGCAACTGCCGCAGTGGGCGCCGGGCGTCTCGGGCGCGGTGTCGGGCGATGTGTGCGCGTCGGTCGGCAGCGGAACGTCGACGTAGATCTCGCCGAGGAAGAACAGCGAACCCGC
The DNA here is from genome assembly GCF_040545135.1 of Burkholderia sp. 572. Classification (NCBI taxonomy): domain Bacteria; kingdom Pseudomonadati; phylum Pseudomonadota; class Betaproteobacteria; order Burkholderiales; family Burkholderiaceae; genus Burkholderia; species Burkholderia sp. 572. The sequence continues at coordinate 31,617 of NZ_JBEPLH010000036.1, read as the reverse complement.
ATCGCGCTGCAGCAGCAGCGTATGCTTGCCGCGCCAGCCGACGCCGGCCTTCTGCGCAAGCTCGACCTCGAGCACGGGCGCCGAATCGGTGAACACGCGGTAGCCGAACGCGCCGATCGCCTGCTCGATGCGCTCGGCGAGCGTCTGCAGCCGGTTGCGCAGCACCTTGTGATAGTCGCGGCCGCGCGCATAGATCGACACGACGGCCGCCTGCGGATCGTTGAGCCGGGCCTGTTCGCGCGCGCGCCAGTCGTGCGGTGCGAGTGCGCCGGGCGCACCGTCAGCGAGTGTTTGAGCCGGCAAATAGGCGAGCCGCGCGGAGATCACGCGTCGCGTACCGGCCACAAGTTCGGCCGGACGCGCGCGTTTCATCCCATGTTTCGCCATATAATCCATTTCGCCGTGGTATCCGGCTTCCAGCCAGGCGGCGAGGCCTGCTTCGGCATCCGAGAGATCGGTATCGCTGATGCCGATCGCCCCGAAACCCAATTCGCGCCCCCACGCCCTGATGCGCGCGGCGAGCGCAGTCAACGCCGCATCGTCGAGCGCGCACGGTGCCGCGCCTTCGGCACGAGTCGAAGGCCTGTCGGATGCGGCGAGTTCCGGTAATCGGTTCATCGCACTATTTTACGAGAATGCCAGCCACGCCCAGCCAACCGCCTCACGACGCCATGCTGCCCGCCCTGCTCGCGGAGCGCGTGATCGCGCTCGCCGACGAAGCGGCGACCGAGGCTTTCGGCACCCGCTTCGCGCACGCGCTCGACGCGGCGCGCATCGAGCTCGCCCGCGCGCATGCGTTCGACGGGCTGCAGATCCAGCTGGTCGGCGACCTCGGCGCGGGCAAGACGTCCCTCGTGCGCGCCATCCTGCGCGGCCTCGGCCACACGGGGCGCGTGCGCAGCCCGACCTATACGCTCGTCGAGCCGTACGCACTCGAACGCGAGGATGGGGAACTCGAGGTCTATCACTTCGATCTGTATCGTTTCAACGATCCGGCCGAATGGTCCGACGCAGGCTTTCGCGAATATTTCAATTCCAGCGCGATCTGCCTCGTCGAATGGCCACAACAGGCGGGCACGCTGCTCGGCGTACCCGATCTGGTTTTCTCGCTCGACGTGGATGGCGACGGCCGCGTCCTCACCGTCCGGGCGTACAGCGCTTCAGGAAAGGCATGTCTCGAAAGATGTTGATCAAACCGTTCCGCTCAATCGAATCGGCGGCCACCGCGACGCACAACTGGCGGCGTCGCCAAATCCTGCGCGCGGGCGCGTCGACGCTGGTGCTCGGTCTCGTCGCGCCGCGGCTCGCGCACGCGTCGTCGGTGCTCGGCGTGCGCGTGTGGCCCGCACGCGATTACACGCGCGTCACGATCGAATCCGACCAGCCGCTGCAGAATACCCAACAGTTGCTACAGGGTCCCGACCGCCTCGTCGTCGACCTGAGCGGCCTCGATCTCGACCAGGCGCTGCGCGATCTCGTGTCGAAGATCGCGCCGAACGATCCGCAGATCCAGTCGGTGCGCGTCGGCCAGTATCAGCCGCACGTCGTGCGGATGGTGTTCGACCTGAAAGGTTCGGTGAAGCCGCAGGTGTTCACGCTGCCGCCGGTCGGCGCCTACAAGTACCGGCTCGTGTTCGACCTGTATCCGGCCGTCGCGCCCGATCCGCTGTCCGACCTGATCGCGCAGACGGAACGCAAGGAACAGGCGCTCAACGACACCGCGCGCGCGCAGCAGATGCAGCCGCCGTCCACGCTGGCCGGCCCGGGCACCCCGCCGCCCGCCGCGGGCGACAACAGCGATGCGTTCTTCCAGCGCTTCGCGCAGAACACGCCGGCCACGCCGCACACGCCGCCCGCCGCCGGCACGCCCTCGACGCCCGCGAAGCCGGCCGTCAAGCCGCCGCCGGTCATCGCGCGCCGCGACGACAGCGACGACGACGGCGACACCTACAAGTTCACCGCACCGAAATCCGGCAAGGGCGGCACCGTGCGCCTGCTGACGGTGGCGATCGATCCGGGCCACGGCGGCGAGGATCCGGGCGCGATCGGCGGCGGCGGCACGTACGAGAAGCACATCGCGCTCGACATCGCGAAGAAGCTGCGCGCGAAGATCGACGGCGCGCCGAACATGCGCGCGATGATGACGCGCGACGCCGACTTCTTCGTGCCGCTGAACGTGCGCGTGCAGAAGGCGCGCCGCGTGGGCGCGGATCTCTTCGTGTCGATCCATGCGGACGCGTTCACGACGCCGTCCGCGCGCGGCTCGTCGGTGTTCGCGCTGTCCGATCACGGCGCGACGAGTGCCGCGGCGCGCTGGATGGCGAACAAGGAAAATTCATCCGACCTGATCGGCGGCATCAACATCAAGACGGCGGATGCGGCCGTGAACCGCGCGCTGTTCGACATGTCGACGACCGCGCAGATCCGCGACTCGCTGCGCTACGGCAACTATGTGCTGAAGGAAGTCGGCGGCATCAACAAGCTGCACAAGGGCTCGGTCGAACAGGCCGGGTTCGCGGTGCTGAAGGCTCCCGACATTCCGTCGATCCTCGTCGAGACCGCGTTCATCAGCAACCCGGAAGAGGAGAGCCGGCTGAACGACGACAGCTATCGCGACCAGATGGCCGACGCGATCTTCCGCGGCATCAAGCGCTATTTCGCCGCGAATCCGCCGCTCGCTAAGAGCCGGATGGCCTGACGGCCGTATCCAGTCATACTCGGCCACCCCGCCCCGCCGCCGGCACGCACTGCGTGCCGGCGCGTCACGATGCCGCGAAGCGGCGCATCAGTTTCCCGCCGAACACGTTCACCGCGAGCCCGCCCATCACGAGCGCCGTGCCGATCAGCTGCGCGCGCGTCAGATGCTCGTCGAGCAGCAGCGCCGACGAAGCCAGGCCGACGATCGGCACCAGCAGCGAGAATTGCGCGACCTGCGCGGCCGGATAGCGCGACAGCAGGCGGCTCCAGAGCCCGTAGCCGAGCAGCGTCGCGACGAACGCGAGATAGACGACCGCGAAGATCGACGCCCCGTTCAGCCCGGCGAGCGCGGTCGCGATCCGCTGCGGCCCTTCGAACCACAGCGACAGCAGGAAGAACGGCACGGGCGGCACGAGGCTCGCCCACACGACGAGCGACACGAGGTTCGCCCGGCCGACCTTCTTCGTGACGATGTTGCCGAACGCCCACATCGCGGCCGAACAGATCGTCAGCAGGAAGCCCGCGAGCGTCATTGCGCGGCCGCCCTGCGCCGCGATCACGACGAGCCCGCCCGCGGCGATCGCGAGCCCGAGCAGGTTCTGCATGCGCAGCCGCTCGCCGAGGAACAGCATCGCGAACACGAGCGTGAAGAATGCCTGCGACTGCAGCACGAGCGACGCGAGGCCGGCGGGCATGCCGACGTACATGCCGGTGAACAGGAACACGAACTGGCCGAGCTGGATCGTCGCGCCGTACAGCACCAGCAGGCGCCACGGAATCTGCGGCCGGCGCACGAAGAACACCGCGGGCACGGCCGCGAGCGTGAAGCGCAGCGCGCCCAGCAGCATCGGCGGCATGCCGTGCAGGCCGACCTTGATCACGACGAAGTTCACGCCCCACGCCAGGATCACGACCAGCGCAAGCAGCAAGTCCTTCGGGGCCATCATCGGCGTCTCCTCGATTGTCGAATCGTTGTGCAAGATGTTCTCGAACCCTGTCGCTTCGCGCCAGGCTCCCGAAGAGGCGATCCATCAAAGGGATTGCCTGCGGGGCAGAAAATACCGGGACGGCCCGGCGTTTTCCCGGGAAGCCGGTCAGTCTACCGGGTTTCGGCACCCGGCCCGATACCCGCGCGGCGCGAATGGAATCGGCGGCGGACGGCCAGTACAATGACCGGCATCTCCTCCGCCGCCCCACAGGATCCGCCATGACCGCCCCGATCAAAGCCCTGCTGAAGCCGCACGTGCGCGACATCGGCAACCTGCAGGTGCGCCGCACGCTGCCCGCACTCGCCGCACGCCTCGTCGGCCCGTTCATCTTCTTCGATCACATGGGACCCGCCACGCTGCCGCCCGGCACGGGGCTCGACGTGCGGCCGCACCCGCACATCGGTCTCGCCACCGTCACCTACCTGTTCGACGGCGCGATCCTGCACCGCGACAGCCTCGGATCGCTGCAGGAGATCGTGCCGGGCGACGTGAACTGGATGACGGCCGGCCGCGGGATCGTCCACTCCGAACGCACGCCCGACGCGCAGCGCGAAAACGGCCACACCGTGCACGGGATCCAGACCTGGGTCGCACTGCCGCGCGCGCACGAGACGACCGAGCCGTCGTTCGAGCACCATCCGGCCGACACGCTGCCGAAGCGCAACGAGGACGGCGTGTCGCTGACGGTGATCGCCGGCGATGCGTTCGGGCTGCGCTCGCCGGTCACGACGTTCTCGCGCACGCTGTATGTCGCGGCCGAATTCGCGGCCGGCGGCCGCCTCGAACTCGACGCATCGCACGAGGAGCGCGCGGTCTACGTGGTCGACGGCGAGCTCGCGATCGACGGCACGCCGGTACCCGCCGAGCAGATGGCCGTGCTCGCGCCCGGTGCCGCAGTCACGCTGACGAGCGGCAGCGGCGCGCGCGCGATGCTGCTCGGCGGCGACAAGATCGACGGCGAACGCTTCATCGAATGGAACTTCGTCGCCAGCAGCCGCGAAGCGATCGAACGCGCGAAAGAAGCATGGACGCGCCAGGAAATGGGCAAGGTGCCGGGCGAGACCGAGTGGATTCCGCTGCCCGAGTCGAAGCCGCGTTGAAAAAGGGGCGCTCCGCCCCCATCCTGACGACATTCGAACGAAAGAGAACGACATGGACACCACGCTTGCCACATTCGAGAAAGACGTCATCGAGGCGTCGCTGGACGCCCCCGTGCTGGTCGACTTCTGGGCGCCGTGGTGCGGCCCATGCAAGACGCTCGGCCCGCTGCTGGAAAAACTCGAAGGCGATTACGAAGGCCGCTGGAAGCTCGTGAAGGTCAACGTCGACGAGAACCAGGAACTCGCCGCGCACTTCCAGACCCGCAGCATCCCGCACGTGATCGCGTTCGCCGACGGGCGCCCGGTCGACCAGTTCGTCGGCGTGCTGCCCGAAGGCCAGCTGCGCGCCTTTCTCGACCGGCTGCTGCCGGCCCCCGAGGAAGCCGAACGGCGCGCCGCGCAATACGCGATCGCCGAAGAGCGCCACGACGACGCGCTCACGCACCTCGAGGCGGCGCTCGCGCTGAATCCCGGCTTCGACGACGCACGCCTCGACCTGATCGAACTGCTGCTCGCGAGCAACCAGATCGACGCCGCGCGCGCCGAGACGGAACGCCTGTCGCCGCAGACCGTGCAAGGCGGCGACCCGCGCTACCAGGCGATCAAGACTCGTTTCGACGCCCTCGAAGCCACGGCCGACCTGCCGCCGACCGACGCACTCGAAGCGCGCATCGCGGCCAACCCGGCCGATCTCGACGCGCGCTTCGATCTCGCGCAGAGCCTGATCGCGCGGCGTGCGTATGAAGGGGCGCTGGAACAGTTGCTGGAAATCGTCACGCGCGACCGCGCGTACGGCGACGATCTCGGCCGCCGCACGATGATCTCGGTATTCGAGCTGGCCGGCGACCGCCCGGACCTCGTCGCCGGATGGCGGCGCAAGCTGAGCATGGCGCTCAACTGAGGGACGACCGGCCGGGCCGCAACGGCCCGGCTGCGTAACAGCCCGACTGCATAACAGCCCCGCATCGCATGCGGCGCGGCGCGCATCACGCGCTGCGGCATCGCGCCCGCGCCCGCGTGTCGCGCGCTCAGCCGGCGGCCTGCGCCGCGATCGCGCGCAGCGCATGCGCGGCGGCCGCGAAGCCGAAGCTCGCGGTCACGCACACGCTCGAACCGAATCCCGCACAGTTGAGCCCCGCGACGTGCGCGGCCGCGGACGGCTCCGCACCGTCCTCGAGATCGCAGGCGGCCGCTTCCGGATAGATCAGCGGCTCGTCCGAATACACGGCGCTGACCTTGAAACGCGCCTTCGGCCCGCGCGGAAAGCCGTGCTGCTTGCGCAACTGCGCGCGCACCTTCGACAGCAGCGGATCCTGGATCGTCAGCGCGAGATCGTCGATCCGGATGCGCGTCGGGTCGAGCTGGCCGCCCGCGCCGCCGACCACGACGAGCGGCTGACGCTTCGCGACGCACCACGCGATCAGCGCGACCTTCGTGCGCACGCTGTCGATCGCGTCGATCACGTAGTCGAAACCGCCGCCGAGCAGCGCATCGAAGTTGTCGGGCTCGACGAAATCCTCGATCCGGTTCACGCGGCACGCGGGATCGATCAGCGCGATCCGCTCGGCCATCGCGTCGACCTTCGGCTTGCCGTAATTGCCGTCGAGCGCGTGGATCTGCCGGTTCGTATTGCTTTCCGCGACGTTGTCGAGATCGATCAGCGTGAGCGTGCCGACCGCGTTGCGTGCGAGCGCCTCGGCCACCCACGACCCGACGCCGCCGATCCCGATCACCGCGACGTGCGCGCGCTCGAACGCGGCGGCGGCCGGCGCGCCGTACAGCCGCGCGACGCCGCCGAAGCGCCGCGCGCGATCCACGTCAAGCTGGATTTCCGGGGTCGGGGTAAGATCAGAAGAACTGGGCGGGGCGGTGTCGGCGGCGGGCATGGCAGCAAGGAAAACGTAAGTCGTGCAGCCCTCTATTTTGCCTGAACTCCCCGCTCGCACGCGCCACTGTGCACGCACGTTTCTTGCGCGTTGGCTACAATGGTTCCAGATTGAAGCGTTTGCATAACATGACGACTCTCGCCGATCTCCGCATCAATTATTCGCGTGCTTCGCTCGACGAAGCCGATGTCGCCCACGACCCCTTCGCCCAGTTCGACCGCTGGTTCAAGGAGGCGCTTGCCGCCAAGCTGCCCGAGCCGAACACGATGACGCTCGCGACCGTCGGCGCCGACGGCCGGCCCTCGGCACGCATCGTGCTCATCAAGGGCGTCGACGAACGCGGGTTCGTCTTCTTCACCAATTACGAAAGCCGCAAGGGGCACGACCTCGCCGCGCATCCGCAGGCAGCGCTGCTGTTCTACTGGATCGAGCTCGAGCGCCAGGTGCGCATCGAAGGCCGGATCGAGAAAACCAGCGCCGAGGAAAGCGACCGCTATTTCGCGTCGCGCCCGCTCGGCTCGCGCATCGGCGCATGGGCGTCCGAGCAGAGCGCGGTGATCGACAGCCGCGCGACGCTCGAAGCGCAGGAAAAGGCCGTCAGCGAACGCTACGGCGACAACCCGCCGCGCCCGCCCCACTGGGGCGGCTACCGCCTCGTGCCCGACTCGATCGAGTTCTGGCAGGGCCGCCCGTCGCGGCTGCACGACCGTCTGCTCTATACGCGCGACGCCAACGCCTCGTCAGGCTGGTCGATCTCGCGCCTGTCGCCGTAAGCGCGGCGCCGGCGCACGCCGGTCGTGTCTCGTGTTGCATCCGGGCGCCCGCCGCGCAAGCCGCGGGCGCCGGTCAAGATACTTGGCTGTATTCGATTCAACGAACAAACGGAGAATCCAAATGTTCTGGGAAAAGAAGCTGGCACAGTGGGCGGACGAAGTACGGGCGAAAGCGAACATACCGGCGCGCCTCGTGCTGTGGAACGGCGACCAACTCGATTTCGGCACCTTCAGCGCGCCGCAGGTCACGCTGAAGGTGAACAGCGCGTCGGCGCTGCCGCTCTTGCTCGAACCGAGCCTCGACAATCTCGGCGAGGCCTACGTGAAGGGCAAGATCGACATTGAAGGCAAGCTGTCGGACATCATCAACATCGGCTACTCGCTCGCGCGCAGCACGGTGACGAGCGCGAGCAAGCTCGCGCGCGTGAAGCGCTACTTCAATCACACGAAGAGCACCGACAAGAAGGCGATCCAGTATCACTACGACGTCTCGAACGAGTTCTACAAGCTGTGGCTCGACGAGAACATGGTGTACTCGTGCGCCTACTTCGAGAACGGCGACGAGGATCTCGCCACCGCGCAGATCAAGAAGATCGACCACATCCTGACGAAGATCCGGCTCGAGCCCGGCCAGCGCCTGCTCGACATCGGCTGCGGCTGGGGTGCGCTCGTGCTGCGCGCCGCGCAGAAGTTCGGCGCGCAGTGCCTCGGCGTCACGCTGTCGCAGAACCAGTTCGACCTCGCGACCGCGCGCGTGAAGGCGGCCGGGCTGGAGGACAGGATCGAGATCCGGCTGCAGGACTACCGCGAGATCGACGGCCAGTTCGACCGCATCACGAGTGTCGGGATGTTCGAGCACGTCGGGCGCAAGAACCTGCCGCTCTATTTCACGCGGATTCATGACCTGCTCGTCGACGACGGCATCGCGATGAACCACGGGATCACGTCGACCGACGCGGAAAGCGGCGAAACCGCGCTCGGCGGCGGCGAGTTCATCGACCGCTACGTGTTCCCGGACGGCGAGCTGCCGCACATCAGCCTCGCGCTGGAAGCCGCGCAGCGCGGCGGACTGGAAGCGATTGACGTCGAAAGCCTGCGACGGCACTATGCGCGCACGCTCGACATCTGGACGGAAAACTTCGAGGCGAAGGCAGAAGCCGCGCGACAACTCGTCGACGACGAAAAATTCCGCATCTGGCGCGTGTATCTCGCCGGCTGCGCGTATGCGTTCGAGCACGACGACGTGTCGATCTTCCAGATCGTGTGCCGCAAGGCCGGACGCAGCGCGAAAACGCTGCCGTGGTCGCGGCGCTATATGTACGAACACGCGCTGCCGCGCTAGGCGGCGCTTCACGCTGGGCATGCATGGGTGACGGCAGGACGCGGCGCAAGGGGCCGCCGGAACGACAGCAGCACGACGACGCGCACGCGCCGCACGCCGACGGGCAATTCGACCTGTTCGGCGTGCCGGCCGACGCTGCACGCGCGTCGCCCGAGGACGACGGCCCGCCTGCCCGCACCGACGAACACGTGAAACCGGACGCGCGTGACGACGCGCAGCCGGCACCGCGCTCCCGCTCCCGTTCTTCCGACGAAACACCGCCTGCCGCTTCCGGCCTGCTGTGGGACGAACCGTCCCCGCCGGCCGCGCCGCTGAAGAAAGGCCGGCGCCGACGCGGCGTGCTGCCCGCGCCGATCGCCCCCGAGGTCGCCGACGCAGCGGCCGGCCTGCCGCCGAACGTTCGGCTCGGCACGTCGTCGTGGTACTTCCCCGGCTGGGACGGCATCGTCTACGACGGCGATTTCGCGCAGACCAAGCTGTCGCGCGAAGGGCTCGAAGCGTACGGCGCACATCCGCTGCTGAAGAGCGTGAGCCTCGACCGTTCGTTCTACGGCCCGCTGTCGGTCGCCGATTACCTGCGCTACGCGCAGCAGGTGCCCGACGATTTCCGCTTCGTCGTGAAGGCGCCGGCCTCCGTGACCGACGCGGTTATCCGCGGCCGGCGCGGCGAGCCGTCGGGGCCGAACCCGACCTTCCTCGACGCGCAGCTCGCCACCCGCGAGTTCGTGCAGCCGTGCCTCGAAGGGCTCGGCCGGAAAGCCGGCGTGCTCGTGTTCCAGTTCTCGCCGCTGCCCGACCAGCTGCTCGCGCAGCCGGCCGCGCTGATCGACCGGCTCGCCGCGTTCTTCGCGGCGCTGCCGCCGCTGCCGCGGGAAACCGACGGCACCCGCTATGCGATCGAGATTCGCGACGCGAGCCTGCTCACGCCGCGTTTCATCCGCGCGCTCGCCGCGCTCGGTGTGCGCTACTGCGTCGGCCTGCACGCGAGGATGCCCGACGCGCTGCGCCAGGCGGCCGCGCTCGCCCTGCTCGACGGCGACGCGCCGGGCCCGCTGATCGTGCGCTGGAGCCTGCACAGCGGCTTCAAGTACGAACAGGCGAAAGCGAAATACGAGCCGTTCGACAAGCTCGTCGACGAGGATCCGGCCACGCGCTCGGCGCTCGCCGAACTGGCCGCGCGCTATGCGCTGGCCGGGCAGCCGGTGATCATCACGATCAACAACAAGGCGGAAGGCTCCGCGCCGCTGTCGTGCATCGCGCTCGCACGCGAGATCGCCGCCGCGTGCGCGCAGTGGCGCAACGAGGCGGCCTGACGCCCATTTGCGCCGGCTCCCGCCGTTCCGGCGCTTACGCGCCGCGCAGCGACTTCAGCCGGTGCGAGAACTTCTGCCGGAATTTCGCGAGCTTCGGCCCGATCACGACCGAGCAGTAGCCCTGCCCCGGGTTACGCGCGTAATAGTTCTGGTGATAATCCTCGGCCGGCCAGTAGTTGCCGTCGAGCGGCACGACCTGCGTGACGATCGGCTGCCCGAACACCTGCTCGCGCTCCAGCTCGCGGATCACGTCGAGCGCCGTGTCGCGTTGCGCGTCCGAATGCGTGAACACGACCGAACGGTACTGCGTGCCGACGTCGTTGCCCTGCCGGTTCAACTGGGTCGGATCGTGCGTCGCGAAGAAGATCTCGAGGATCTCGCGATAGCCGATGCGCGCCGGATCGAACGTCACGTTGACGACTTCCGCGTGGCCCGTGTCGCCTTCGCAGATGTCGCGATAGCCGGGATTGCGCGTATGGCCGCCCGCGTAGCCCGACTGGACGGCCGTCACGCCGTCGACGTCGAGAAACACCGCCTCCGTGCACCAGAAACACCCGCCTCCCAATGTCGCGGTTTCAAGCATCTCGTTCACCATGAAATCAGTCCTTCGTTGATGTCGGCAGCCGGCACGCATGCGCCGGCGCCACCGTTCCGTCTCGCCGCTGCCCACCCGGGGGCGGGTCGCAACGGCACTGCGGCAAGTATCTCACTCGCGCGCGAACCTGACAGGTTGCACAGGTACCGCGCACGACCGGCCGCCCGCTTTCTCGTCTACACTTAGGCACGCGCGAGCGCGGCGGCAAACCCGCTGCCTCGCGCAAAGCGCCCGATGCGTGCCCGACCCTGATGCAAACATCATCTGCCGGAACATCGATATGCATGCCTTAACAGACATCACCCGCATCACTCGCCCGGCCGTCGCCGCATCGCGGGCTGCCGCTTCGACCGTGCCACCCCCTTGCCGTACGTCCGTCTCGCCCCGCGTGCGGCGATCCGGAACACCGCCTTTCTCCGCTTTCACGATCTGATGCACGGCGCGCCGCACGTGTCGCCGACGCGTGCACCCGCCTGCCGATCGCGCCTGCCGGCACCACGCGCGCCGCGCGGCAACCCCGACCCGCACGCCCGCAACGAACGGCCGTGCGTCAACGATCCGAACCCATCGAGAGAGCATTACCATGAGCATGCGACCTGACCCGACGTTTCACGCTTCGCCCGAGCTTGCGATGCAGGCGCCGGCGGAAGAGTTTGCCTATACGTTGTTGCTGAGCCCCGATTTTTCCAGACCCGACGCGCTCGCCGTGATCGACGTGAAGCCCGGCTCGCCGACCTACGGAAAAATGGTGCATACGGTGACGATGCCGAACACCGGCGACGAGTTTCACCACTTCGGCTGGAATGCCTGTTCGTCGTCGCTGTCGCCGCTGACCGGCCATGCGTTCCTCGAACGCCGCTTCCTGATCATCCCCGGCCTGCGCTCGTCGCGCATCTACGTGATCGACACGAAGCCGCATCCGACGCAGGCGCGCATCCACAAGATCGTCGAGCCCGACGAGATCTTCTCGAAAACCGGCTATTCGCGGCCGCACACCGTTCACTGCGGCCCCGAAGGCATCTATGTGAGCACGCTTGGCGGCGCGGGCAAGGACGGCACCGACGGCGCGCCCGGCATCTTCATCATGGATTGCGAAACCTTCGACGTGCTCGGCCGCTGGGAGATCGACCGCGGCCCGCAGGACAAGCATTACGACTTCTGGTGGAACCTACCGCGCGACTACATGGTGTCGAGCGAATGGGCGCTGCCGCCGCAATTCGAGAACGGCATCGTGCCCGAGGACCTGCTCGCGAACAAATACGGGCACCGGCTGCATTTCTGGGACCTGCGCGCGCGGCGCAACGTGCAGACGATCGATCTCGGCGCGCAGCACCAGATGGCGCTCGAAGTGCGGCCCGCGCACGACCCGGTGCGCGAATACGGGTTCGTCGGCGTCGTGGTCGACACGACGAATCTCGAAGGCTCGATCTGGACCTGGTGGCGCGAAGGCGGCAAGTTCCATGTGAAGAAGACCGCGACCATCCCGGCCGAGCCGGCCGCGGCCGACGAACTGCCGCCGCTGCTGAAATCGTTCGGCGCGGTGCCGCCGCTCGTGACCGACATCGACCTGTCGCTCGACGACCGCTTCCTCTACGTGTCGTGCTGGGGCACCGGCGAGATGCGCCAGTACGACGTATCGGACCCGCACAACCCGGTGCTCGCGGGATCGGTCCGCATCGGCGGCATCGCGCGCCGTGCGCCGCACTCGAACGGCCGCGCATTCGCGGGCGGCCCGCAGATGGTCGAGATCAGCCGCGACGGCCGGCGCGTGTACTGGACCAATTCGCTCTATTCGACGTGGGACGACCAGTTTTATCCGGATGGCGTGCCGGCCGCGCAGGTGCTCGCGCATGCGGGGCCGGAAGGCGGGCTGACGCTCGCCGACGATTACTGGGTCGACTTCCCCGAAGGCTATCGCGCGCACCAGATCCGGCTCGAAGGCGGCGACTGCTCGACCGACTCGTTCTGCTATCCGTCGGTCAAGCGTTGAACGCCGGCCTTCACGCCCAGTTCGCGCTGTGGGCGGCCGTGCTCGCGAGCGGGGTGTATCACGGGCTCAACCCCGCGATGGGCTGGCCGCTCGCGGTGTCGAACGCGCTGATGACGCGCCGCGGCGGTGCACTCGTCGCGGCGCTCGGCTATCTCGCGCTCGGCCATGCGCTCGCGGTCTTCGCGGTGATGCTGCCGTTCGGGCTGCTCGCCGCGCTGCTTGCCTGGCAATCGGCGATCCGGATCGGCGCGAGCGCGCTCGTGATCGGCTTCGGCGCCGTGCTGCTGATCCGGCGCCGGCATCCGCGTGCGCTCGCGCGGATCCCGCCCGCGCGGCTCGGTCTGTGGTCGTTCGCGGTCGCGATCGCGCATGGCGCGGGGCTGATGCTGGTACCGATCTACCTCGGGCTCTGCGGGCTCGACCGGGACGCCGGCCACCGGGCGGCGGCCACGCTCGTCGATGCGCATCTCGGGATGGCGCTCGTCGTCGCGGCCGTGCATGCAATCGCGATGATCGGCGCCGGCGGCGGGCTCGCGTGGCTCGTGTACCGCTATCTCGGGCTGAAGTTCGTGTCGCGGAGCTGGTTCAATCTCGATGCGGTGTGGGCGTCGAGCCTGATCGTGACGGGCGCGCTGTCGCTCGGACTGGCGGCGGCGCAATAGATGGCGCGGGGATCGGCGGCGGGGAGATGCAACTGCGCAGGACCGCGCGGCGGCCCCGTTCGAAAAACGCGACAGAACGGCGTTGCCGGCCGCGCGCGATTGCCCGTCCTGCCGCGCGCCGCAGTGTTCGCTACGTCACCCTGCCCCCTCGATGCGCCGCCTGGCCGGGCCCGGCGGCCCCGATTCCGCTAAAATCGGGCCATGCGCACCCCTTCCCCATCGACCGCCTTGTCGCCTTTCGTCCGCCGTGCCCGCCCCGCTCGCGTCGCGCCGCGCCCGCCCGTCTCGTTCCGGATGGCTGCCCGATGAGCCAGGCCAATCCCCCGGATTTCGACTCGGCCGCTTTCCGGCAAGCGCTCGGCCAGTTCGCAACGGGCGTGACGGTGATCACGACGCGCGCGCCGTCCGGACAGCTGATCGGCATCACCGCCAGCTCGTTCAACTCGGTATCGCTCGATCCGCCGCTCGTGCTGTGGAGCCTCGCGCACAAATCGGCGTCGACGCCCGTGTTCCGCGGCAACAGCCACTATGTGGTGAACGTACTTGCGGCCTCGCAGCTCGACCTGTGCAAGCGCTTCTCGACCTACAAGGGCGACCGCTTCGAAGGAATCGCGCATGCGGCCGGCAACTCCGGGATGCCCGTGCTCGACGGCGCGCTCGCATGGTTCGAATGCCACAACCGCAGCCGCTATGACGAAGGCGACCACGTGATCTTCGTCGGCGAGGTCGAACGCTGCGGCGTGCGCGCCGCATCGGACACGACGCCGCCGCTCGTGTTCCACGGCGGCGGCTTCCACGGCCTTACACCGCTTTGATCGCTCCCGTGCGCGCCAGCCCGACCGGCGCGCCGGCTTCGTCCTTCAGCGTCTGCAGCACGATGTTCGAACGGATGTCCATGACGCCCGGCGCCTTGTAGAGCCGGTTCAGCACGAAATCCGAGTAGTGCTTGAGGTTGTGCGCGAGCACGCGCAGCAGATAGTGGCTCTCGCCCGTCACGACGAACGCGCCGACCACCTCCGGCCATTCGCGCAGCGCTTCCGCGAAGCGCTCGTGCCATTGATTTTCTTCGTTGCGCATCGATACCTGCACGAACGCCTCGAGCTCGAAGCCGAGCTTCTCGCGGCTCAGGCACGCGCGATAGTGCTCGATCACACCCTGCTCCTCGAGCAGGCGCATGCGGCGCAGGCAGGCGGATGGCGAAAGCGAAATGCGTTCCGCCAGGTCGAGATTGCTGATTCTGCCCTCTTCCTGCAGTACCGCCAGAATCCGGCAGTCGGTGGCATCGAGCGTGATCGCGTGCATTTTTGGTCCCCGTTTTCCCTCTGAGTCGAATTATCTGCCAATCCGGCGGTTTGTCCATGTTTATTTCGCAAGCACTTTCTGCGAGCGTCCACCTATCATTCGAAGCATCGACTCACCGAATCGTCATGCCATGGACACCCTCTGGGACATCTCGCCGCCTGTCAGCCCCGCCACCCCCGTGTGGCCGGGCGATACGCCGGTTTCCGTCGAACGCGTGTGGCGGATGGAGGCCGGCTCGCCGGTCAACGTCGCACGCCTGACGCTGTCGCCGCACACGGGCGCGCACTGCGACGCGCCGCTGCATTACGACGCCGACGGCGCGCCGATCGGCGCCGTGCCGCTCGACACCTATCTCGGCCCGTGCCGCGTGATCCATTGCATCGGCGCATCGCCGGTCGTGCAGCCGGCCGATGTCGCGGCCGCGCTCGACGGCGTGCCGCCGCGCGTGCTGCTGCGCACGTATGCACGTGCCAGCATCGAACGGTGGGACAGCGACTTCTGCGCGGTCGCGCCCGAGACCATCGACCTGCTCGCCGCGCACGGCGTGAAGCTGATCGGCATCGATACGCCGTCGCTCGACCCGCAGGAATCGAAGACGATGGATGCGCATCACCGCGTGCGCGCGCACCGGATGGCGATCCTCGAAGGCATCGTGCTCGACGACGTGCCGCCCGGCGACTACGAACTGATCGCACTGCCGCTGAAATTCGCGACGCTCGACGCGAGCCCCGTGCGCGCGGTGCTGCGCGCGCTGCCCGCGCGTGCCTCCTGATTACCCCGACTGACGACTCAAATCATGATCAAGACCCGTGAAGACGCACTCGCGCTCGACCGCGACGATCCGCTCGCCCCGCTGCGCGACCAGTTCTCCCTGCCCGACGGCGTGATCTATCTCGACGGCAACTCGCTCGGCGCGCAGCCGCGCGCATCGGCCGCCCGCGCGCAGCAGGTGATCGGCGCCGAATGGGGCGAAGGCCTGATCCGCAGCTGGAACACGGCCGGCTGGTTCGCGTTGCCGCGCCGTCTCGGCGACAAGCTCGCGACGCTGATCGGCGGCGCGCCGGGCGAAACGGTCGTCACCGACACCATCTCGATCAACCTGTTCAAGCTGCTGTCGGCGATGCTGCGCCACCAGGCCGAGCGCGCGCCCGAGCGCCGCGTGATCGTGTCGGAGCGCTCGAACTTCCCGACCGACCTGTATATCGCGCAGGGGCTGATCGAGCAGCTCGGCGGCAACTATGAACTGCGCCTGATCGACGATCCGGCCGACCTGCCGGCCGCGCTCGGCGCGGACACGGCCGTCGCGATGATCACGCACGTGAATTACCGCACCGGCTACATGCACGACATGCCGGCCGTCACGCAGCTCGTGCACGACGCGGGCGCGCTGATGCTGTGGGACCTCGCGCACTCGGCCGGCGCGGTGCCGGTCGACCTGAACGGCGCGCGCGCCGACGGCGCGGTCGGCTGCACGTACAAGTACCTGAACGGCGGCCCGGGTTCGCCCGCATTCGTGTGGGTGCCGCAGCGTCATCACGCACACTTCTCGCAGCCGCTGTCCGGCTGGTGGGGCCACCGCGCACCGTTCGCGATGCAGCCGGGCTTCGCGCCCGATCCGGGCATCGCGCGCTTCCTGTGCGGCACGCAGCCGATCGTGTCGATGTCGATGGTCGAATGCGGGCTCGACGTGTTCCTGCAAACCGACATGCAGGCGATCCGCCGCAAATCGCTCGCGCTGACCGATGCCTTCATCGCGCTCGTCGAAGCACGCTGCGCGGGCCTGTCGCTGAAGCTCGTCACGCCGCGCGCGCATCACCAGCGCGGCTCGCAGGCGAGCTTCGAGCATCCGCACGGCTACGAGGTGATGCAGGCGCTGATCGCGCGCGGCGTGATCGGCGACTACCGAGAGCCGTACGTGCTGCGCTTCGGCTTCACGCCGCTCTATGTGCGCTTCGTCGACGTGTGGGATGCCGTCGAGACGCTGCGCGACATCCTCGCCACCGACGCCTGGAAGGCGCCCGAGTTCGCCGAACGCGGCGCGGTGACCTGACCGGCCTTGCCCGGCGCGCACCACGGTCACGCGGATTGCGCGCCGCGCCCCGTCATTCAAATCTGGAGATAGTCGTGAATTCTGGTCATATGCAGCCGCCCGGCGGCGACGCGCCGGCGGGCTGCCCGTTCTCGGGCGCACGCGCCGCCCATTCGGCACAAGCGGCACACGAAGCGCCGCACGTGCCGGGCGATGCCTCGGGCGAAGCCGGCTGGCACAACGCACAGCTCGATTTCTCGAAGTCGATGAGCTACGGCGACTACCTGTCGCTGAATTCGATCCTCGACGCGCAGCATCCGCTGTCGCCCGATCACAACGAGATGCTGTTCATCATCCAGCATCAGACGAGCGAGCTGTGGATGAAGCTCGCGCTGTTCGAGCTGCGCGGCGCGCTCGACGCGGTGCGCACCGACGCGCTGCCGCCCGCGTTCAAGATGCTCGCGCGCGTGTCGCGGATCCTCGAGCAACTGGTGCAGGCGTGGAACGTGCTGTCGACGATGACGCCGTCCGAGTATTCGGCAATGCGGCCGTATCTCGGGCAGTCGTCGGGCTTCCAGTCGTATCAGTATCGCCAGCTCGAATTCCTGCTCGGCAACAAGAACGTGCAGATGCTGCAGCCGCATGCGCACCGGCCCGACATCCTCGAACAGGTGCGCGCGACGCTCGAGGCGCCGTCGTTCTACGACGAGGTCGTCCGCCTGCTCGCGCGGCGCGGTTTCCCGATCGCGCAAGCGCGGCTCGAGCGCGACTGGACGCAGCCGACGCAGCACGACGAAACGGTCGAAGCCGCGTGGCTCGAGGTGTACCGTCACCCGCAGCAGCACTGGGAGCTCTACGAGATGGCCGAGGAACTGGTCGATCTCGAGGATGCATTCCGCCAGTGGCGCTTCCGCCACGTGACGACCGTCGAACGCATCATCGGCTTCAAGCAGGGCACGGGCGGCACCAGCGGTGCGCCGTACCTGCGCAAGATGCTCGACGTCGTGCTGTTCCCCGAGCTCTGGCACGTGCGCACCACGCTGTAACGCACCACTCGCCCGCCGTCACGACGACGTGCGGGCCAGTTCCTCCCCTTCGCGCGGCTGCGCTGCCGCACGTGACAGCCGCGGGATATGCCGCCGCACGACGAGCAGCGCGACGCAGACGATGCGCATCGCGATCGCCAGCATCGTCAGATAGGCCGTGGCGCCGCCCGTGGTGATCACGATCGCGCCCGCGAACGCACTGAGGATCGCGCCGAGCCGGCCGAACGCGAGCGCTTCCGGTACCCGTCGCGCGCACGGCGGTCGGGTAGATGTACGCACAGAGCGCATACATCGTCGACTGCACCGCGTTGACGAACAGCCCGTGCAGCCCGAGCCCGACGATCAGCCAGCCCGTGTGGCGGCTTGCATCGACCCCCATCAGCCACACCGCACTCGCCGCGCCGCCGATGCTGCACAGCACGAGCGGCCAGCGCGACCCGGCATGCGCGATCGTCCACGCGCACAGCAGCGCGCCGATCACGCCGCCGAGGTTGTACGCGGTGAGCCCGTCCCCGCAACCGACACGCTCAGCCCGCTCGCGGCCAGCATCGTCGGCAGCCAGCTGAACGCCGCATACACGGCGAGCAGGCACATGAAGAACGCGCACCACTGCGCGATCGTGTCGCGCGCCTTTCCGCCCGCTCATTCCGCCCGCCGCCGCAGCGCACCATCGAAATGCCGTTTCCCCGCCTTGACTTTCGTTCGCCCGAATACGATCATTCGTTCACACAAAGAGCAAATGATCGTATTCGTATTCGGCAGGAAAATCTGGCACGAACAGGAGACACCGGATGAGCGCATCGCCCTCCGCCCGCACGCCCGTGCTGCTGCACATCGGCGCGGGCTCGTTTCACCGCGCGCACCAGGCATGGTATCTGCATCGCGTGAACGCGGCCGTGCCGCCCGACGAGCGCTGGTCGCTGACCGTCGGCAACATCCGCGACGACATGCGCGCGACGATGGACGCGCTCGCCGCGCAGCACGGCGAATACACGCTCGAAACCGTCACGCCGCAAGGCGAGCGCGCCTACGAGACGATCCGCGCGATCACGCGCGTACTGCCCTGGTCGATCGATCTCGCCGCGCTGATCGACGCCGGCGCCGATCCGGCCTGCCGGATCGTGTCGTTCACCGTCACCGAAGGCGGCTACTACCTCGACGAACACAACCGGCTCGACGTCGCGAACGCGGATCTCGCGGCCGACCTGCAGGGTGCGCGTACAACGCTGTACGGCGCGCTCGCGGCGCTGCTCGCCGAACGCGTGAAGCGCGGCGCGGGCCCGCTCACGCTGCAGAGCTGCGACAACCTGCGCAACAACGGTGCGCGCTTTCGCGCGGGGATGCGCGAATTCCTCGAGCGGCGCGGGCAGGCCGACCTGCTCGCGTGGTTCGATGCGAACGTCGCGACGCCGAGCGCGATGGTCGACCGCATCACGCCGCGCCCGACCGCCGACGTGCGCGAGCGCGTGCTGGCCGCCACCGGCATCGACGACGCATGCCCGGTGATGGGCGAATCGTTCATCCAGTGGGTGATCGAGGACCGCTTCGCGGCCGGCCGACCGCGCTGGGAGCTGGCCGGCGCCGAGCTCGTCGACGACGTGCACCCGTACGAGGAAGCGAAGATCCGCATCCTCAACGCGACGCACAGCTGCATCGCGTGGGCCGGCACGCTCGCGGGCCACACGTATATCCACGAAGGCACGCACGACGCGGCGATCCGGCGCTTCGCGCACGACTACGTGACGCAGGACGTGATCCCGTGCCTGACGCCGAGCCCGCTCGATCTCGCGCGCTACCGCGACGTCGTGCTCGAACGCTTCGGCAACCCGTACGTACTCGACACGAACCAGCGCGTCGCGGCCGACGGCTTCTCGAAGATCCCCGGCTTCATCGCACCGACGCTCGTCGAATCGTTCGCACGCAGCGCGGCGCCGGTCGCCACAGCCGTGCTGCCCGCGCTGTTCCTGCGTTTTCTCGAACGCTGGGCGCGCGGCACCTTGCCGTATGCGTACCAGGACGGCGTGATGGACGAAAGCGCCGCGCGTGCGATCGTCGGGGCCGGCCATCCGGGGGCCGGCCATCCGGAGGCCGACGACCAGGTCGCCGCGCTGTGCGCAAGCCGCGCGCTGTGGGGTTCGCTCGCCGGCAACCCGGCGCTGGTCGAGGCGTTGCGCGCCGGGCTCGCGCGGGTCGATGCATGGCTCGCGGCGCGCTGACGCGCATTGGGGCGAACCTGCCTTGGCACGTGCACGGCCGC
This sequence comes from Burkholderia sp. 572, assembly GCF_040545135.1. Classification (NCBI taxonomy): domain Bacteria; kingdom Pseudomonadati; phylum Pseudomonadota; class Betaproteobacteria; order Burkholderiales; family Burkholderiaceae; genus Burkholderia; species Burkholderia sp. 572. The sequence continues at coordinate 11,636 of NZ_JBEPLH010000036.1, read as the reverse complement.
GCGGCTAAAGTAGCGAGTCCCCACTGACGGAACGGATCGCTCATGTATCTCGGCATCGACCTCGGCACTTCGGAAGTGAAGGTGCTGCTGCTCGCCCCGGACGGCACGGTCGTCGGCACCGCCGGCTCGCCGTTCACCGTGTCGCGGCCGCATCCGCGCTGGGCCGAACAGCATCCGGACGACTGGTGGCAAGGCACGCTCGCCGCGCTCGCTGCGCTGCGCGAACGGCATCCGCAAGCGTTCGCGGCCGTGCGCGGCATCGGCCTGTCGGGCCAGATGCACGGCGCCGTGCTGCTCGGCCGCGACGACCGCGTGCTGCGCCCCGCGATCCTGTGGAACGACATGCGCAGCGCCGACGAGTGCGCGCTGCTCACCGAACGCGCGCCCGATCTCCACGCCCTCGCCGGCAATCTCGCGATGCCGGGCTTCACAGCGCCGAAGCTGCTGTGGGTCGCGAAGCACGAGCCCGATGTGTTCGCGGCGACTGCCTGCGTGCTGATGCCGAAGGATTACCTGCGGTTCCGGCTCACCGGCGCGAAGGTGTCCGACCCGTCGGACGCAGCCGGCACGCTGTGGCTCGACGTCGCACGCCGCGACTGGTCCGATGCACTGCTCGCCGCATGCGGAATGACGCGTGACCAGATGCCGCGCATCGTCGAAGGCAATGCGCCGTCCGGCACGCTGCGCGCGGACATCGCGCGCGAACTCGGGCTGTCGGAGGCGGTCGTGGTAGCCGGCGGCGGCGGCGACAACGCAACGAGCGCGCTCGGCATCGGTGCGATCCACGCAGGCGACGGCTTCGTGTCGCTCGGCACGTCCGGCGTGCTGAGCGTGGTCGGCGATCGCTTCATGCCGAACCCCGCATCGGCCGTGCATGCGTTCTGCCATGCGATTCCCGATCGCTGGCAATTGATGAGCGTCGTGCTGTCGGCCGCGAGCTGCCTGCGCTGGGTCTGCAAGCTGACCGGCACCGACGAGCCCGCCCTGCTCGCCGAAGTCGAGGCGCTCGACGCCGACGCGCTCGCGACGGCCCCGCTGTTCCTGCCCTACCTGTCCGGCGAGCGCACGCCGCACAACGATCCGTACGCACAAGGCGTGTTCTTCGGGATGACTCATGCGACCGAACGCGCGCATCTCGGCTACGCGGTGCTCGAAGGCGTGACGCTCGGCCTCGCCGACGGTCTCGACGCGCTGCATGCGGCCGGCGTCGAAACCGCCCAGCTGTCGCTGATCGGCGGCGGCGCGCGCAGCGCGTACTGGGCACAACTGATCGCCGATGCGCTGAACGTGCGCACGCGCCAGCACGGCGGCGGCGAAACGGGTGCGGCGCTTGGCGCGGCGCGGCTCGGCTGGCTGGCTGTCGGCGGCGATCCGCATGCGGTGCTGGCCAAGCCGCCGGTGCGGGCCGAATACGCGCCGGATGCCGCCCGCCATGCGCTGCTGCGCGAACGCCTCGATGCGTTTCGTTCGCTGTACCGCCACGTGCGGCCGCTGTACGAACCGTCGCGCGCGCGGCTCGCGTAAGCGCCGCCTGTCACGCGCGCCGGCCGTCGGCCGCATGCGCGACATGCGGTACAGTGGATGCCGTCATGCGGCCCGCCGGCCGGTCCGCGGGCGGCCCCCCAGCTCCGAACCGAATCGCTATCGTGTCCAAGTCCTCAGAAAAACTCGATCTCGCCACGCGTGCCGCGTGGCTCTACTACGTCGCGGGCGACACGCAGAACGAGATCGCGGAAAAGCTGCAGGTGTCGCGCCCGGTCGCACAACGCCTCGTCGCGTTCGCGGTCGAGAAGAACCTGATCCGCGTGCGCGTCGACCACCAGCTCGCCGACTGCCTCGATCTCGGCGCGCAGCTGTCGAAGCGCTACGGCCTCGCGATGTGCGAAGTCGTGCCTGTCGATGCCGATGCGCCCGACGCGATCGACCGCAAGCTGGCCGTCGCCGGTGCGCAGGTGATGGAGCGCTACCTGAACGAAACGCGGCCGATGGTGATCGCGGTCAGCAGCGGCCGGACGCTGAAGGCCGCGGTCGCACAGATCGCGCAGATCGACCGACCGCAGCACCGCCTCGTGTCGATGGTCGGCGCGATCGCGGCCGACGGTTCGTCGAACCGCTACGACGTCGCGCAGTACATCTCCGAGAAAACCGGCAGCAAGCACTTCCTGCTGCCCGCGCCGCTGTTCGCCGACAGCGCCGCCGAGCGCGCGCAGTGGTGCAATCACCGGCTGTACCGGATCGTCGAGGCGCTGTCGGGCCAGGCCGACGTCGCGTTCGTCGGGATCGGCAACATCGGCCCGCACTGCCCGCTCTACGAAGACGGCTTCATCACCGAACAGGAGCGCGACGAGATGACCGCGCTCGGCGCGGTGGCCGAACTGCTCGGCGTGCCGATCGACGCGCAAGGCAAGCTGATCGATGTGTCGACCGGCACGCGCGTGACGAGCGTGTCGCTCGCCACGCCGCCGAAGCGCCCGACGATCGCGTTCGCGGGCGGCCCGAAGAAACGCGATGCGGTGATCGCCGCATTGCGCGGCGGCTGGATGTCGGGGCTCGTCACCGACGAGACGTGCGCGAGGGCGGCACTGGACGCGTAGCCGGCGTGCCGGCTTCCCGTCACCGCATGCGGTCGCCGCACGGCGGATCGCCGACGCGTCCGGACAACCCGGGCGTCACTGCAGAAACCCGAGCATCGTGGCCTTCATGACGGCCTCCGCCTTGTTGGCCGCACGAAGCTTGCGCATCACGTTCATCAGGTGAAACTTCGCAGTCCGGCCATAGATGGACAGAATCAATCCGATATCGGCATACGTCTTGCCTGCCGCAGTCCATTTCAGCACCTCCTTCTCGCGCGCCGTCAGCGTCTGGCACACCTCCGGCATCGCCATGGCAACGACGAGGCGCGCGCCAGGACGGCGCCGGGCATGCGGGCAATCTGAATCGCGCCCGCACCTGCAAACTCACGCGGCGCGCGGCGCCGGAAACGCATGCCGGCGAGCCCGCCATGCGCCGACCCACGCGGCCGCCAGCAGCGCGACGAGCACCCACGGAATCGCGCCCGCCCCCGTTGCGCCGAGCAGCATCCCGCCCGCGATACCGCCACCCGCGATCGCGAGGTTCCACACCGTCACGAGCATCGACTGCGCGACATCCGCCGCCTCTCCCGCGGCGTTCGCGGTGGCCGTCTGGAACAGCGTCGGCGCGCCGCCGAACGCGAGCCCCCACAGCGCGACACCCGCATAGACGATCGCCATGCCGGAACCGGCGCCGAGCATCGCCGCCGCGATGGCGAACAACGCGATGCTGGCGAGCGTCAGCCGCCGTTGCGCGGCGCCGATCCACGCGCCCGTCAGCGCGATGCCGACCAGCGACGCGATACCGAACACGAGCAGCACCGCATCGACCTGCGCGCCCATCCGCACGCCCGCGAGAAACGGCGCGACGTACGTATACAGCATGTTGTGCGCCAGCACGTACGCGAACATCACGGTCAGCACCGGCCGCACGCCGGGCAGCGTCATCACGCCGAGCACCGGCTCGCGCGCGCCGGCCGGCTGCCCCGGATAATCGGGCAGACGCCAACGGATCCAGCCGATCAGCACGAGCGCCGCGAGCGTGATACCCGCGAACGCGACGCGCCACCCGAGCGCCGCGCCGAGTGCGGTGCCGGCCGGAATGCCGATCGACATCGCGACCGGCGCGCCGAGCATCGCGACCGCGATCGCCCGGCCACGCAACGAGGCATCGACCATCCGGCTCGCGTAGCCGGCGAGCAGCGCCCACAGCAGCCCGGCCGCCATCCCCGCGACGAAGCGCGCGGCGAGCGTCAGCGCGTAGTACGGCGACACGGCCGTCAGCGCATTCGACACGACGAAGCCGGCCAGCGCCGCGAGCAGCAGCGTGCGCCGGCGCATCGCGCGCGTCGCGGCGACGAGCGGAATCGCCGCGACGATCGAGCCGAGCGCATACACGGTCACGAGCTGGCCGATCAGCGCCTCGGGCACGCGCAGGTCGGTGCTCATCAGCGGCAGCAGGCCGGCCGGCAACGCCTCGGTGAGAATCGTGATGAACGCGGCCGTCGCGAGCGCCAGCAGGTTCGCAACCGGCAGGCGCGCGCCGGCCTGCACCGGCTGAACGGCCAGCTCGTCATCGATCGTCGTGCAGTCGCTCATGCCGCGCTCCCGGTTTCGACGCCGTAGACCGCATCGCGCACCGCGGTCACGATCCGCCCGTCGAGGCCCTCGTACAGCGTGTTGGTCAGCGCGACGGCCGTCAGCCCCGCCGCGCGGTCGACGAACCACGTGTGCCCGTACGCGCCGCCCCCGCGCCAGGTGCCGACCGACTCCGGCGACTGCGCGGCCACCGGATCGCGCAGCACCGAGAACCCGAGCCCGAAGCCGAAACCGGGCGCATCCCGCAGTTCGCCCGCACCCGGCTGGACGCGCGCCATCTCGTCGACCCATGCGGGTTCGAGCCAGCCGTCGCGGCCCGTGCGCAGCGCATCGAGCAGCGTCACGCAATCGCGTGCGGTGCCGACCATCCCCGCGCCGCCCGACGGCCACGCATCGGCATCGAACACGCGCGCCGGCTCGAAGCGGATGCCGATCGTGCCGTCGAACACCGGCACGAGATCGACGTCCGCCATCCGGCGCGGAGCGCCCGGCGTGCTCACGTAAGGCGTCGCGAAGCGTGCGGCGTCGTGCGCGACGAACGCGGTGTCGATCATCCCGAGCGGTGTCGTGACGAGCGCGGCAACCGCGTCGGCGAGCGGCCGCCCGTCGACTGCCTCGATCAGCGCGCCGACCACGTCCATCGAGAGCGAATAGCCCCACGACGTACCCGGCGCGAACTGCAGCGGCACGCTGGCGATGCGCCGCAGGTTCTCGGCGAGCGAGAGACCCGAGCGGTCCATTCCGTCGGACACGCCGGCGCGTGCATACGGGCCGTCGCCGTCCGCTTCGAGGAAGCGGTAGCCGAGGCCGGCCGTATGCGACAGCAGATGACGCAACGTGATGACGGCAGGCGTGCCGTCGGCCAACGTCGGGCGGAATCCGGGCAACGAGCGGGCAACCGGTTCGTCGAGCGCGATGCGCCCCGCCGCGACCAGCCGCATCGCGGCGGCCGCCACGACCGGCTTCGTGACCGACGACAGGCGGAACAGCGCATCGTCCCGCATCGGCGTGCCGGCTTCCCGATCGGCAAGGCCGACGGCGCGCGCATAACGCAGCTCGCCGTCCTGCGCGACCAGCACGACCGCGCCGACCATGCGCGCGTCGGCGAGCGCGCGATCCAGCGCGTCGTCGAGCCGGTGGCGCAGCGCGGCGTCCGGTTCCACGCGCAAGGCGGTGACAGGCAGGGATGACATGACGTGACCTCTCGACAATGAACGAGCGCTCATCGTAGGGAGCCGACGCAAGAAGAAAAACCGGGGTAGAGTTCCGGACAATCCGGACGCTGACGTCCGCAATCGGGAACTCGCATGGAAAACCTCGGCGGCTTCGTCGTGTTCGTTCAGGTCGCGGAAACGCGCAGTTTCGTCGCGGCCGGACGTGCGCTCGGGCTATCGGCTTCGGCGATCGGCAAACGCATCGCGCGGCTCGAGGCGCGGCTGAAGGTGCGGCTCTTTCACCGCAGCACGCGCAGCATCACGTTGACCGCCGAAGGCACGCGCTTTCTCGAACGGTGCCGGCGCGTGATCGCCGAGCTCGACGCGGCCGAGCAGGAACTGACGCACAGCGCCGAAGCGCCACGCGGGCGCTTGCGCGTGAGCCTGCCGACGATCGGCACGCTGCTGCTGCCGGTGCTCGCCGATTTCATGGCCGCGTATCCGGAGATCGAGCTCGACATCGATTTCAGCGACCGGCTCGTCGACGTCGTCGACGAAGGGTTCGACGCGGTGCTGCGCACCGGCCAGCCCTCGGATTCCCGGCTGTCGTCGCGGCTGCTCGGCCACTTCCGCCAGCACCTCGTCGCGTCCCCCGGTTATCTCGACCGGCACGGCACGCCGCGCACGCCGGCCGATCTCGCGCAGCACCGCTGCCTGCACTACCGTTTCCCGACCAGCGGCAAGCTCGAGACCTGGCCGCTGCGCGTGCCGCGCGCGGGCACGCCGCCCGAAGTGCCGGTCGCGATGGTCAGCAACAGTGCGGAAGCGCGCCTGTGCTTCGCGCTGCGCGGGCTCGGCATCGCGTGCCTGCCCATCTTCTTCGTGCGCGAGGCGCTCGCGGACGGCACGCTGCGCGCGGTGCTCGACGAACACGTCGCGAGCTGCACGCCGGTCTACGTGCTGTGGCCGTCGGGCCGCCACCCGACGCCGAAGCTGCGCGCGTTCGTCGATTACATGGCCGCGCACCTGCCGCTGTGACCGCGGCCGGCCGTCATGCGGCCTTCGCGTGCACGCTCAGCCGGCGGAACGCCTGGCCGTGTTCGTCGAACAGGTGGCAGTGCTCGGCCTGCGCGTGCACGTGGAGCGCCTCGCCGGTGCGGTACGTGTCGAGCGGCGGAATCCGCGCGATCAGCCCGTCCGGCGCAACGGCCGACTCCGCATACAGGTACGCGGCATCGCCGAGCGATTCCACGGCCATCGTCCGCGCGGCCACGCCGGTGGCCGCCGCTTCGACCTTCAGGTGCTCGGGCCGCACGCCGACCGTCACCGCCGCGCCGCGCTGCAGCCCCGCCGCCTCGACCGCGACGCGCTGCGTCTCGCCGCTGTCGAAGCGCACGAGCACGCCGCCGGCATCAACCGAATCGACGGTCCCCGTCAGGAAGTTCATCTTCGGCGAACCGATGAAGCCCGCGACGAACTGGTTCGCCGGCGCGTGGTAAAGCTCGTTCGGCGTGCCGACCTGCTGCACCGCGCCGCCCGACAGCACGACGATCTTGTCCGCGAGCGTCATCGCCTCGACCTGGTCGTGCGTCACGTAGATCATCGTCGTCTTGAGCTCGTCGTGCAGCCGCGCGAACTCCAGCCGCATCTTCACGCGCAGCGCCGCGTCGAGGTTCGACAGCGGCTCGTCGAACAGGAACACCTTCGGCTTGCGCGTGATCGCGCGGCCGATCGCGACACGCTGCCGCTGGCCGCCCGACAGCTGCTTCGGCTTGCGGTCGAGCAGATGGTCGATGTGCAGGATCTTCGCGGCGTTCTTCACCGCCTGGTCGATCTCGGGCTTCTTCGCGCCGGCGAGCTTCAGGCCGAACGCCATGTTGTCGTACAGCGTCATGTGCGGGTACAGCGCATACGACTGGAACACCATCGCGATGCCGCGCTTCGCGCTCGGCACGTCGTTGACCTTCGCGCCGTCGATCAGCAGGTCGCCGCTCGAGATGTCCTCGAGGCCCGCGATCATCCGCATCAGCGTGGATTTTCCGCAGCCGCTCGGGCCGACGAACACGACGAATTCGCCGTCGGCGATGTCGAGGTTCACGTTGCGCAGCACTTCGGTTTCGTCGTAGCGCTTCGCGATGTTGCGCAGGAGCACGCTTGCCATGATCTGTCTCCGTTCGTTCGTGATGCGAGACGCGCCGCGTCGGACGCGGCGCGCAATCGTTCGTGGTTGCTAGTTCGGCAGCACCGCGCCGGTCGCCTGCCAGCGCGCGACGTAGCCGGGCAGTTCGTGCATGTCGTCGAATACGTGACGCGCGCCGATCCCGCGCAGCGCGTCGATCTGCGCGGCCGACGCATGCCCGCCGCCGACGAAGCCGAGCACGGTCATGCCGGCCGCGGCGGCCGCGGTGATGCCGGTCGCGCTGTCCTCGACCACGAGGCACTGGGCAGGCACGACGCCGAGCGTACGCGCGGCCGCGAGATACACGTCCGGCGCGGGCTTCGGCCGTGCGACGGCATCCGCGCAGAACAGCCGGTCGCCGAAGAAGCGCGCGAGGCCCGTGCGCGCCAGTGCGGCCTCGACGTACGTGCGGTAGCTGTTGCTCGCGCAGGCCGTCGTCAACTGAATCGCGTCCAGCGCCGCATCGATGCCGTCGACCATCGGCGCGTTGACGGCCGCCGCCTCGACCGCGCGGCGGATCGCGTCGACATCGCCGGCCGACAGCGTGCGCCCGACGGCGTCGCCCGCGCCGGCCAGCACGCGCTCGATGCGCAGCCCGAGCAACGGCATCACGGCCGGCCGCGCATCGACGCCCGGCCAGCGCGCGTCGAGCTCGCGCACGATCACGTCGGCCGCCACGGCCTCGCTGTCGATCAGTACACCGTCGCAATCGCAGATCAGGACGTTCGCGCTCATTTGACGGCTCCGAACGTGAGCCCGCGCACGAGCTGCTTCTGCGACAGCCAGCCGACGATCAGGATCGGCGCGACCGCCAGCAGGGAAGCTGCGGACAGCTTCGCCCAGAACAGCCCTTCGGGGCTCGAGTAGGACGCGATGAACACGGTGAGCGGCGCGGCGTTCGAGCTCGACAGGTTGATGCTCCAGAACGCTTCGTTCCACGACAGGATCACGAGCAGCAGCGCGGTGGAGGCGAGCCCCGGCAGCGCCATCGGCATCAGCAGGTAGACGATCTCCTGCCACGTCGACGCGCCGTCGATGCGCCCGGCTTCGAGGATGTCCTTCGGGATCTCGTTGAAGTACGTGAAGGTCATCCACACCGCGATCGGCAGGTTGATCAGCGTGTAGACGATCACGAGGCCCGACACGGTATCGAGCAGCCCCGCGTTTTTCCACAGCAGGTAGATCGGCACGAGCACGCCGACCGACGGCATCATCTTCGTCGACAGCATCCACAGCAGCACCTTCTGCGTGCGGTGGTTCGGGAAGAACGCCATCGCGTACGCGGCCGGCACCGCGAACAGCAGCGAGATCACCGTGACGCCGGCCGAGATCAGCACCGAATTCCAGGCGAACGAAAAGTAGTTGCTGCGCGCGAATACCTCGCGGAAGCTGTCGAGCGTCGGCATGAAGAACAGCGTCGACGCATACGCCTGCTGCTCGGTCTTGAACGCGGTGATCGCCATCCAGAAGATCGGGAAGAACAGCAGGAGCGCGATCAGCCACGCGAGCGTGCCGGGCAGCGCACGCCGCACGAGGTCGAACACGGCCGGCACGCGCCGGCCTTCGAAGGTCAGGTCGCTCATTTTTCGTACTCCCCCTTCAGGTTGCGCGCGAGCATCCGCACCAGGAAGAACGACACGACGTTCGCGACCACGACGGCGATGATGCCGCCCGCGGACGCGAGGCCGACGTCGAACTGCTGCAGGCCGAGCGCGTAGATCAGGTACGACAGGTTGGTCGTCGCGTCGCCGGGGCCGCCGCCGGTCGTCGTGTAGATCTCCGCGAAGATCGACAGCAGGAAGATCGTCTCCATCATCACGACCACGGCGATCGCGCGCTTCAGGTGCGGCAGCGTGATGTAGAAGAACATCGCGATCGGGCCCGCGCCGTCGATGCGCGCGGCTTCCTTCTGCTCCTGGTCGAGCGACTGGATCGCGGTGAACAGGATCAGGAACGCGAACGGCAGCCACTGCCACGCGACGATGATGATCACCGCGGTGAGCGGGTAGTCGGCGAACCAGTCGATCGGCGTCATCCCGAGCGCGCGCATCGCGTTCGCGACGAGCCCGTACACCGGATGCAGGATCATGTTCTTCCAGATCAGCGCGGACACCGTCGGCATCACGAAGAACGGCGCGATCGCGAACAGGCGCGCGACGCCCTGCCCGTAGAACTTGCGGTCGAACAGCACGGCCATCAGCACGCCGCCGACCACCGTGATCGCGAGCACCGCGCCGATCAGCACGAGCGTGTGCCAGATCGCCGGCAGGAACGACGGATCGGTCGCGAGGAAGCGATAGTTGTCGAGCCCGGCGAAACCTTTCACGTCCGGGTTCAGCAGGTTGTAGCGCGAGAACGAATACCAGATCGTCATCGCGAGCGGGATCGACATCCACAGCAGCAGCACCGCGACGGACGGCGAGACGAGCCAGCTCGCGCCGCCGCGCGCGCGGCGCGGCGCGCCGGGCGGCGACGACGCGTCGCCGACCGACGGCGCGTGAGCATGGCTCAGGGGAAGACGTAAATGACGCATGATCGGCGTTCCTCCGGTTGATGCGCGGGCGCGAACGGCCCGCCCGCCTTTCGGCTTCGCCGGCCCGCGGCATGTGCAACGGCGCACGCCGCGGGCCGCGTGACTGCCGGCGCGTTACTTCTTGTAGCCGGCCTGCCGCACCGCGCGGTCGGCGGCGGCCTGCCCGGCGGCGAGCGCCTGGTCGACCGTCATCTGGCCCGCGACCGCACCGGCGATCGACTGGCCGACCACCGTGCCGAACGACTGGAATTCAGGAATCCCGACGTACTGCACGCCCGTGTACGGCACCTTCTTCAGCGACGGATCGTTCGGGTCGGCCGTCTCGATCGCCTTCAGCACGAAGTCAGAGAACGGCGCGGCGGCCTTGTACTCGGGACGCTGATACGTCGACGTGCGCGTGCCCGGCGGCACCGACGCCCAGCCTTCGTCCTTGCCGACCATCTCGATGTACTGCTTCGACGTCGCCCATGCGATGAACTTGCGCGCGGCGTCCTGCTGCTTCGACGTCTTCGGCACGGCCAGCGCCCACGCCCACAGCCAGTGCGAGCCCTTCGGCGTGGCGGCGACCGGCGCGGCCGCGAAGCCGATCCTGTCGGCCACCTGCGACTGCTGCTTGTTGTAGAGCATCCCGGCCGCGACCGTCGCGTCGATCCACATCGCGCACTTGCCCGATGCGGTGAGCGTCAGGTTCTCGTTGAAGCCGTTCGAGCTCGCTCCCGGCGGGCCGTCCTTCTTCAGCAGGTTCACGTAGAACGTGATCGCCTTCTTCCATTCCGGCGACGTCAGCTGCGCATTCCAGTTCTCGTCGAACCAGCGCCCGCCGAACGTGTTCACCACCGTCGACACGTACGCCATGTTCTCGCCCCACCCGGCCTTGCCGCGCAGGCAGATCCCGTAGGTCCCCTTCGCCTTGTCGGTGAGCTTGTCCGCGAACTCGGCGATCTGGTCGTAGGTCGGCTGGTCGGGCATCTTCAGCCCCTTCGCCGCGAACAGGTCCTTGCGGTAGAACGTCATCGAGCTCTCGACGTAGAACGGCAGCGCGTACAGCTGGCCGTTGTACGACAGGCTGTCGCGCGCGGTCTTCACGATGTCGTTCAGGTCGTAGTCGGCGGGCAGGCCGGTGATCGGCGCGAGCCAGCCGCGCTTGCCCCACTGCGGCGTCTCGTAGGTGCCGATCGCCATCACGTCGAACTGGCCGCTGCCGGTCGTGATGTCGGTCGTCGCGCGCTGGCGCAGCACGTTTTCCTCGAGGATCACCCAGTTCAGCTTGATGTCCAGGTTCGCCTTCTCGAACGCCGGCGACAGCTTCTTCAGCTCGATCATGTCGGGATTGTTCAGCGTCGCGATCGTCAGCGTGCCGGCGGACGCGGCGCAGGCCGCCGTCGCGAGCGCGGCTCCGGCGAAGCAGCGTGCGGCGGCGTCGAGCATCTTTCGTTGCATGGCATGTCTCCTGTGTTTGTTAGGGTCTGTTTCCATATGGAACGCACATGCGTTGCCACGAGAACGGCCGCTCGCGAGGCGCGCGACGCTGCGAATACTGGACGTATTCGCAAGGAGCGCAACGCGGCGAGCGGCCGGGCTCGGGGCGACCCCAAAAGAAA